>CALXTJ010000001.1 GCA_944391375.1 uncultured Alphaproteobacteria bacterium
GGCTCCGCTTAATACACCTTTGTGCATTACCCGCAATTTATCACTGTCTGCCAGTGCTTCTATAAAACTTCTTTTTTCAAGGGGGTTGACAAATCCTCTATTTGATGTTACATTGTCACCATAAGGTTCTTGAAAGCCAGAAAGTCGCAGATGCTGCGGGCTTGGTGCGTTAGCATCAACAGTGGATGATGGGAGGCTGCGTCCATCCAAGAACCTTTTATCTTTTTGCATACTTGATTTTACAAAAACATTTCCATTATCCCGATATCTCAAAATTTAGCCGTTTAATCTTAGTCTGCCTTAAAATATAATTTTATTGTGCTTTAAGAATAAAACTTATTGCTTATATTATGGATTAAATCTAAACTTACTTCATCGGTTTTATGCATAAGGATAATTGATTATGAAAAAAAGTTTATGGATAGGGTTTGGGGCAGTTGCAATAGCACTATTAGTTGCCGGTGCTTATTTTTTTATCAACTACGAAAAGGAAGAAAAGTTTGTAAACCCTCTGTTTTATAAAAAAATGTTTTCCGGAGGAAAAACTTATTATGAGGTACAGATAACCCCCAACAGTGTTTACATTATGGAATTTGAGAGGTTAAAGCATAATTATAAATGTAAGATGACCAACAATCAAATGACAACGGTTACTTTGGCTTGTCAGGTATTTGATATGCAAAACAACAAAGAAATTACACGTTCATATACCTACACATTAAAGCCGTGTACAGAGGCTAATGGATGTCTAGATGAAGGAGGATGGCTTGTTGAACAAAAAATAACACCTTATGAATATGACTTTAATAAGGATATTTACATAATTCCGTCTCAAATGGATAATAAGCCTGAAGATAGATTTGAAAACCCGTTGTTTTATAAAAAATTGTCTCCAATATCAAGACAATCAAGGCCGACATATTTAACCCCTAACTCACTTACCTATTTTGATACAGATAATCAGAAAGTGGTTGAAAAATGCAAAATGCTAGAAAACACCCCAATGTTTGTTACCCTTGAGTGTTCATTTTACAATGAGCTGAGTCAAAAACAAATGGATTATGTGGTAAGATTTATTTTAGAAAAATGTGATGAACAAAAACGTTCGTATTGTTTTGACGGAAAATGGTTTGTTGTGGAAAGTAGGAGAAGTGGAGGTTTTGCAACATTTGTTATAAAAGATAAGGATATGGGGCAGAATTAAACTGCCCCTTTTAAGCTTAACGCCAATATTTAATATTTCGGATTTCTCTTTCTGCCCACTTATTACGATCATCTCCCACATCTTCTCGATGGACATTATCTACTATTCCTTCCTCTCCAAATAAATTTTTTTCAGATATGGCTTTTCTAAGTTTAGGCCATTCCTTAGCTGAAACATTTCCGGTATTAAATTTGATATCTAACAATACTTTCTGTAATTCCAGAGGAAAACTATCAAATTCAGGAAATTCTTCACGCAAATATTCTAAATCATTTTTTAAATGATTTTTAAGTAATCTTTCAATCTCTTCTTCAGAAATTCTTAAAAGAGACTTATCTTCATAATATTCAGCTTTTTGCGAATGGATATATTTGGGCAATTTTTCATATTGATTTTTCATTGTATTAAGCTCCTGCATTATTTTGTTAAAACAAAACCGCTTTGAAAATATCAAAGCGGGGAGCTCAAAAACTGACAGTATGCAGCCGAACTTATTCGTCGCAATAAATACGCTTATATCGTTCACTCCCCTTATCAAGGAGTTTTATACTGATGTTTTTGAGACACCATCGCCAATCGGCGACAGTGTTTATATTAAAGAAAGTTTACGGTTTTGCAAGTGCTTTTTTATTCTTGATTATTTTATATCTTCACTCCATAATCTAAAAAGGTCTTTCTTATCAAAGGTGAGTTGTCATGAAAAAAATTGCGGTTTTAGGTATGGGGATTTTCGGTACGGCTCTGGCACTGACGGCTTCTCGGGCAGGTAATGCCGTTCTTGGTTGGGCCCGAAATCCTCAAGTGGTTGATGATATAAATCAAAAACATGTTAATCTTAAATATCTGCCGGCCATACCTTTACCGGAAAACATACGGGCAACCTCCGATGTCTCTGAGCTGTTTTCTTTTGCCGATATTGTTTTGCTTTGCGTATCGGCTCAAGCTACCCGCGAGGTGCTAAAACAAATAAAGCCTTTTGTTAAGCCTGCTACCATACTTGTTTTATGTGCCAAGGGTATTGAGGCACAAAGCGGTAAACTGTTGTCCGAAGTCGTTAATGAAGAAATACCTTCTGCCTCCGTTGCCGTTTTATCGGGGCCGGGGTTTGCCGTTGAAATTGCTCAATGTAAAATGGCCTCGGTTACCATAGCCGGAGCCGATAATAAACTGGCTCAAAAGGTAAGAGATGCTCTGGCTACACCCTATTTTCGCCCGTATACGACAACCGATATTATCTCTCCGCAAATCGGCGGCAGCGTTAAAAATGTAATTGCCATTGCCTCAGGCGTTATTGAAGGTGCCGGATTAGGCGATAGTGCCCGTGCCGCACTTATTACCAGAGGTTTGCATGAAATGGGCGTATTATCCCGAGCTTTACACGGCTTGCCGGAAACCATGATGGGAATGAGCGGCCTTGGCGATTTAGTATTAACCGCCAACTGCACCCAATCGCGTAATTTTAGTTTTGGCTATCAAATCGGTTTATCGGGTAATGCCAAAAAAGCCATGGCCGAAAACACTCGCACCGTGGAAGGTATTGCCACGGCTCAAGCCGTGATGAAAAGAGCCCGAAGCTTAAATGTAGAAATGCCGATATCGGAAATTGTTAATCAGGTTTTATTTGCCGATATGCCGATAAACGAGGCTATGCAAAAACTTTTGCATCGTCCTTATAAAGAAGAAGGCTTTTAAGCCCCGATTTCTTTTTTTATCCAGCACATAATTAAACCCACCAAATATTCTTGCTCTCGGGCGGATAATTCCCGTTCTAAGGGCAATTTATGCCACTTGTTAATACATCCTCGGCAACAGCAAGCCGTGGCGTGTTGGGCAATAAATACCGGATGTCCACGCATCGGGGTTTGCTTACCGTCGTGGGGTGGATTTTTAACGGCGATTCTTTTGGCAATAAAATCTTTGACGTGGCTCTCAATCACTTCAAGACCTTTCTTTGCAATATACTCTCGGTCAACAGCTTTTAAATGAAAGCTGCTTCGGAATTTGGATTGAGCTAATTTTTTTAAAATATCTTCGTACATAACCAGATTTTTAAATTTTCGTTTGTAAAAATCAAGTAAATAAAAAAACTTTTATATAATCGGTTGTTTCGGTTGAAAAAGAAATATAAACTTGCTAAATTGCAAAGCAAAGAGGTAATGGATAATGTATGATGTTTATAAAATTCGCCAAGCTTTTCCGATATTGCAAAAGCTGATAGACGGTAAGCCGAATATCTATTTAGATTCGGCAGCTTCGGCTCAAAAACCCAAAGCGGTTATCAACATAATGAACCGTATCTTAAAAAACGAATACGCCAATGTGCACCGCGGCACTTATGCTTTATCGGATAAAATAACCGATAAATATGAAAAAGCCCGCATTATCGTGCAAAAGTTTTTAAATGCCCGTTCGGCTCAAGAAATTGTATTTACTCGCAACGCCACGGAAGCAATCAATTTGGTGGCTTACAGTTGGGCTATGGAAAACTTGCACCAAGGTGATGAAATTTTAATTTCCGAGGCCGAACATCACGCCAACTTAATCCCCTGGCAGATTGTTTGTCAAAAGAAGGGGTGTGTTTTACGAGTTTTCAAAATCGGTGATGACGGAGCATATTTACCCCACGAATTTACAAAATCTTTGTCAGACAAGGTAAAGCTTGTGGCGGTAACTGCCATGTCTAATGTTTTGGGCACGATTTTCCCGATTAAAACAATTACGGCCGAGGCACATAAAATCGGGGCTAAGGTATTGATAGACGCTTGTCAGGCGGCAGTTCATCAAAAGATAGATGTTCAAGATATTGACTGCGATTTTTTAGCCTTTTCCGGACATAAAACTTATGGGCCCACGGGTATTGGGGTATTATACGGCAAGTCGGAATTATTAAAATCCATGCCTCCGTACCAAACCGGTGGAGATATGGTAGATAAGGTAACTTATCAACACACAACTTTTGCCGAACCGCCTTCGCGTTTTGAGGCAGGAACGCCGGCCATTGTTGAAGCCATCGGACTGGGCGAGGCCCTGCGGTATATGCAAAAAATAGGCCTTGAAAATATTACCCTTCATGAACAAGAGTTGGTAAAATATATGTATGAAAAATGCCGAGAAATTAAAGATTTTAAGCATATCGGCAGTTTACCGAACAAGGGGGGAGTTTTTTCATTTCAAGTCGGCAATATTCATCCGCAAGATTTAGCTTATGTTTTGGGCAAAGAGGGCGTAGCTATAAGAATCGGCCATCATTGTGCCGAGCCGTTAGTGGAAAGGATGGGTTACAATTCGGTAGCCAGAGCTTCATTTGGCCTGTATACCACCAAAGAAGATATAGACGCTTTTGTAAAAGCCGTTGCCAAAGCTCAAAAGTTTTTTAAATAGGATAAAAATATGGATAAACAAACAACTACTGATTTTCAAAATCAAGAAATTGATGAAAACGAGGCTCGTCTGTTGCAGGCCATGAGTATAGATGATGAAAAAACGGTAACTCCCGAATACAAAGCCCAAGCCGGAAAGCCGCTTAAAAGCGGACAAGCTCCCGCCAAGATGTTTGATATTGTGGAAGCTGCCAAAACGGTTTGTGATCCGGAAATTATGATAAATGTTTATGATTTGGGTTTAATTTATAAAATAGACCAACAAGAAAGCGGTAATGTCTATATTGAAATGACCTTAACCGCACCGACTTGTCCGGTAGCCGGAGTTTTACCCCAGCAATTAGCTGATGCCGTTTCTAAAGTTGAGGGGGTTGGCAAAGTTGAGGTTAAAGTGGTATGGGAACCGGCCTGGAGTTTGGAAAGATTAAGCGAAGAAGCTAAAATGATGTTAGAGATGTTGTAAGGAGAGGACTATGGAAGATATAAATGTTATAAGTGAAAATTTTTCCCTGTTGGAAGATTGGGAAGACAAATATCAATATTTAATAGAATTAGGCGAAAAATTACCGCCTTTGGCCGATAAATATAAAACCGACGAGTGGAAAGTAAGCGGTTGTCAGTCGCAAGTGTGGTTAGTGCCTGATTATCATGACGGAAAATTAAGCTTTGAAGGCGACAGCGATGCCATAATGGTTAAAGGTATAATAGCGGTAATTATGGCAATTTATCAAAATAAATCTGCACAAGAGATAAAAAAAATTGCAGTAGAAAAAATTTTTGCTAAACTGGGATTACAAGAACATTTAAGTTTAAGCCGTCGTAACGGAATGATGTCTATGGTAGATAAAATTCGTTATTATGCGGATAGTTTTGAGAAGTAAAACGGATGAATATTCACGAGTATCAGGCTAAAAAGATTTTGCAAAGTTACGGCATAAAAGTGCCGGAAGGAGCCATAGCCTATACTCCCGGTGAGGCTAAAAGGGGAGCTCAAAGAGTAGCTCCGCACGGTCCGTGGATGATGAAGGCTCAAATTCAATCAGGAGCGCGTGCCGACGGACATTTTTTGGAAAAAAAGGCCGGCCGTAAAGGAGGAATCCGCTTAATAAAACATCGTAAAGATATTTTTACCGAAGCTGAAAAAATGTTGGGGGCAACTTTGGTTACCAAGCAAACCGGCGATAAAGGAAAAACCGTCAGTAAGGTTTATGTGGAAAAATACTATAATACCAAGCAGATGTTTTATGCCGGACTGATTATCAATCGCAACATACCGTGCATTACCTTGCTGATAACCGCTTCTACCACCAATATGTTGGAATTGGCGGTCAATGAGCCGGAAAAGATTTTATATACCAATTTGGGTTTAGATGATAAGATAACCGATGAACAAATTGATAAGATTTTAAGCTTTTTGCACTTGGATAAAAAATATCGCAGCGGCTTGAGCGATTTTATTAACCAAATGCACAAAGCTTTTTTAGAGCTTGATGCCATAATGATGGAAGTCAATCCGGTAGGAATTGATGAAGAAGACAATTTAATAGCATTAGATGCCAAAATATCTTTTGATGATAATGCTCTGTATCGTCATCCCGATATATTACAGTTACACGATGACTCGGAAGAAGATGACAGTTCGTTAAAAGCGGCCCAATACGGATTCGGGTATTATAAATTAGACGGAGGAAGCATAGGTTGCATTGTCAATGGTGACGGAGTGGCCTTAAGCATGGCCGATATGATAAATGCCTACGGAGAACAAATGGCCTGTTTTTTAAATGTTAAGGGCGGGGTAGATAAAGATAAAATTTCGGCAGGAATCAAACTTATCATGACCAATCCTCGTGTTGAAGGAATTTTAATCAATATTTTGGGAGGCTTTTTAAGATGCAATTTGGTAGCCGACGGGATTATAGCCGCTGCCTCGGAAGTTGGGTTAAATGTTCCGCTTGTGGTTCGTTTTGAAGGTACCAATAAGGATGAAGCCAAAGACATTTTAGATAGTTCCGGTTTGCCGGTAACACAGGCCGAAAGTATGGAAGAAGCGGTAGAAAAATTGGTTAAAATTATGCGGGAGAGCGACTGATGTCCATACTGGTAAACAAACATACCAAAATTTTGGTTCAAGGTATCACCGGTGTTCAGGCCTCGTTCCATGTACAAAGAGCGTTGGCAATGGGAACAAACATTGTATCCGGTGTTTCGCCGCAAAGAGGAGGAACCAAGTATTTCGGAGTTCCGGTATTTAATACGGTTAAAGAAGCTATAACGGCCACCAAGGCCGAAGCTTCGGTTTTGTTTGTTCCGGCCATGGCGGTAAAGTCGGCGGTCCAAGAGGCGGTTGAATCGGGGTTAAAATTGGCGGTAACTATTGCCGCCGGAGTTCCGGTAAGGGATATGCTGGAAATAAAAGCCATGTTAAAAGGTTCGGCAACTACTCTTATCGGTCCCAATACCCCGGGTATTATCACTCCTAAAGAAGCTTGTTTGGGAATTTTTCCGGAAAACATACATCAACCGGGCAATATCGGTTTAGTATCGCGTTCATCTACTTTAACTTATGAAGCAACTTTGGAAATTGATAAAGCCGGCTTCGGCCAATCTACCGTAATCGGTCTTGGTGATGATATGATTATCGGTACCGATTTTGTAGACATTTTAAAAAGATTTCATGAAGATGATAAAACCAAAACCATAGTCTTAATCGGAAAGTTGGGTGGTATGTATGAAGAAATAGGTGCCGAATTTTATGCCGGACTGTTGCATAAAAAACCGGTAATTGCCTATATTGCGGGCACTACCATGCCCTTTGATTATAAAATGGGTTATGCCGGAGATATTATAACCCATGGTAAAATTACAGCCGAACGTAAGCGTCAGGCCATGCGTCAAGCGGGTATGACGGTAGTTGAAAACTTAAGCCAAATCAGTGAGTGCTTAAAAACTCTTAAATAATAAAACTGCGGACTATGACTAATATTTTCCGATATATTTTAGATTTTTTGTTGCCACCCCGATGTATGTGTTGCGGCAAAATCAACGCCGACGGCAACGGTCTGTGTGCAGAATGTTTTAATAAAATAACTTTTATAGCCAAACCTTATTGCCAAAGATGCGGGCAGCCGTTTACGCAGGTAGCGGCAGTCAATGCCAAGATGATATGCCCGAAGTGTTTAGCGGAAAAGAAGCATCCTTTTCGTATGGCCAGGGCGGCGGTTAAATATGACTATGCTTCCAAAAAGAGTATTTTGGCATTAAAGTTTATGGACAAGACGGAAAATGCCAAAATATTTGCCAAGTGGCTTAAATTGGCCGGTACGGATATCTGGAAAGAAGGTGCGGATGTGTTAATACCGGTTCCTTTGCATTACGGTAGATTGCTGACCCGAAGATATAATCAGTCGGCTTTACTGGCACAAGAGTTAAGTAAGCTTACCGACATCAAGACCGATACCGGAAGTTTATTAAAATGTAAGTCCACCAAACCGCAATCAAGTTTTGCCCATCGCAATGCCCGAGCTCAAAATATTAAGGGAGCTTTTAAGGTCAAAAATCCGGCAAATATAAAAGGAAAAAGAGTGGTGCTGATAGATGATGTATTTACCACCGGAGCGACGGCCAAAGAGTGTGCCAAAACTTTATATAAAGCCGGAGCTTTGTCGGTTGATGTTTTAACCATAGCCAAAGTTTATCAAAATTGATATTACTTAAGCTTTTTCAATATTTTTTCAATAGAATTATCTATAAGTTTGGTATGCGTATCGTTATCCAAAACGGCAGCCAGTTTTTCTTTAACCAAGGCCACGGTTTTAACTCCGATAAGTTCGTTAATTTCCTTATGATATTTTTCGGTTTCGGCGGTAATTTTATTTTCAACTTCTTTGCGTCGTGCATTTAAGTCGTTTTCAAGTTTAGTAAGGGTATTTTCTTTAAGCAGTTCAATTTCCTTATTGGACTTATCCAAAATAGCCTGAGCCTCATTTTTGGCATTAAGGAATTGGCGTTCGTACTGAGAGAGCAACACTTGAGCATCATCTCGCAGTTTTTCGGCCTGAGATATTTGTAAAATAACCCCGTCACGATGTTTGGCAAGCAGATTTTTAAGAGCTTTAGCCACAGGCCTGGCCAAAAAGACTACCACCAAGACAAAGGCCATACCAACCCAAAACTCAGCTTCTAAATAAAACGGTTCATCGGGGTGAGAAACAAAATCGGCAGCCTCATCCAAAGTTTGGATTTCGGCAGCCACGCCCCGAGATATGTTATTTTCTTGTATTGTTGCCATTATTTAATATCCGAATTATGAGTATTTTTGTTGGGACCGATTTTTTTGATATCCAACTTTTGCATAATATCATCAGCCAGTTGTTGCGAAATATGTTCAATAGCATCCAAAGTTTCCTGTTTTTGTTTGGCAAGGACATATTCGCTGTCGGCAATTTTTTTAGCCAAGGCATCTTCAATTTCGGCCTTTTTTTCGGCGATGGTTTTATCCAAATCCTGCCGATTTTGAGCAATAGCGGTTTCGGCAGAATTTTTAGCCTTATCAAGAGCCTTGTGGTATTTATCCAAAGAAGACAGCGCCTGAGCATTGATTTTTTCGGCCTTTTGAATAAAGGCATCAATTTTTTGCCGACGCTGTTTGATGATATCATCAATCTTTGGAATAATAAAGGCATACATAATCAGCCAGAGGCTCAAAAAGGAAACGATGAGCCAAAAAAACTGAGATACATATGTTGAAGGGTCAAGCTGAGGCATAGACTATTTACCGGTTAAAATCACCAAAGCAATAACCAAGGCGTACAAAGCAATAGCTTCAATAGCGGCAAATCCGGCCCAGCCATAGAGGTCAACATCTTTTTTAACCTGCGGATTACGACCGACGGTTTCAATCATGGTAGTCCAAAGTTTGGTAACACCCCAAGCGGCAACCACCATTGACAAGGCGCAAATTGATGCGGAAAGATAAGCTAACGGTTCCATATTTTTTCCTTTCTCAAAAAGTTAGTGATAATGCAAAGCATCGCTCAAATATATGCAGCTCAAAACAGTATAGATAAACGCCTGTAAGAGAGCAATAAACATTTCAAAAATAATAATACAAGAATCAAACAGCAACGGAATTACTCCGCCGATTCCCATAGCAACAATAAAACCTCCCAAAATTTTGAGCATAATATGCCCCACCGTCATATTAGCCACCAAACGAACGGTTAAGCTAAAAGGCTTTGATAACAGTGAAATAGCTTCAATCGGTACAACCAAAGGAGCTAAAGCCCAAGGTATACCTCTGGGCAAAAAGGTACGCAGATAGCCCCATTTTTTAGTTTTGATACCGACAATAATGTTAAAGCACAAGGCCAGGACCGACAAGCATCCTACGGCGGCTAAGTGTGATGTAAAAGTAAAGCTGTAAGGAAACAGTCCTAAAAAATTACCGAAGGCTATAAAGAGGAATACACTGAAAATAAATGAAAAATATTTCAAACCCTCTTTACCGGTACAACCCTGCATCAGGTTACTTACAAAATTATACAAAGCTTCCGGAATTGATTGTGACAAAGAAGGTACCACGGTGCGTTTTCTTAAGCAAAAGCCAAACAATAAAACAATGGAAGCAACGCTAATAACCATCAATAGAGATGAGTTGGTAAACGAAATATCATATCCGTTAAAAGAGAGCGGTATAATTGGTTTTACTTCAAATTGTTCCAAAGGGCTGGCCATATCAAATTACTCCTTGTTGTCATCATTGCTCTTAAATGTTTTATAAATATTTAAGATTCCGGCCAATCCGCCAAAAATTAAAAACACGGCCAAACCCCAAGGGCGAATATTGAAAAGGTTATCAATCAGGTAACCGATACCGGCACCTACCAATACTCCGGCAATAAGTTCGGCACTTATCTGCAAGCCGGTTACCGTGCGAGCCGAAGACATGGACGGCGATGTTGCCGACCCCTTGGAATTTAAGTGTTCTTGCTTAAATTCGTTAATTTTGGCATTTAATTTTTTAATATCTTCAGGTTCTTTCATTACTGTTTATTATCATTTAAGCGGTTGTTTAAATAATCGGTTAAGGCCTGATAATCAGGTACTCCGAAAATAACTTCGTTTTTACCGTTTCCGGAAATTAAAAATGAAGGCGTTCCCTGCATTTTCAGTTTATCAATAGCCTCCTGCCGTAACGATAAAATATTTTGAGCCAAATCGTCGTTTTTAAGGCACTGTTCGGCGGCCTCGGATTCTAATCCGGCATCTTTGGCAAATTCTTTAATTTTTTCCTCAGAGTTTAAGGAGAGCATCCAAGTTCTCTGATTTTCAAACATCAAGTTAATAAATTTACCTCGGTTTAAGACCGGTACGCATTCAGAGAGCATGGCACCCTGCATGGATTTTTTATCTAAGGGAAAGTTTACGAACGAAACTTTAATTTGGTTATTTTTAATAAAATCTTCTTCAAGACGGGGTAATATGTTCAAGTGGAAATCGGCACAGTGAGTGCAACCCAAAGAGGAAAGCTCATAAACGGTAAGGGGAGCATCGTTGCTGCCCAAGGTGTAAACCGGGGTAAAATTTATTGCCATATTATCATCAAGTTTAGAGGCAATACCGTTTTGTTCTAAAGGAGAGCTATCGGCCGGTTGTGCGTTGGCCGGACTGACAAGCGTAAAAGAGCCGTCGTTGTAAACAAAACCTTTTAAAGAAAGGTAAGAATAGGCACAAACCGCATACAGCAGCACCGATGTTATAATTGTGCTTAAAGTTCTAATAAATTTTTCCACAATGTTCTCCTATTTATTATTTTTAAAAACACTTTCACCCAAAGACTTTAATCTTGCTTTCAATTCAGGGCTTTTAACCCCCTCGGTTACTTCGTTAATATAAGTTTGTTCTTGTTTAGTTACAAGCTTTTTATCAGTCTTATCTTCAGAAACCGTAGATAAAGAGGTATTTATAAATTCATCATTTTGCATAATGGTAATTTTAGCAATGGCCTTATATCCGAAGAATGTATTTATTTTTTCCAAAATTAAAGGGATGTTGTGTTGAATTTCCAGGGCAAAAGCACTTCCGGCGACCAAAAGGTGCAAGGTTCCGTCGTTGCGGCAATTAGGTTTAAAAACAATTTTTTGCGGCATGGAATGTTCGGCAATTTCCTGACCTACAATATTTTGCCAATTGGTTAAAAGGTCAATTTCTATCAAGCCCTTATTGCCCAAAAGTTTTTTAATCAATGGCGACATACTGGCTGACAGATTTTCCAATCCTGAGGCTTTGTGTTCGGCCGAGACGATATTTTTAGTTTTTTTGTTCATCAGCATAATCCTAGAGCTTAAAGTTGTGGAGCGGATGTTTTTGTTTTACGGTTTCCATGAGTTTGTCGGAAGTTATATGGGTATAAATTTCGGTAGTGGCAATATTTTCATGGCCGAGCATTTTTTGCACCGAGCGTAAATCGGCATGATGATTAAGTAAATTAGTGGCAAACGAGTGCCGCAAGGTATGTGGAGATATAAGCCTTGCATCTAAGTTGCACTCTAAAGCCAGTTGTTTTAGTTGTTTAAAAAAAGTATCGCGAGTGATGTGCCCGCTTTGAGCCGATTTTGAAGGAAAGAGCCACGGCGAAGTTTTGCCGTTTTTGCAAAAGAACTGACGATATTGTCCGTAAGTTTTAAGGCTGTTAAGTGCCTGAATTGAAATGGGTACGATTCGCTCTTTAGAGCCTTTACCTTTAACCATAACTTGTTTTTTATCAAAATTAACGGCTCGTTCGGGCAAGCTTACCAACTCGGAAATGCGTAAGCCGGTGGCAAACATCAGCTCAATCATTACCCCGATTCGCTGCATGGAGGGATTGTTATGATTTTGAGCCTGAGAAATCAGCATGGATATTTGATCGGGAGTTAAAAATTTAGGTAAAGGTTTTTCTTGTTTTGGGGAAGAAATGTTAGCCGCCGGATTTTCGTTTAAGATTTTTTCGGAAAACAAAAACTTACAAAATTCTCTTAAGGCCGAGAGCTTACGAGCCTGAGTTTTTGGAGTGTAGTAATGAGCTCCCAAAAACTGCATAAAGGTAGATAAGTCCTGTTCGCTGATATTTTGCGGTTCAATGGAGCAAACTTCAAAAAACTGGCATATATCGCGTTTATAGGCGGCAAGAGTGTTGACGGCCACGCCTTTTTCGGCGGCCATCATATCTAAAAACTCTTGTAAATATCGGCTATTCATCTACTTTGTGTAATCAATGGCTACATCTTTTTCAATATGGTGCGATATCGGCGAAATATCTTTGGTAGCCACAAAAATTACACCGATAACAACCACCAAAATCAAACCCCAGTAGATCCAAGCATTATTATTTTTTTGTTTCATGTACAATACCTCATAAAAAATGTTGCTAAATAATGATAAGATTTATATTATCTAACATAATAAATTTGAAAGAAGCGTTAAACACAATGATAAAAAATATAAACAAAATAATTCTTCTGGTAGGTTTAATGGGCAGCGGCAAAACCAGTGTCGGTAAAAGGCTGGCTCAAAAACTTAATTTACCGTTTGTAGACGGCGACCGAGAGGTGGAAAAAGCGGCAGGGTTGTCGCTTGTAGATGTTTTAAAGTGCTTCGGAGCGGAAGAATATCGTGCCGGAGAAATGCGGGTTATGAAGCGTTTGTTGCAAGGTGAGCCTTGTGTTTTGGCATCGGGCGGGGGGTCATTTGTGGCCGGTCCCACCAGGGAAATGGCGAAAGCTCATGCTTTAACCGTATGGCTTAAAGCCGATGTCAATACCTTGTATCATCGTACGGCAGGTCGCAAACATCGTCCGTTTTTAATGGGAGCCGACAGCAGATTAAAAGAGCGTTTGGAAAATTACATCAAGGAAGAATATCCGTATTATTCGGAAGCCGACATCGTGGTAGAAACCAAGGATGAAAGGGTTGAAAATACGGTTAATAGGGTAATTAAAGCCATTGATGATTTTTATAAATCGGAGGGGCAAAATGCGGCACAATAATAGGTTGGAAAACGAGTTAAGAAACATTGAAATAAGTGTTAATGTTAATGCTTATGCCGAAGGTTCGTGTTTAATAAAATGCGGCAATACGCATGTTTTATGCACGGCTTCGGTAGATGATAAGTTGCCGGCTTGGCTCAAAGACGGTGATAAGGGCTGGATAACGGCCGAATATGCACTGTTGCCGCGTTCCACTCGCACCCGCGTCAACCGCGAGACCAAAGGTCCAACCGGACGCACACATGAAATACAGCGTTTAATAGGCCGTTCTTTGCGAGCCGTAACCGATTTGAGCTTGTTAAAGGGATATTTAATCCAGATAGACTGCGATGTTTTGCAAGCCGACGGCGGTACGCGTACGGCATCTATTACCGGAGGATTTGTGGCTTTGTATTTGGCAATTGCGAAAATGCTCAAAGAAGGTAAACTTGAAAAAAATCCGATATGCGAGTTTGTGGCCGCCGTATCTTGCGGTCTGGAAGATGATACGGTGCTGTTGGATTTAGATTATGAAGAGGATTCTTCGGCTCGTGCCGATACCAATTTTGTTTTGACCGAAAGCGGTAAAATTGTAGAGGTTCAAGGAACGGCTGAAGGAACACCGTTTACCAAAGAGCAGTTTGAAGAGCTTTTTGCCATGGCCCAAAAAGGAATTGCTCACTTAATCACATTACAAAAACAAGCATTGGAGATAAAATAAATGAAGTTTTCCGAACTGATATTTGCCAGCCGCAATCAAGGTAAAATTGCCGAGATTACGGAGATGTTGGCTCCTCTTGGTATAAAGGTAAAATCCGCTTTGGAAATGGATTTGCCCGAAGTTGAGGAAACGGGAACGACATTTGAAGAAAATGCCGCTCTAAAGGCACTGGAGATAGCCAAAATAACCGGTGTCCCGTGCTTGGCAGACGATTCTGGGTTATGTGTAAAAGCTCTTGATAATCGTCCCGGAGTTTATTCGGCGCGTTATGCACCTAATCGTAATTTTGACTTGGCAATGGATAAGTTGTTGGCTGAAATAAAGGAAAGCTGCAGCAATGACCGCTCGGCATATTTTGCCTGTGTGTTGGTACTTGGCTTTCCAAACGGCGAATATAAAACATTTGAGGGCAGGGTAGACGGCGTTATCACCATGCAAAAGCAAGGAAACGGCGGATTCGGGTTTGATCCGGTATTTGCTCCTCTGGGGTACGATAAAACTTTTGCCGAACTGGGTTCGGATGTAAAAAATAAAATTTCGCACCGCGGTCGGGCATTACAAAAGTTTTTGGCTTATTTACGGGAAAATTAAGTTATATAAATGGCACAAAATATTTTTAACATTGCTCAAAGTTGTTCGTTTACCGATACCTTAGCCGAGCATTTTACCAAAATTTATGAGAATAATCCGCAAGAGCTTTCTCAAGTTTTGTTTTTGTTGCCAAACCGCCGGGCTTGCTTATCTTTACGCGATGCTTTTGTGCGTCTTAACGGCTTAAAGCCGACCATTTTGCCCAAAATGGTTCCGATAGGCGATATTGAAGAAGATGATATTTTCTTGCAGTCGCAAGACGGAGGAGAATTGTTGCAAAAACTGCCTCCGGCAATTAACAAATATGAACGGCAATTTTTGTTTGCCCGCCTGATAGCTTCTAAACCTTCACAATACGGCTTACCGGAAATGACTTTTGCTCAAGCCTTTGCCTTAGCCGGAGATTTAGCCAAGTTTATGGATGAAATGTACAATGAGCAGCTTTCTTTTGAAGGCTTAAAGGATTTAGTTCCGGCCCAATATGCTTCTCACTGGCAAGATACTTTGCAGTTTTTAAAAATCGTCAGTCAGTATTGGCCGGCAATTTTGCAAGAACGAGGTGTGGCCGATGTGGCGGAACGCAAAAATATTTTACTAAAAGCTCAAGCTGAAATATGGGCTCAAAATCCGCCGCAACATAAGGTGGTGGCCGCAGGTATTACGGCGGCATTCCCCGGCATGAAGGAACTTTTGAAAACCTTGGCCTCATGCGATAGCGGAGAAATTTACTTATACGGACTGGATACCTATTTAAGTGATGACGATTGGCAAAAAGTGGATGAGAGCCATCCGCAGTTTGAACTAAAGCAACTTTTAGATTTTTTGAATATAAGCCGCTTTGAGGTTAAGAAGCTTGTAGAGCCGCAAAATCCCGAGCGGGAAGTTTTGGTATCCGAAATTATGCGTCCGGCGGCAACAACGGTAAAGTGGCGTTTATTAAAAGCCGATTCGCTGGGAAGAAAGTGTATTGAAGGTTTAAAAGTAATTTCATGTCAAGATATGGGGCAAGAAGCCTCCGCCATAGCGGTTTTAATGCGTGAGGTGTTGGAAGTTCCGACTAAAACGGCGGCATTGGTAACGCCTGACAGAGTTCTGGCAAGAAGAGTGGCTGCCGAGTTGGAGCGGTGGAATATTAAAATTGACGATTCGGCAGGCAAGCCGTTACATTTAACACCGCTTGGAATTTATTTAAGAGCGATAATCCGCGTTATAGAGGAAGATTTTTCACAAAGTTCGGTACTGGCTCTGGCAAAAAGTCCGTTTATGCGGTTAGGTAAAAGCTTGTCTGACTTGCGTCGCAGTTTGCGGCAGTGGGAATTGTGCTTACGAAAACCTACTTATTCGGATAATCCAAAACAAATCCCCGAAGAGCTTGAAGAGTGGCTTAATAATTTAAAATCCATAATGAAGCCCCTATGTGAAAAGTATGCTTTGGCAAAGGAAGATTTCAAGGCTTTACTGACTTGTCATTTGGAGGTAGCGGAAAGGCTTGCTGATGAAGAAAGAGAGAACGAGCTAAACAGCGGGGCAAAAATATTATGGAAAGGGGAAGACGGCAGAAAAGCAGCGGCCCTGTTTGCCGAAATTTTGCCCGAGACTAAAGTTTTGGAAAAGATAGAACCAAGTCAATATTTACCGATTTTAACCTCGTTAATGTCAGCCGAGACGGTTCGTCCGGTTTACGGTACGCATCCGCGTTTAAAAATTTTAGGCCCGATAGAAGCCCGTTTTAATCATTACGATACGGTTATAATCGGCGGAGTTAATGAAGGGGTATGGCCCAAACTGCCCTCAAGCGACCCGTGGATGTCAAGACCCATGAAAAAGGATTTCGGGCTTTCATTACCGGAAAGAGCAGTTGGTATTACGGCGGCAGATTTTTGCCAGTTAATGTGTGCCAAAGAGGTATATTTAACGCGTTCATCAAGAGTTATGGGAACGCCGATGAATAAATCGCGGTGGTTATTAAGGCTTGAAACGGTTTTAACGGCGTGCGGTTTTACAAAAGATATTTTGCTTGACGGTAAATATTTAAGTTTGGCGGAGTTGCAAGATGAAGGCTATGCGGCAGAAAGAGTAAAAGCTCCTACGCCATGTCCGCCGGTTACGGCTCGTCCCCGCAAATTATCGGCAAGTTCGGTAGAAACTTTAATCCGCGATCCGTATGCGGTATTTGCTTCCAAAATTTTAAGATTAAAGCCGTTAGATGAGCTGGATAAACAACTTTCTCAGGCTGATTACGGAAATATCGTGCATGCGATTTTGGAAGAATTTAATAATCTTTATCCTTCTGCCTTGCCGCTTAATGCCAAGGACGAGTTAATAAAAATCGGCCAAAAACATTTTGCTCAAAGTCAAATCAAGACGGAAGTACGAGCTTTTTGGTGGCCTCAATTTTTAAATATCGTGGAGTGGTTATTATCAACCGAAGGTCCGTACCGAGAAGGCGTTGCCAAAGTGTACAGCGAAGCCAGAGGTTCAATAAGATGGCAGGCTCCGGCGGGAGATTTTACGCTTGAAGCCAGAGCCGACCGCATAGACATCAACCGCGACGGCACGGCCAATATTATAGATTACAAAACCGGCGAACCGCGAAGCAATGCCGAAGTGCAAAAAGGCTATGCTCCGCAACTTCCTTTAGAAGGACTGATTGCCTCTCAGGGCGGATTTTGCGATAAAAACGGCAACAAAATTTCTACCGGCCAAGTTGATAGGTTAATTTACTGGAAGTTAGGCGAAAAAACGGTGGAAATTAAAGAAACGCAAGATTTACTGGAACGCACGGCCGAACAGATAAAAGAACTTGTAGCCTTATTTGATTTTGAATCTACGCCGTATTTGGCTCGTCCCAACCCTAAACACTTACCCAAGTATTCCGATTACGAGCATTTGGCACGAGTAAAAGAATGGTCCACGGAGGAAAGCGATGACTGACGAAGTTCTTATCAAAATTAAAGCCAAAAAAGACAGCTTATCGCAAATAGCCTCCCGCCAACAGAAAGCTGCGGCTCACCCTGAACATTCGGTATGGGTGGAAGCCTCGGCCGGAACCGGTAAAACCAAAGTGCTGACCGACCGTGTTTTAAGATTGTTGCTGTCGGGAGTCAGTCCCTCTAAAATTTTATGCTTAACTTATACCAAAGCGGCGGCGGTAGAAATGAACGGCCGTTTGGCTGACCGATTGGCAAATTGGGCGGTTATGACCGATGATAAATTGGAAGATGAGCTAAATGACCTCATCGGAGGTAAGGCTGATGATAAACTTAAATCGCAGGCTCGTGTGCTGTTTGCTACGGTTTTGGAAACTCCGGGAGGAATGAAAATTCAGACCATACATAGTTTCTGTCAGGAGATTTTAAAACGGTTTCCTTTGGAAGCCGGAATATCGCCTTATTTTTCGGTAATGGATGATCAAACCGCCAAAGAAGCCCTAAACGGGGTATGTAAAAAACTCATCTTAAAAATTGAACAAGAGCCGGATACTCCTCAAGGGCAAGCCATTGCATACCTAACTTCGCATATTAAAGAGTTTAAATTTCCGGATTTGTTGAAAACATTAACCGAAAAACGCAACCGAATTGTTCGTACTTTACAAAAATTTCACGGCATTACCGAATTTTTAGCATCTTTAAGAGCCAAGCTCGGTGTCAAAGAAAATGAAAGTATTGAAAAAGCCAAAGAAGAGTTTGGCTTGCAACTGGATTGGGCTTTTATCAAACAAGTTGCCGAGAGTATGTCGCAAGGAACATCAACCGATGTTAAAAAGTCCGAAATTTTATACGGATGTTTGCAACATTTTGACTATGATGTTTACAAGCGGGCCTTTTTAACCAAAGAGGGCGAAGCTTTTAAGAGCTTAGCCACCCAGACGCTACAAAAGAAAATTCCCGATATTATTGATAAAATGCAGTCCTTGTTCTTTGCCGTGCAGGATTTTGAAAAACATTTACAGGAAATAGTTTTATATAACTCAACTCGTGCGGTAATGCTTATTGCCAGCGACCTAGCCTCAGGTTATGCCGAATACAAAAAACAAAATTCGCGTTTGGATTATGAAGATTTAGTGGTCTTAACTCGTAATTTACTGGAAAGGGAGGGCGTGGCCCAGTGGGTTCTGTTTAAGTTAGATGGTGGCATAAGCCATATTTTAATAGACGAGGCTCAAGATACTTCGCCCGAACAGTGGGCAATTATTAAAGCCGTAACCGAAGAGTTTTTCTCAGGGCTTGGGCAATCGGAAAATGTTCGTACGGTTTTTGCGGTGGGTGACCGCAAACAATCCATTTACAGCTTTCAGGGGGCCGATCCCGAAGAGTTTGATAAAATGTATAAACATTTCAGTACCAAGGCAGCAAATTTTTCCAAAATAAGATTAGATGTATCTTTCCGTTCCACGGAGGCGGTACTGGAAACGGTAAATCATTTATTTGCCTTAGACGAGGCTAAATCCGGAGTGGTTATAGAAGGTGAGGCGGTTTGCCATTTGCCGTATCGGGTAGGAGAGGCCGGAAAGGTAGAAGTTTGGGAATTGGAAGAAGCCGATGCCGATACCGAAGATGATATCTGGTACCCTCCGGTAGAAAGAAAAGTTAAAGCCTCCTCAAGTTCCAAACTGGCTCATCGTATAGCTTTATATATTAAACAAACGGTGGAAAGCGGGGAGATGTTGGTTTCCAAAAACCGCCCGATAAAATACAGCGACTTTATGGTTTTGGTGCAACGACGCAACGCTTTTATTGAAGAGTTTGTACGAGAATGCAAAAACTTAAATGTTAATATCAGCGGGGTAGACAAGTTAAAGCTTTTAGAGCAAATAGCAGTAGAAGATTTAATTTCACTTGGTAAGTTTTTATTATTGCCGGAAGATGATTTAAGTTTGGCGGAAGTGCTAAAATCGCCGTTGTTTGGCTTAAATGATGACGATTTATTTGCACTTTGCTATAACCGCGGTCAGGAAAGCTTATGGTCAAGATTAAAGAATAATAACAAATACCAAAATATTGCCGACGAATTAAACGAGCTCCTTAATCGCTCCGATTACAGCCGTCCGTTTGAACTGTTTGCCTATATTTTAGGCCCGCTTAAAGGCAGAGCCAAGATTGTCGGCAGATTAGGTACGGAAGCCGAAGATGCCATTGATGAGTTTATCAATTTAACTTTAAGTTTTGAAGATGAACATAATCCTGATTTGCAAAGTTTTATCAACTGGATAAATTCAAGCGACATAGAAGTAAAACGAGAAATGGAGCAAGAGCATGGCAATGCGGTGCGTATTATGACGGCACACGGCTCCAAAGGTTTGCAAGCACCTATCGTTATTTTGCCGGACACAACCCGTGTGGCCAAAACCGATAAAACGCAAGGACTTTTGTTTGGTGAAGATGATTTGGCTTTATATCCGCTTTCGGCCAAAGAATATGACGATAATTGTTTGCAAATTCATGAAAAAAATGTGCAAAAACAGTTTGACGAGTATCGCAGGCTTTTGTATGTAGCCTTAACCCGAGCCGAAGATAAGCTTTATATTTGCGGTTATAAGCAAAAGAATGCGGTTAATGAAAAATCGTGGTATGCTCTGTGTGAAAAGGCGTTTGCTGATTTTGGCTTTAAGGATGAAAAAAATCATTTATGCCATGAAAGCAAGCAACAATTTACGCCTCAAGGTAAGGAAGAAGAGGAAGGTGTAAAGTTTGCAAAAGTAAATAAAGAGCCTTGGCTTAATTTAGAGGCCCAAGAGGAAACGCCGTTATCCAAGCCCTATACCCCGTCTCGCCCCGAAGATGAAGACGATACACCGGTGGCATCGCCTTTAAGCGAGAGCGGTAATTATTTCCGCCGCGGTACGATAATCCACAAACTGTTGCAGTTTTTACCGGGAAAAGGTTCATTGGCACAAAAACAAGAACTGATAAGTGCGTATTTGGAAAAAAATGCAGCGGAATTAAATAAAACGGCTCAAGAAGCAATCAAGCAAGAAGTGGTAAGTTTGTTAAATGATGATAAGTTCGGCTTTATTTTTGGCCCCGGCTCTCAGGCCGAAGTTCCGATAATGGGGGAGGTTGAGGGAAAAATTATTTCGGCACAACTTGACAGATTGATAATAAGCCAAGACAAGGCGGTTATTGTAGATTTTAAGACCAATCGTCCGGCGGCGGATACTTTGCAAGATGTTCCGGCCGGCTATATTCGCCAACTGGAAATTTATAAACAGCTGGTAGCTCAAATTTATCCTGATAAAAGTGTTGAAAGCTATATTTTATGGACCAATACATCCCGATTGATGAAAATAAATTAAAATAAAGGTTGTTTTTGGAATAATTAGCTTTAATATAAAGGAAATAATCACTATATAATGTAGTAATGTAGGGAACAGTTAAGAAAGGAAAAAGTTATGCAATCAATTAACGACAATCAATTTCAAGAAGAAGTATTAAACTCCAAGGGCTTGGTTTTGGTAGATTTTTGGGCAGAATGGTGCGGTCCGTGCCGTCAGTTGGGTCCGGTATTGGAAGAAGTATCCAAAGAAATGGGCGGAGCAGTTAAAATTTGCAAGATGAATGTGGATGAAGCACCGAACACTGCCGCTCAGTACGGTATCCGCAGCATACCGACCATGTTTTTGTTCAAAGACGGCAAGCAAATTGATACTAAAATCGGGTTTAATTCGCAAGCCGCCATTGTTTCTTGGTTACAATCGCACAAATAATTGCGGATTATTTAATAAAAAACCGGCATGATGCCGGTTTTTTTAATATTTCTGTAATTTTATTTTGGTTGAATAGATTGAAAAAATGTATTACACTTGCCGCAATAAAATATAAAAGGATTATGGACAATGGTAAGAATCAATGATGTAGACTTTTCGGATATTTATATCACCCCTGAGAAAGTAGCGTATATTCCGGATGATTTAACGGAAAACGGCTTGCAAATATTTATAGCTTCGGACTTTGAGGAGTTCTATAAACTGGTAGAAGATTCGTATGATGGTAATTCCAGTTATTCGGTGCTATATGAAAACATATTTTTCCGAGTGGAACGGAGTATGACCGTTACCGGCGTACAATACTGTATTCGTAAAATGCCGCGAACCGTGCCTGATTTTGCGGCACTTGGCTATCGCCGAGAGTTGGTAACTTACTTAAATGGTTTGTGTAAGGCATCAGGTCTTATTTTATGGGCAGGAGCGACGGGTTCAGGTAAGACGACCTCAATTTCATCTTTATTAAAGGAGTTTTTGGTAAGGGAAGGCGGGTTTGCCTATACCATTGAAGATCCGTCGGAAATGCCTTTGGATGGTGAATATACGGCAATGAACGGATCCTTTGGTTTGTGTAAACAAACACAACCGGTTAATAATAACTGGGGTGAATCATTAAAATCGGCATTGCGTTCTAAACCTCGTTATATCATGGTAGGTGAGATACGAAGCCCCGATGCGGCAAGCGAATGCTTGCGAGCGGCAACATCAGGACACTTGGTATTGTCAACCATTCACGCCAACAATATTCCGGATGCCATTAACTCTATTGTAAAATATGCATCGTCTTCGGATATGAGTGAATCATTGGCTTACGACTTGTTGTCTCGCGGTATGTTGGCGGTTTTGCATCAATCGTTAAGAGGTGTCGGCAAAAAGACTCCGATTTTGAGATTTTTGTTTGCCAATCCGGATACTACCAAAGGCTGTCAGGTCAGAAGTATTATCAAGAGCGGTAAGCTTAATTTGGCAACGCCGATAGAAACACAAATGACGCGTATGGCTCAAGGCCGCCCGCTGTTTGAAGATTTGTAAAAAACAACCCCGAAGCTATAGTTTCGGGGTTGTTTTTTATAGGCAAATAAATTATTCAAAAACCCAACTTAAAGTATTATGATTTTTGCAATATTTTTGAGCCGTACTTTCAGATATGGGTAAAGGTAAATCTCCGCCCCAGGTAAAATCGGCAACAGTATCGGCAGTTTTGATGCTAACGGCGGTCAAACTTAAATTTTGCTCTTGAGTCAAGGGAAGTGCCAGTAGTCCCAAGCAGACCGATTTACTGATGTTGGGAATGGTAATGATAAATTGCCGTGAGCCGGGCATAACAACATTTCCCTCAATATCTTGCCCAATTATAAACTCTTTTCCCAAAGAATTGATAATCTTGTCACCCCGAAGCAAATCTGCGGGGACGAGCTTATTTTTTATTGCAGTTTCGGTACTAAGGCCCCAGTAATCAGGCCTTACCTGATAGTGCTTATGGATATTATCGGCCAGAAGCATAATTTCATTTTGTACGGAAATAAAAGCCTTACCGTTATCTGGTTTCAGAAAAAATAGGAGCAAAGCTCCGAGCAATAACAAAGCCAGTAGCCCGCAACTTACTGCCTTGCGATGCGGCAAAGCAGTAAGTTTGGTATAATAAGGGAGCAAAATATTTTTAAGCATATTAGCCTCCCATGGAACTGGTGATTTGATCTTGCATTTCAAACACACCGAACACGGCCCAGGCAATAACGCCGGCAACGGCAAGTAAAGCGGCCATGTTTAACAAAGAGGCCTTTTGTTCAATCATATAAACAGACTCTTCCAGCCAGTCGTCAGCCAATTTTTCCAAAGCTTCCTCAAAGTTATCCAATTCGGAATAAATTTTTAAGTCGGCAATAATTTCTTTATCCGGAAAGTTAAGTCCGGTTTTCATTAAGGCTTGTCCCAAGTTATCACCGTTTTTAATAAAGGTTAGAGTTTTATCAATTCTTTCTTTTAAGTAAGCATTAGAATCACGACGAAGAGATTGTAAAGCCGTAGAAACCGGAACACCGCCTTTAACCAGAGCTGAGAGAGCCAACAACCAGGTAATGCCGATAAATACTTTATACAAAGACCATGGCGGAACATTATCAATTACGGCACGGACAGGTCCTGTCCAAATACCGATAGTAACATAAATAACAATCATAACAATCGGGAAGGTAACAAAGGCCACGAGCCAATTTTCCTGAATCCAGCTGGAAATATCTACCAAGGTACGAGCGGTACCAACCCAACGCACATCAGGTGCGGCATCAATCATGGGCGGCACCATGTAAGCACCGATGGCATAAATAATTAAAATAGACATCATGAACAAGAATGACGGGTATGATACGGCACCGATAATCGGTCTTACCATTTTGGTAGAACCTTCGGTAACTTTAATAAGGTTGAGTAAAGCACTTTCCAAGTCCGACACATCACCCACGGAAAGCATCAATCTTTCACGGCTGGGAGCCCAACCTTTTAGGGCATCGGAAAAAGGCATACCGTTTTGAAGAGCTCTACCCCAGCTGGCCAGAGCAATAGCCATGGGCTCACTGGGATTTTTACCACCGTTGGTAATACCGTCATGTAACATATCCAAAGCATCCATCAAGGAGAAACGGTTTCTCATTAGGGCGGCCAATTTACGATATATTTTCAAGCGAGTTTCATTAGAAAAGTTACAAATCATTTTTGCGTAATAAACTTCAATAGAGTTTAAGGAACGCATAGCTTTATTAAAACCTGTTTTTTTCTTTTCAGCCATATATAATACTCCTAATAAACCGGACGCTGGTCAAGTAATCCGCACCAACGTTCCACTTCATCCAAGTCAATGTAGCCTTTTAACATTCTTTCAATAGCGGCATCGCGTAAAGGTCTGCCGTCAAGTTCACTGGTCCAATAGTCAATAGCGCGTTTAGTATCACCGTTAATCATCAATTGCAGGAACATGGCATCGGGCAGAATAATTTCCGGAACGGACATACGGCCGCTAACACCCTTATAACCGCAAAACTTGCAGCCATCACCTCTGACGAAGGTATTTTCAATACCAAATTCTCCCAAAGCGGTTTTGAGCCGTTCAAAAGAAGGATCGTTCATTCTTTCTTTGATAGATTTACGACAGTATGGGCAGAGCTTACGAAACAGACGCTGCGAGATAAGTCCCTTCATCAGTTCCGGATCAGCTAACATATAAGATTGCACACCCATATCGCGTAAACGGGTAATAATGGCCGGAGCTGAGTTAGCGTGTAAGGTTGACCATACGCCGTGACCGGACAGGGCACCTTTAAATGTAAGTTCGGCAGCAGACAAAGAACGGATTTCGCCCACCATCATAACATCCGGGTCGGAACGCAGAGCGGCGTTCAAGGCTTTAGTAAACTCAGCTTCTTTTTCTTCTTCGGTGTTAGCGTTGGTAACCGGCATTTGTCTGGCACCGGGAATAGGGTATTCCGGCGGATCTTCCACGGTAATAAGGTTGATTTCGTAGTTTTTTTCTTGCAAAAGTTTAATCATATTTCTTTGCAAGGTAGTAGATTTACCGGAACCGGTCGGTCCGGCTACAATATTCAAGCCCACCGGAGCAGCTCTTAAGCGGTAGAAAAGGTTTTCTTCTCGTTCTCCAAAGCCTAAAGAACGCAAGTCGGAACTTCCATCGGGATTATCATCGGCGTACAACAGACGCATAACCAAGTATTGCGAACCGAAGGCAATAGGGTTAAACTGCAAACGAATAGCCAGTACATTATGAGGCAGCATCAATTTACCGTTAGAACCACGTAAAGGGGTTTCACCTAACTTTTGAGCACCTTGGAACTCGTTTTGGGCATAGTTAGAGTCGGAAATATCGGCCGAAGCAAAGGCTGCACGCACAAAGGCTTCACCCCATTCCTTATTATATTCCATTTGCCGCTGCATCATACCGTTGACACGGAACATGATAATTGTAGAATCAGCCACAATAACATGAATATCGGAAACTTTTTGAGCCGAGGCACGGGCCACCACATTGATAAAGTCAATTTGCATCTGCATTTGATCCAAATTTTCAACATCAACATTAGCCACACCGGAGCCGCGTTCGGCATAAGCATAAATGGCACTTATTTCGTTTTGACTGACATATTGCGGAGTTTTAATAGGGATTTTTCTTTTTTTGATGGTTTTTTCAAAGTTATAGACCGGACCATCAAAACGGTGATCTTTAGAAACCAGATAAGTACCGTCGGAAAACAAGGCCACCAGACGGCGAGTTTCATCATTGATAAGAATATCAGAATCCGGCAGAGTTAAAAGCTTATTACCGTTAGCAAACAAATCTTCCAAGATGTTATGTTTTTTGGTTTGCTCGGTTGTGCTTTCAACCAAATAAGAGCCGGAGGATGATTGTCCGGCCTTATTTTTTTCCTGATTTATGTCCTGATTCTCTGCCATCTGTCATCCGTTTTTATTTTACGAACATTCCCGAACCCAAGGAAGGGATACCCTTGCTGGAAGATAACGAAGAAGATGTACTTACACTTTTTACCGGAGCAGGAGCGGAATAGGGCTTTGAAGCGGATACGGTTCCGGTACCGTCCATACTTTCCGGTTCCATAGTCAAGGCACTTCCGGTAGTATACAAGTAATCTTTCAGGCCGTTTCTATCAAACTGAATATATTTGGTAGTAATATCTTCTATGGAGTGTCCGGTTTGCAACACCGTACCTTTTCTGGCCAAAAATGATTCTCCGTCCTTGTTAATAAGCTTAGCTACCAGTTCATCACCCTGACCGATTATTTCCATAATGGCGTATTCTTTGGCAACATTTACCGGAGCGATTTTAACATCAACCGAAGTAGACACCGGAGAGGCAGCCCCGCTCTGAGCATTATCGGAGAAAGGATTTTGCTGACGGTTTTTGGCAGCCAATTCCTCAGCCTCAAGACGTTTTTTGAGCTGTATGTTTTGAGCGGTTAAGCTGGCCAAAGTACGATCATGATTACTTTTGGCATTATTGGCACTTTGTATAACCTTATTAGATAAAGTAGTAAGGTTTTCCAATTTTTTCTTAAAGCCGTCTGCCAAAGCTTTACGATCTTCTTCAACCTGACGCATTTGCTTATAGAGTTCGGCATTATCGGCAATCCACTGTTGCTTTTGAGCCAACATGGTATTCATATAAGCATTAAGGGCTTTTCTTTGTTTAATTTTTTCAAGCTCAATTTCTTTTTCTTTGAGGAGCTGTTGTTCTCGCAAGACCTTAGCTTCTTGTTCCTTTTGCCATTCAAATTCCTTGCGTTTCTTTTCTTCCTCAGCGGCCAATTTTTCCTCAATAGCTTTATTTCTTTGAGCTTTAATGGCTTCAATTTCATTTCTGACTTTTTCGCGTCTTAATTCCAAAGTAAGCAAGGTCGTTTGCTTTTCAATATCTGACATTTGCGTAAACAAATCATTATTTACTTTACTTAATACCCCATCGCCGAATTTTTCCGGTTGGAGAGCCGGAGCATCCTTTTTGGGAGCCTCATTTGTCGGTTCGGTGGTATTTTCTTGTAAATCGGCAGTATCATCGGCCGGAAAGAGCTCATCAGATTCCATACCCGGCAACAAGGCGTCATCGTCAAGTTGTTCCGGTTCTGATGCAGTGGGTAATTTTTCGGTATTGGCCGACTGAGCATCGGTTGCCGCAGTAGCCTGAGGTTGTGGAGCTTGCGGAGCATTCGGTTCTGCCTTCGGAGCCGGCGATATCAAACCGGTATCCAAAGGTATGGCCTCGTTGGTTTCGGGCATTGTATCCGGCAAACTCGTATCCATGACCAAATCAGCACTTGGTTTTTCGGTATTTGCGGAATTACTTACCGGAGCCGTTACTTTATTTTCCTCCACAAGAGAGACGACACCCTGAGCACCGACGTTTTTGGCGGCTCCCAAACCTATAAGAGAAACCAAAAGGGCAGTGATTAAATTTTTATTTAGCAGTTTATAATACATAGATTGCTCCTTCGTAATACCAGTTATGGCTGTTTATATCATATTTAATAGTGTTAATCCTAAGTCCTGAAAAATTCATTAACAAATCCATCCATTGTTTAGGATCATGGTTTGAAGTAAAGCTGAATTTAACGGATCTGTAGACATTTTGCTGCGGAGATGTCCAAGACTCGGTAGACATGCTGATACCCATTTGTATAGCTTGGAACAAATCATTTAGAGTATTGACCAAATCCACACCGTTCATTTCCGGAGGTGAGTTAAGAGTTTTAATATCCGTTATAGGCACGGATACAATAACACTGTTACCGTTGGCGGCGATAGAGCGACTTGAAAAAGTAACGCCGGATTCATTTAAGGCCTTATCAATCCAAGATATTCTACCTATTTCTCTTTTCCAAGAGGTAACCAATCCGGAAGGAGTACAGGTAATTCCCTCAATTTTCCATCCCGGAGTGGATATGCTGACAACATCTTGGGTAGCTTTAAAGCATTTTTCCATTATCGCCTGAGGATCTTGTATACTTTCCCAAGGTTTTGGTTCCGGCGGGGGAGGAGCGGCTTTTTCAATCGGCCGTACGGGAGCCGGAGCAATAATGGGTTTTTTTGGAGGTGCCAAGAAAATAGAGTTAATAAGAGTTGATACCAGCCAAATAGAAACAACAGCCACGCCTGCGACTACGGCAAAAAGTTTTGCACCGCGTAGGGCATGAATTTTTTGTAATTTAGCATCAACACCTCTATCAATAACGGCTTCAATGGCTTGAGTTTCAACATCTTCCAAGCCCCATTCGGCGGGGGCGATTTTTCTGCCCCAATCCGGAACGGCAAGCATGGATATAAATTGCTCTTTAGCATCTTCTTCGTTAAGGAAGAGCATATCACCATCGGAGAGGATAATATCGTTACGAGCACAAACATACCACCATCCGTTACTGACTTTAAATACCGCCAAAAAGGATGATCTGTCAGACAGTGCGGTAGCAACCGACACGGCGGCGGCCAACATTTTCTTTTTATATCCCTGGTAGGAAACGCACAGACCGAACTGTGGCGATTTACCGGGTTTTAAGCAGAAAAGATCGGCACCTTCCAGTACATTTTCGGCGGCTTCGTTAATTTCGGCGTAAGGATCATCCTTATTTTGCAGAGGTTGCCAGAAGAGGCTAGCGGCATATTCGGTGCCGCCGACCACAAAGCTGGTACCCCAAGCCTTAGCCTCATCTTTATCAGCAGAGACCGGCTCGCCGGAATAGTTATCGTCTAAATTAGCATCCTCTAACACTTTTTTTTCCTTTGTATCAGTAATCCATTCTTGATTCCGGAGACAGCGGAGAATCTAACACTACCGGTGTCAACATAATAACCAAGATGCTACGGGTTTTTTCGGCCGTTGCGGTACCTCCTAACAGAGAGTTATCGGCAGAACCTACACCTGTTTTATTAGCGGTATTTTCAACTCGTTCATAACCGCTCAATATTAAGGTTTCGCCGGATTTCAAAGCAACTTCCTGAGTAAATCCGCGGGTTTCAATAATCGGGTTTTGAATATATTGTCCGCTTGTATCGCTTTCACCTCCGGTTGATGAACCGCCTCCCAAATCAACTCTTTCCAATTCTATCAAATCAGACAAAGTTAGGTTAAACATAAGCATCAAGCGTCCGTGTTCCAAAATTCTGGGAAGTACATCCAAAGTAAAGCCGGTTTCAATTTCTTCGGTTTCCGTAGACAAGTCGTAATAAGAGCCGTCACTTCCGGAGTTTGTTTTAGTAATTTCGGAAATATAGTTTTGGGTTTTTACAACCTGAATAGGAGCAGGCTTGTTATTTAAGGTTGTAACCGTACCGCTGGTAATCAAGTTGGTGGTACCCTGTTCGGAAAGAGCTTGAATTGCACCATCTAAAGTCCATCTACCCGATAAAATAGTCATGGTAAGATTTTCGGTAACTTCGGCGCCCAATCCGCCCGGACTTACAATACCTAAATTTTGAATACGATCATTGCCTCCGAATACAGCACTTAAATTTAAGCCATACTGATCACTATCGGAAATATTAACCTGTAAGACCTTAACGCTGATGGCAACTTGTCTTGACAGACGAGCATTTTGTTCATTTACAAACTTTGCCACTTTACGAATATCGGTAGGAGTACCGGTTAAGGTGATGGTACCGTTAGACTGATCCATGGTCAATTGAGCATCACTGCTAATCATAGATTTAATTGAGGCCTCAATATTTGACCACAAATCAATGCTTGCGGTATTGCTCAATGTAGTAGACGACGAGCCCGCACTGCCTTCAGTTGATGAACCTCCGACATTAACCGATAAGGTAGGTTTGGTAGGCAAGCTGTACAAAACGAAAGTTTTGGTAATAAATTTATAGAAATAAACCTGTTTGTTTTCGTACTTCCACCAAATACCGAAACGGTTACTTACCTCATCTAAAAGTCCGCTTAAAGGACCTTTGTAGGAAACAAGCATTTTAGTACTGTCGGTCCATTGAGCACCGATAGTGTCCAAACTCGGGGCATTGCCGTCGGCTTGTTGTTTGGCAGTTTCCTCCAGAGCTTGGTCATAACGGACGGACAGTGAAGTAATTTTGTTAATCATATCGCCGATTTCAAACAAGGTAATCGGGCGGTTACTGATTAAAGTAATACCGTCATCGGTTTCCAGATAGCTTGGTACGGGTTCACCTTCATATTCAATTTCGCTGGTATCGCCGAGCCAGATATCATCTTTTACGCGGATAACATCGTTGGTGATGGGTTGAGAAGGGACTTTTGCCTGTTCTTTTAAGGACACGGTATTTTCAACTTCTCTTTCCAAAGTTGCGTCTAAATCGGTAGAGACGGAACACGCCGCAATTAAAGAGGCGGTAGCCAAGCCGACCGTTACAGTTAAAATTTTATTCATATGCATTCTCATCCTCCATCGTTTCAACGACTAAAACACGATTTCCTTTATAGAAAGTTGCAATCGGAGCGGGACGAGCTCTGGCAAAAGCTCTTATCAAGGCTGATGCAACATCGGCAAAGCGTCCTCTGAACATAGCTCCGGCACTTAAAACATAGTTACGGTTAGTATTCCAAACCAAACGCCAGCCGGATTTTTCACTCCATTCTGTCAACAGAGCCTTAAGGTTTTGTCCTTCTTCGGCAAGCCAATCTTGAACAGGGTCTTCAACATCTTCGGCATTTTCATCGGCTTCTTGTGAACCATCATCCGTAAAATCTTCCTCAATGGTAATGTCTTCGGTTATGCTTATGTCCTCCTGAGCGGTTTCGCCGGGAGCTTGTGTCTCTCCGATTTGTTCTTCGTAAGCAATAACCTCATCTTCAATTGAAGGAGGGATTGAGGCAGACAAATTATTGCCGGCCGCAGCCTGTGATATTAGTCTGTCACGAGGGTTTCGTTCACCGTAAGTTCTGAAATCGGCAGCCGTACCGGTATAATTAACAAACGGATCTGTCGGACAGAGGGTAGGATCATCGGTATTTTGGCATACATAATCGTCCTCAGGAACGACAACGGTTTCCTCCACAAACATTTCCATCGGACAATCCGGACCGACGCACTGGGGCGTGTAGGCATAATTATGTCGTACACAACCGGCCATGCCGAACACACATATCAAGCAGGCTGATAAAAGCAATTTGTTGTTCATTTTCAATTTCCCTGTATCATACTTCATAAAGTTTATTCCATCATACATGTTGATTTTTAAATAATCAAGCATTACAAAACACTTATTACCATGGACGGTAATAGGAGTTTCCGCTCTTTTTATTTACCACAACCTCTTCGTTATTGTTAAACCGAATATTCCTAATAATAAATGAATTTGGCTCTCGCGAGGTAAAGACAATGTTTATTTTTCTAAAGTCTACACCCCGGTTGGCAAAAATCGTACTTAAAAGGTTAAGCCTTTTCTTTTGCAGAGCAAATGAGCTGGTGCCGTCAATTCTGACTTCAATATACATGTCGTCATTATTCAAGGCATTATCGGCAAAAGCGTGTATCCATCTTAGAGTTTGTCCGGAAATTTCGGCTCTGTTAGGCTGAAAAGAGAGCCTTAATTCGGCGGGCAAAATTTTAGTTTTGGCGGAAGATCCGTTATTTGCGGAATTACCTCGGCCAAAGAAGTTAAATCCCTTTGCATTATTTTGTTTTTCGGGACTGTCGTTTTCGGCAGATTTTTTATCACTGCCCGAAAACCATGATGTAATACTTTTAAACAGTCCGCTGTCTTTTTCTTTATCGCTCAACTCCGTATTGTTTTCGGAAACGGCAGCAAGTGAAGATTTTTTTTCTGGTTTGACGCTTGAATCTTCCGTTTTATCTTTTGGGGTAACCGAGAGCTGAGGTGTTAAATTGGGATCATTGGCAATATCTTCCGGAATGGGAATTAAAAGATTGGGTACCATTTGATAAGCCAACTTGGTCTCCTCCGATTTATCTCCGCCGATTTTTTCCGGATTTACGGCCTCGGATATTTTTTGATTTTCCTCATTTTCCGGAAGGCTTTTTTCATCGGGAGTTTCGGTTACATCGGCAAACTGTTCCACCACCATTTTATTTTTGGCAAACTTATTACCCTTAGCCACAATCCACGGGCTGTCTTGTTTGGTTTCGGACATTTGTTTCCATCCGTCTTGTTTTAAATCAGCCTCGGCCAAAGTTTTCTCCGGTTCTTCATCCAATTGTTCTATACTGCTTACCAAGTGCTCCGGTTCCAACATGGCTATTTCGGAGGCGTTGGCCGAGCCGGAAACTTCAATTGCGGCATGCAAAACTTCAGAAGTTTCGGTAAGCGGGATATCCTCATTTTCGGAAATTTCGGGGGCCGAAGAATTTTGGGCAATTACAAAATCATCCGATATTGATTGGTCTTCGGCGGCCGTTTGCGGCAAATTGTTATCGGTAACGGTCTCTTGAGAATAAACCACCGGGGCCGATTGCGATTTTTCCTGATATACAACGGGAGCAGACTGAATTGTTTCATCTTCAAGGGTATCGCTGATATCGGCATAGACAATACCGCTTTTTTCATAATCGGGTTTGAGCTCCGGCTCCGGTTCGGAAGGTTTTATATCTTCCAATATAATCTCACTGGCATAGGCTAAATCCGTTTTAACGGATGTATCGGCTGTTTTTTCAACACTAAAGCTTTTGACATCCGGAGCGGCAATATCAGACAATTCGGCAGTTACAACGGCCTTTGGAAGTACTTTGTTTTCAATTGGAGTAAGGGCATCTATGGCACTTACATCAATAGCGGCCGGTTGTTTAATTTTCAGCATATCGGCAGGCTTTGAAAATAGAGATATATCAAGATTTTCGGAAGTATCGTGATTGTTTTTTTGCGGTTTATTTTCGGGATAAGTAAAGCAAACCTTGCCGATAATTGCGGTAACCGACAAAGAAAACAAAAAGCTGTAAACAAAATTTTTTAGAGCTTTTCTTTGCATTATTTATATATACTCCCGAAATAAAGCTTCATTTTAAAAGCGACAAAATGCAAAATTCTATGCACAAACTTTGCCTCTTTGGTAGGAAGATACACCGCATAATATTAAAATACGGTTAATATCTTGAGATTTAGCGGATTTTATATTTCTAAAAGGCGTTTCTGCAAAAATGGGGCATTATTAAAAATTAGAGATTTTTTTACCTTTTAAAAGTATAAGAGGAGTGTATTGAGTGCCAAAACTAATATGAATTTTTTGTTACACGGCAAGCTTTTTGCGGTAAAACAAAGCGTTAGCCAATCAAGCAAAAGATACAAAAAGCTGGCAAAATATTTAAAAGTTTGGTATTCTGAAAATGTATAAGAAGTTTTGTTACATAAATTAAGGAGAAGGACGATGAAGTTTCTTAAAAATAATATGTTTACGCTTCTGGCTTTGGGCTTGGTGTTTACCATGAGCATGATTGGCGATGCCAGTGCTGAGTCCGTAATGTCCACGGCAACTACAAAGGCGTTAAATGTGTTCCGTGCCGTAAAAACCATTGTGTTCGTTATCGGGGGTTTCGGTTTGGTAGCATTAGCGTTCCAGGCTATTTTCGGTAAAGTAAAATGGCCTTGGTTTGCCGGTCTTGCTGTCGGCTTGGCAATTTTGGCTGCTGCTGGTGCCATTGTTGAATACGCTACAGGTAAGAGCCAGGGTGAGATAGGTGATTTTGATGATAGCTTTGGCGACAGTGTGGCCAACTAATTTATCAAAATATTAAACAAGCGGGAAAGGGGCTCGCCCCTTTCCCGAGTAACGGAGAAAAGTAAAAATGTCGGACATAAAATTTAAAAAAGTGTTGAATGCCAAAAAGTATGTGCTTGCGGGTTTATTGTGTTTTGCACTTTCTTCAATTTTATGTGTGGGCAATTCATATGCGGTTTTTGAAAATTTAACTAACACCGGTTGGGAAGTTTTCGGAGGAATGCGCCAAATTATATTCGGAGCGGCAGGTTTCGGAATCATAGCCATTGCCATCGGTAGTTTTTTTGGGGCTCTTAACTGGAAATGGCTCAGTGCCATTATAATCGGTTTGGTAGTTATAGCCTTAACGGTCAGTTTGGTAAAATATCTGGTGGCAGGTACCGGAGCCGATGTAAGCATAAGCGGGATATCTGACACTTTAATCAATGCCGAGGATTAGTTCCTAAGGTCAAAGGGAGGTTAATATGAAAAAATATTTGAAACATATTCGCATATTGGCATTTTTCCTTTTGATGGCAGCCGTTTTAGCTCCGAGTACGGTATGGGCGGCCGAAGGTAATATTTTTACCATTATATCCAATAAAATGATAACCACCTTGCAAGATGTCCGCAAGATTGTATACGTTATTGCCGGTTTCGGCTTGATAATGTTTGCGGTTTTGGCCATTTTTAACAAAATCAGTTTCAAACATTTAGCTTATATTATGATAGGTTTGTCGCTGTTGGCGGTAATGATGCCGTTTATCAATTATTTCAGCGGAGCCAATCTGCAGGATGATGAGTATAGTTACGGTAATTTTATATCCGGGGGAGATGCTTCCATTGTCGGCAGTGATGTTTCGGACACGGAAATTTGCCAAGGACAGGATTGTCCCGGACAAATTGAAGGTATTGACAGCGATGATCTGATAATGGATGAAATAAACACCGGTCAAGGGAACAATCTTCCTGACATCAGCACTGATTGGGATTCCAACGGTTGTCGCTGGAACAACGGGAAACGGGAATGTTGCGACGGAAAAATTAAAAAGGGTGTGTGCAAAGGGACCATGAGTTTTCAGGATATTTTGCAAACCGGTAAGGACATTATCAATGCCGGTAAAGGTGCAATTAATGCCGTTGAATACGGCATGTCAACCATAGATGCCGTAAAAGAAGGTATCCAGGATATTAACGATATTATTTCCGGCGACGGTACTTTATGGGATAAAATGGGTAACTTGGCATCATCCATAGGCTCATCCATAGACGAAATATCGTCCGGTACTAATGCGGCTCTGGGAAGTCTTGGAGGTAGTCTTGGTAATGTTGGTTCGGCCGGTGATCGTATAGCCGGTGACAACAGCGTATCAGATTCGCTTTCCGGCACCCAAGACTTTATTGACGGAGCTCAGGATACGGTGGGAGATATTTCCGGAGGTATTCAAGACGGAGTTGATACGACTAAAGATATTTACGGTATGGGCAATGATGTTCGCGGTATGGGCAATCGTGTCGGCAACTGGTTTGACGGTAACTAAGATTATAAATGTTAATATGCTGAAAAGTATGCGGCAAAGAGTGGATTAGTTGTTAAAATCGGTTGACGACAGTTAAATACGGTTACAAAATAATAAAAATTATTAAGAGGTAAAAATGCAGGATATGATATTAAAAGCAGTAGCACAGCCTCCCAAAATATTTTGGGGGCCGGTGTTGCCCGTGGCTTTAAATGTAGGATTACAGTTTCCTTTTATGTTTATGGCAATCGGTTTGGGCGATGTCAATCCGCTTTTGTTTATCTTCAGTATAGTATTGGTCCATGGTGCGGTAGTTTTGGCCGGGGTCAGAGAGCCCCATCTTTCGGCCATGATACAGGCTTTTGGTCAAACCAATAAAGTTTCACAAAATTTATATGCAGAGAAGGGGAATAAATTTGAGCCCTGATTTTGATTTTTTTAAGTTATTTGTTGAAGGTCTCAGCAATTTTGAAATTGTTGTGACCGTAATCGGTTTTGTTTCGGCGGCAGCGTTTGCGGTGTTGCTTTCCAGTAAGTTTGGCTCCTGGGTTTTACCGCAGCCGCGGGAATCCCGTGTGTCGGATTTTTTGCCGTTTGCCGAATTGATGGAAGACGGTATGACCATCCGCTGTACCAACGGTTCCTATGCCAGGGTGTTTCGGATTACGGGTATGGATTTGGGCTCGGCAACGCCGGAAAAAGTTTATTCCATGATGGAGGCTCGTAAATCATGGATAGATAATTTGTCCGATTTGCAAATTGTGTGCCGAGTAATAACTATTCGCGACAGGTCGGCATTGGATGAAGAAAAGGGCAATTTTCATAACGAATTATTAGCTAAAATATCTAAAGTGTGGGCCGATAACATGAACCGTATTTACAGCAACAAGCATTACATAGTGTTGTCGGTTGTAGATAGAAAAGATGCCTTAAAAGATTTAAATTATGCTTCTCAATCTTTAATTGCCACATTGGGAGAATATGGTGTTACGCAAATGTACGAAGCAGAGGACAGTGCGGCAACGGATAGTCCACTGTATGTATTTTGCCGCTTGTGCAGTCCGGTTTCAAATCCGGAGCCTAAAGTAAGGAATGCCAAAGGTCCGGAATTAAACGAGATGCTTACCTCTGATCATATACACTTTACCAGAGAGCAAGGTATTATCCGCTTTTTTTCCGGAGAAAAAGAGTTATACGAAATAGCCATGGGCATCAGAACTACCGGCGATTATATGGATGAAAGTATGATAGTTTCGTTACTGTCTATAGATTGTGAGATGGTTTTATTACATAATGTTCGTCCGATTTTTAAGCCTCAGGCTCGTATGATACTGATACAACAACAAAGAATGGCGGCTTTGACCAGTTTTTCTCCGGAGGTGGTTAATCAATACAGCCAAGCATTGGCAACCATAGAAGACAGTGATGCCGATTATCAGGCTTTAACCGAATATTCCATGACTATTATAATCAAAGGAAAAAGTAAGGAAGAACTAGATTTCGGTGAGAGCGAAGTGCAAAGAATTTGCAGAACTTACGGAGTTACGCCGGTTCGTGAAGGTTGGGTGGCACAAGCTACTTTCTTTAGTCAATTTCCGACTTATGATACATATCCCAGGACTTACCGCTATTTATCAAGGATAGTAGCGTTGGCAATTTGCTTTGACAAGCCTGCGGAAGGTTTTAATAAGAGCGACTGGGGGCCGGGAGCAATTACGGTATTTAAGACCATATCGGGTTCGGCGTATCGTTTTCAATTCCATGTTTCTGCCGAAGAATCGGCAGTGGCACACTGCTGTATTATCGGTCCGACCGGACAAGGTAAAACCACTTTACTGACCTTTTTAGCCGGACAGGCAATGCGTCATGGCGATTTAAAAGTGTTTTTCTTTGATCGTCACCGCGGTGCGGAAATTTTTACTCGTTCAATCGGCGGGGCTTATGTAGGCTTTGACGGCGATAATAAAAATGTGTCGCTTAATCCGTTTGATGCGAAAAACACTTCCACCAACCGGGCCTTTTTGCGAAGATGGATGAAGTCTATTGCCATGGCTGATGACGCTTTATCGGAACGAGAAGTGGCTCGTGCCGTAACTACGGCGTTTGATTATCTGCGTCCGGAAGAAAGAGTTATGAAAAATTTATACAAAAGCTGCTTTTCACCGACCGGTACCATGCGTAGAGAATTATATCGTTGGGTAAACCCCGATCAATACGGTAATATTTTCAATGCCGAAAACGATAGTTTGGATTTAAAGTCAAAAAGGTTTATGGCTTTTGATTTTACGCATATTTTTGAGGATGAAACTTTAGCTCCGGCGGTTATCAGCTATATTATGCACCGTATTCAGTCCGAAACCGGAGAGACCGGTGTTCCTTCATTGATTATGATTGATGAAACGGCCCCGATGTTAAAACACCCGATGTTCAGAGACTATTTTATTATCGGTTTACAGGAAGGTCGTAAAAAAAGACAAGCTTATTTATGTGCGTTTCAACAGCCCAACATCATTGACAAGTTAGGTGTCGGCGAAGTTATTCGCGGACAATGTCAAACGGTAATCTTTTTCAGAAATCCGCAAGCCATGATGGAAGATTATGCAAACTGGAATTTAACGCAGAGCGAACTTGATTTTGTGTTTGGTAAAACTTACCGAGATTTTCCCTATGCAATTTTGCTTTCTCGTCCGGCTACGGGAGAATCCGTAATATTGGATGTTAATTTGGGAGCTTTGGGACCGTATCTTAAGCTCTATAATTCCGGCCGTAAAAATGTGCTGTTGGTTGAAGAGCTGATTAAAGAATACGGTGAGGATAATTTTGTTACAAAATATTTAAATATGGCCTGATAACATAAAAAATATTTTTATTTTGAAGTGGTTTATGCTACATTTAAACTATATGAACAGAGTGGGAGGACGGCATGAAACAAGCAATAAGCATTAAACTTTTAGGGGCAGCTTTATTGTTGGCCTTAAGTCCCGTTAATTCCGCACACGCTTTTTTCCCCACATTTGATACAACGGAAATTGTAAACACCATTTCTACATACACAACTCAGGTTCAAAATGTGTCATCATCGGTTCAATCGGCTTTATCCGTTGATAAAATCAAACAGGCTATGGGCGATGCGGTAGGCTCAATATCAAAATTTACCAATTTAAAAGAAAAGAAGGAAAAGCTGCAAAAAAAGCTTGAAAAACAAAGGAGGCGTTTAGAACGTTTGGCTGAACTTCGTCAAAAATGGGAAGATGCTAAATCGCAGATTCAAGATGTGGCAGATGCTGTAGAAGATGCCTATGACGAGACTAAAGAAGCCGTAGAAGATGCTTATGATGCCGGAAAAGATTTATACGATGAAGGTAAAGATATGTATGACGATGCGGCAGATTTGTACAATCAGGGTTCAGATTTAGCAAATGATTTGTTTGGTAACAACGGAGGAGGTTCTCAGGATAATGGTGACGGCTATCAGAACAATAACAACAGTGGTTACCAGAGCAATAACAATAGTGGTTACCAAAACAATAACAGCGGTGGCTATCAGAACAATAACAACAGTGGTTACCAAAACAATAACAGCGGCGGCTATCAGAACAATAACAACAGTGGTTACCAGTATAATGATAGCGGGAACAACAGCGGATTTCAAAATAATAGTGGAAGCGGTTACGAAGAGACTGAAACCGGATTTTTCGCAAACAGTACGGCTAATTCCGATAAAGATGTTTCCGGTAATGAGGTACAAGGGGTAGAAAGCTATCAGGAAGGGGCGTCAAATTCCGTGGTGGATGTAAATAATAATCAAAGCGTGGAAGCTTCTTCGGTTAATGAGCTTTCATCCGCTCCTTCAGCGGTCCAATCAGGGGCAACGGCTACGGAAGCAACAACAGATGTTGCCCGCCGCCCGTTTAAGAAAAGCACAGATACAAGTGCACAACAAAGCAGTGCGGCAACGGCGGAATCTGCGGCCTCCAAGGCTCCGGTTTCTGCGGTAGAGGCAAGCGGTGCGGCAACGGCGGAATCTGCGGCCTCCAAGGCTCCGGTTTCTGCGGTAGAGGCAAGCAGTGCGGCAACGGCGGAATCTGCGGCTTCCAAGGCTCCGGTTTCTGCGGTAGAGGCAAGCAGTGCGGCAACAGCGGAATCTGCGGCCTCCAAGGCTTCGGCAACCACAACTGATAAAGCTTCAGCCAATTATTCATTTTCATATATAAGCAGGAACTCTTTGGCTTATGCTCAATTGCAATCCACATTTAAAACCGGAACCAATAATGACGGAAAGTTTATATATTCTGATATTATTGCCAACAAATGCGGTATGAATTTTGATGAAATCAGTGAAGAAAAGGTTGCCGAATGTGTTAAGATATGGGTATTGGGTATGAATGATGCCAATGCGGAAACGGCAGCGGAGTGGAAAGATTTATATAAAAATGCTTTGCATGATCATGTTGCCTCGGATGTCAATAAGGCATTGGAACAGAAAAATTATTCGGCAAATTTTGATACAGAAATAGCCGATGATTTGGAAAACAAAGCCGATGCTCTGACTAACGAAAGGGAGGAGGTTTCATTTTCCGGTCAGGTTAGTCAGGTAAATCAAGAAATTATTATCCGCTTGATGGAAGCCCAAACCGGACAGGTAGTAACGGAATCTTTATCGGCGGTAAATTCTTTGGAACGAGACTATTATGATGAGGCAGATGATGAAGAATAAAATAGGTTTTATTTTATATTCCGCATTATTCTGTTTTGCGGCAGTTTCACCGGTCAGTGCCGATATAGAATTGGTAAGTCCGGCATTAAAGGGAGGCATAACCAAAGTACAGGCGGTGGTAAAACAAGGCCAAGATGTTGTGGAAGCCGGAAATAAGTTAAAAGATGCTACGGTTCAGGGGTTTCAGGGTATAAAGGACAATATTGAGGAAATTGTTGATTTTGCTACTAATCCGACGGAGCTGGTTAAAACAACGGTAATGGGAGCAATGTCAGATAAAGTAGACGGCTCTGCCAATGAGGATGAAGGTATAGATAATGTAAAAGAAACCTACAATCGTGTTTTCGGAGCGGAAAACAACATAACTCAAGCCAAAAAACTCAAAGCGGCCATCAATAAAGAGCAAGCCGAAAGCATGGCCAGACTTTACGCCAGGTCATTGATTTTAAGACAAGAACTGGCAGAAGAAAAAGACAAAATGCCGTCATTGGATACTATAGACGATGCTTTTGAAGCCAATAATGAAGTTATGATAAGATCATTACGAAGATGGAACAAAATTTTGGAAATGCAGGCACACATTAACCATTATAAGAACACCATATCCGTGCAAAATTTTGTAAATGAAGAGGAGGAAGACGGCAATGAAGCTAATTAAAGTCGTAATTTTTGCCCTCTTTATGAGTGTGCTGTCAAGCAATGCACAGGCCAGTTTAAAGACTGATATTTCAGCTTTTGCAGGAAGGGTTTCATCCACCATCAATAACACGGTTGAAAACATTAAAGTCAAAATCAATACGGCGGCTCAAAAGGTACAAGAGTGGTATACGGGCTCTAAAATCAAGAGCACCATAGAAACCGTAAAAGCCTTAAAAGAAGATGTCTTAACAGCCGCATCAACCGTTCAGGACGAATATCAGGAGACCATGGACAATTTTGATGAAATCGGAGATTCGGCAACCGATGCATATGAACGGGAAATGGAAGATTTTCAAAATTCGCAGACCGGACAGACCGTTGAATTGTCCCAACAACTAGATGATGTTAATAAGCAAATAGATGCTCGTAAGGAAGTTTTGCTGGCCGAGGTTAATGCCAAAAATGAAGCTGCCCAGGAAAATTTAGCTATTTTACAGTCTATGTACGAGGCCACAACGGATGAGGACGGAAAAGCACAATTAGCATCACAAATAGAAAGTGTTCAAAACGAAATTTCCCAATACGGAGAATACAGCAAACAAATAGAGGAAGGTAAAGGGGAATATTTGGAACAAGACAGCGAATATTCCAAACTACAAGCCGAAAAGGAAGAACTGGTCATGCAGTTGGCGGAATTATCGGCGGATGTAGGCAGCGATGCACTTGATAAATTCGGCGATGCTTTTACCAATCAGAGCGATGCCGAACGCAGTGAAGAATACAATAAAGTTATAAGCGAGAATTTTTTATTGCGCGAGGAAGCAGAAACTGCGGAAAGTGTGGCCCGCATTACGCAACATCGTCAGGAAGTGTTAATTAAAGACATTGCCCATGCCTTTTATGCGGCGGCAACCCTTAAATTACAACTTGATGCCGATTTGGAAAGAGTAGAGCGTAAAAAAGATAACATGGCTTCGGTAGATTACAAAATAACCGCGGTTAATTTGCTTATAGACCAAAGAATAGAAGACATCAATATACTGTATAATTATACCAATTTAATGATAGCCGACTTGCGTTTAAAAACCTCGCAAAATATGTTCCGTCAGGATTATCGGTTAAAGACATACGGTAAAGACCCGGCAGTTTTAAATTTGGATAACTATATTTTTACCAAGGAAGATGTTCCTACCGATGAGGGGCAAACAAGTTTTCTGGACAGTGTAACCGGAGAGTAGGGGGATAAGATAATGAGAAAATATGGTATACGAATTTTATCAACATTTTTTCTGGCCGCATTGTCTTTTTCGGAAGTCTATGCGTTTATGATGCCTCCGGTTTTACCGACATCTCCGTCTTTGGATTTTGGCGGCGATGCGATGCTTACGGCCGAGGGAATAGCTAAAAAAAGTTTAGCGGTGGTTGATGAAGCCCAAAGGGTTCAGGGGGAAGTTATAAGTTCTTTAAAATCTATTGATTTAAAATTTCCATTTAAATTGGATACATCACTTTTTGCCAAAAAAGGTGATGGAATGTGGATTAGCAGTGCTCGTAAAATTGAAAAATCCAAAATAGCCGATATCACGGATGAAGATTCCATAGTTGAAGCTTTTTATGAGTTGTTTTTAACCTATCCTACGGATATTATTGCCGAATTCCCACATAATCCGGAGGCCGTAAAGCAAGCGTATCGTAATAAGTCGGTTGAGTTTGGTAACGATACCATGGTGGAAATGTATATCACCGTTCGGGAGCTTGAAGAAAAAATGCAAACTCTTAAAGAGGAATATGAGTCTTTAAGAACTTGTTATGTTGAAGGTAATGCCGACAGTAGTGATATTTGCGAGAGTGCCTCCCCAAATGATGATGAACTAGGTGTTTGGAGTAACTATTATAAACTAAATGCAATTTACGATTCTATTTTAAAGATTACGGAAGAGCTTATGGTTTTAAAAGCTCAGTACGAAGTGGCACAGGCCGTTCAAGCCGGTATAGAACCGATGATGCCTGAAGAAGAAAATACCGAAGGGGAACAATCATCATCAAGCACGGATGATCAGGCTTGGCTTGATAATAATGGAATATTCAATCACACAATATCATTAGGGTATGCACAAATACTTTCTTCTGCAAATAATACGGCGTCATCGGCCAATAATTTTTCAAGTTCGTCAACATCAGCTAATTATATGAGCGGAGGGACTCAAGCAAGTTCTGCGACCACTCTGAGCAATATGGAAACAAGTAAAGAAGCAACATCTTTGTTAAAAACCGAGGGTGAGACCTTTGGTGGATTTGAATTAACCAATAAAAATGCGGTTGCCGAGGCCCCGGATTCGCGTTTAGAGCCGGCGGAGGCCAAACAGTATGAGGCCAAATCGCCTTTTGCAGGAACAGCAGAGAAAGCTCAAACTATTTCATCATTAAGTACATTGCCGACTTCATCGTCGGCTATGGACAGCAGTGTAAATGGAGTTGCCGCCGGCAGTGTAAATGGAGTTGCCGCCGGCAGTGTAAATGGAGTTGCCGCCAGCAGTGCAAAGGGAGTTTCTTCAATAAATTCTGCGACCACTCTGAGCAATATGGAAACAAGTCAAGAAGCAACATCTTTGTCAAAAACCGAGGGTGAAACCTTTGGCGGATTTGAATTGACCAATAAAAATGCGGTTGCCGAGGTCCCGGATTTGCGTTTAGAGCCGGCGGAGGCCAAACAGTATGAGGCCAAATCGCCTTTTGCAGGAACGGCAGATCAGTTTCAATCTTTAGCGGAAAGCAATAATGCTTACAAAACTTTGCAAGACGCAATGAAAGCCCATAATTTAAAGCAACAGTTATCCGAATATAAAAATACTTTTGTTGAATATAATAAAATGGTAGAGCTGCATCAAAAAGCGATTGAACAGTTAATGAAGTCGGAACAGTGCGTGGTTGATTATTTGAATCAGTATTACAAAGATGGCCAAAAAGTGTGGCTGGGTAACGGTTGCAGTTATTCCGGAAACAATATTGTGTGCGATTCCGGACGAGCACTTACGGCTGATAATTTACAAAATTTATTACCCGGAGACGGTCTGTGTGCCAATAATCAAAACATGATATGCAGCAACTACGGCATCAATTCTTATTCCAGTCGCGGAGGAATGAGCGGATGGTTGATTTCGGCTTATAAATTGGCTAAAGCGGAAACGGCCGTAACTTTGACCGATGAAGATTTTGCCACCAGTGAACGAGAAGATAAAAGTTATACGGCTGCCGATATGGAAGCTCAGGCCGAGGAGCTGCAAGCTCAAAATGAATCGGGATTACAAGACAGTTCCATGTTAAAGCCGAGCAAAGAAGAGGAGGTGGAAGCCGGTAGTCGGCAAGAGGCACTTATAAGTTGGCAGTTAGGAGCGGAGCTGGCTAAAGAAATAGGAAAAGATATGGGTTCATCGGTTCCTAAGTGGGGAGAAATTAAATCCACCTACAAAATATGGAATGACGAGAAGTATTTTTATAATCAGTATTTAAAAGAAAAATATCAAAACATGAAATATTATATTCGTGATTTGGATATGAGAGTTGTGGCTGTGGAGTTGGCCAAACAGATAAACGATTCAATGGAAGATGAGGAGGATAGCTGGCTGGATCTTGAAGTAACATTGGAAGATGTAAAAGCCTATAACAGCCAAGCCTTGGAAAATCTTTTGCCGCTGGCTCAAGAAGCTTATGCAACCGCTCCGGTTTCGGAAGTAGAGTTGGTACAAGAGGCCTCAAGAGCCAGTCTCAATCAGTTAAGGTCAGATTTAGATACCGCCTTGGATAGTTTGAATACTAAAAAAGCAAACACTTATGAACAATTGGACACGGCTAACATAAAGCTGAATGATATGAAAGAAGCCTATAATACGGCGGTTGAAAATAGGCAGAATGCAGAGGCCAATGTTGAGTATCAGGAGCAAGTTATTCAAAATTCACAGGCTAAAAAGGCCCAATCGGCAGATTACAAAACTAATTTTGAAAACGAGGCAGAAAATGAAATAGCCACATCGGAAAAAACCATAGAAACCTCGCTTGAGCAAGAAGAGACAGCAATGTTGCAGACGGATAATCAGCGAGATGCCATTTATGAGCTAAATTCCGAATTAAGCGGAGTAGAAGATGACATTGAGCGTCAAAAAAATGATTATGCGACCACAGCTTCATCCGTAGAATATGAAAATCGGAAAAAAGTTGAGAATGCGTTAAAACAATTGGCCGACAGTAAAGCGGAGGTATCGTTATCGGAAAGTCCGTTTTTATCAAAAGGTTTAGATTTTCAGAGTGATTTTTTAGCACTTAAGCAACAATATTTTATGTCGCTTATAGGTTTAGTTGATAAGGCTCTGGAAAATGCCAAAGAACAAGCCATTGCCGCCGTGGAAGAAGGATATGAAAAAATCGGTTATCTTGGCGACGGTAAATACGGAATATCCGGAGGAGGCAGTGTTCGCAATATTCACCGAGAGATAATGGAAAATATATCACAAATCCAGCCGGAGATAGATTTAAGCGGTCCTTTGGGATACATGCTGGAGGCTCAGGCGGTCAGTCTGTTGGTGCAGGAAGCGTTTTCCAAAGCTTTAACGGAGAATGTTTGTCCTGATGAAAGTTGTTATGCTGCCGACAGTCGGTTTTTTGTGGGAGCATCGCCTAAGAAGGAAGATTTTCAAGCTCCCAAAAGTATGAGTGCCGGTTATACGGCACCTTTAAGGGAAGTGGTGCATTTTGATAATGTTGACTTTGAAAGTGTGATTAAATCAGACAGTTGGTATACAACGCGGCAAGATTTTTTAAATTACGGCCAAGATATTCCGCAAATTTGGAAAACCATACTAACGCCCGGAGGTTTTGTGGAAAGAGATGTAGATATTGCAGAGATTTTAAGTCATAATCAAGGAGCGTCGGATGTTATCGGCAGAGGCACCGAATATCCGTGTACGGTAGGCAAATATGACCTGGATATTTATGATGGAGAAGTATATGTATACGATTCCGAATCAGATAAACGTAAACGCACATGCAATAATGTTACAAGCGTTAATGTATACTTTAACAACATAATTAAGCTGGGGTTAAAAGACGGAGGCAGTATGTCCGGTAAATACGAAAAGCCTGAAACCAATAATAAGTTCAGTGAATTGGCAGTACTTTTGCAGTATAATGATACTGACGGAGGAGGCCTGACTTTTAATGATAAGATAAAAGAAATAATGCAGTTTTATGAAGATACCGAAAATGCCACGGATACGGATGATGAGGATAATGAAAAATATAAAAGTTATGAAAAGCAATTACTGACCAAGAATCAATTCAGCGATTACTTAAGTTTTGTGGAGCTTGAACAAATTTATCAGGAAGCGGTAGATGAGTTAAATGTTAAAATAGAAGAGGTAAGGAATACTTTAAGCGAAGCTCTGCAAGAGGTTGGTTATACTCCGGCGTCCGATTTTAATTTAGCGGATGAAAAAACCTATAACGAAATATTGGAAGCATTGGAAAGCCGTAAAAACACACTGTTATCGCAAGCCGTGTCGCAAACACAAAAGTTGCAGCCGTTAAACGATACATTATCTGAAAAGATAGAACAGATTAACAAAGTGTTGAGTGCTTTGCAAATGGATAAGGATGAAATGGTATTATTAAGCGACAACATGTCCGGAGACAGTGACTTATCGGAACAAATAAAGAGCAAACAAACCGATAATCAAGTTCGGTCCGAATACAACAAAGAAGCGGAAGATGAGTTTGAACGCAATTTAAATTCGTTTGAAGAGCCGTATTGTGCAATATATAATTAAAAAAAGAGGTAACAGATGCAAAATCAATTAGGTACGGGCACGGAAAATTTAGCAATTACGGATGCAAACTCTCAGAAGGCCCCTATGCATTACATAACCGAGAATGCTGCGGATGTTAAAGGAGCCAAGGAGTTATATTATTGTTGGTTGTCAAGATTAGTAATGTTATTTGCCATATTATCTCTTGGCTTTTTTGCAAGTAGTTCGTTGGTGTTGTTCAAACTGGTTCCGGAAGTTACGGTAGAACCGTTTTTAATAATCAAGCAGGATAACTCAGATTCCATGGTTCGTTACGAAGCCATAGCCAAAGACATGGCATCATCCAATCAGATGATGGAAACCTTTATCAAGCAATATGTAATAGTCCGCAATACGGTATTAAACGATGAAAGAGAGATGCAAACGCGATGGTTTGGCGGCGGTATGTTGGCATATTTATCATCCTCAAAAGTATTTGCCGATTTTGAAAAGCAGCAATTGCCGCAATTAAATGAGTTATTAAAAAACAAAGTGGTACGAGATGTTGAAATAATCTCCATCGGCCGTATCGGAGGGGAAAAGAGTCCGGTATGGAAAGTAGATTTCCGTACCTATGATTTATCGCCCGAGGTCAGAAATGATCAGGTAGGGAGTATGGTTTTGGTTACCAAATACTGGACGGCATCGGTTACGGGATTTTTTATACCCGAAAGAATGTTTATGTCCAAGCGTTTAATGAATCCGTTAGGATTTACGGTAACAAGATATTCACAAACAGAAGTTGAAATTCTTTAATTTATTTTAATCTTTTTGTTTTACGATAGAATAAAAAAGTTCCCAAGTTGTTGATAAGTTGGGGATTTAAGAGGTTCGTGTTAGACTTTAAATAATAAAAAGTTTAAAGTGATATGTGTATTTAACAAAGGAAAAGCCAATGTATAAGAAAATTGTTTTAGTAATAGCGGTATTGATACTGTCGGCATGCGGTTTATTCGGTTCTTATTATGAGCCGGAACCGGTGGGGATAGGTAAAGATGTCAATGAGCTTAAACTATCGCCGTGTGCATGTATAGAAGTAGAATTGCCGCAAACATTACCTGATTGGTTTGTAGCGGTAATATAAGGTTAGGAAGGTAACATGGTTGACCGCCTCGGAGTAAATAATGAGCAACAAAGGCTTCTGGCCGGAAGAGCCGGAGGTCCGAAGCGAGTTGTTCGTCGGCCGCAAGCCAAAAAAAGAGAAGAAGACATTATCGTTAATGCCAGTGAAAAGCGTTATTTGTGGACGGCGCGTGCTTTTGCGGTTGTGGTAGCCATAAGCTTATGTTGTAATTTAGTGCTGATATTAGCAATTGCACAATTAGTTCCGTTGTACCGATTAGAGCCGTTTTTGCTTACCTTTGAAAACAAGGAGGAGCAAGTGTACGATATAGTTCCGCTCAGCAACATGTCAGATCAAAAAGCCATAACGGAAGTGTTTGTCAGAGAATATGTTTTGTTAAGAAGTGCTTTCACCAATGATATAGCTGAAATGGAATCACGGTGGATGCCCGGTTCGCAATTGCAGGAGATGTCATCATCGGCGGTTTATCAGTCGTTTATAGATAAAACGGCAAAACCGGCATTAGAGATTATTCGTAAGCGAGGTTTAATTCGTTTAGTGCGGATTATGACCGTTAATGAATTAGGCAAAGGATTATGGCAGGTTGAGTATGAAACCAGAGATATGTATCCGGATTCGGCAACTCCGGATGTAAATTATTGGACGGCATCATTAAGAATTATGTATCGTGAAAAAACTGTAAAATATGGTGAAAGATTAAACAATCCGGTAGGATTTACCGTGGTCAGATACTCTCTTTCACATAATAAGACCGAATAGATAAAGGTGTATGTAAAATGAAACATTGTTTAACAAAAATAATAACCGTATGCGGGCTGGCCGTATTTTCAACGGCAGCACATAGCCAAGCCACGATTGACAGTTTGAATCAAAATGCTGATCAGAGCCAAGGCATGTATCAACCCATGAATATGAGTTACATGGGAGGCGGCGGCATAAATTCCTTGGGCATGGTGCAAAGTGCATGGCTTGATCCTTTACAAAATTTGGGTGAGGGCCAAAGCAAGCCGGCCTATTCGCGTTATTATTGGTCGCCTGATTTAGTGCTTCCGGTTCGTCTCCGTGAGGGCATGTTGACGCTTATCAATTTTCCGGAATGGGAAATGGTGGAAGATGTATATATCGGCGACAGCAAAACTTTTGACGGCCGTATTTCAGGTCCCAACACCTTGTTGTTGTATCCTAAATCGGGAGCGATGGTTGGTGTAGATACCAACATTATAGTTTTTGGCCGTTCCGGCAACAAATATGCCTTTTATGCCCGCAGTGAGGGAGTAAATACGGAAAGATTGACCAATTCCATTATAGACATAGAAGTAGTGGATGAGGAAAAAAACGGGGGATCCGTCGGAGGGTTTGGTAGCGTAGCTTCCGGCGGTAGCCGTCTTAACGCTTCGTCATATACGGGTTCAAAATCGGTAGATTCAACTTTTACCAAACGTTTTCAAAAAGAAGATTGGATACAAAGCATTCCGCTTGATCCGACGAAGTTTCGTTTTGATATAGAGATATATGTTCCTAATCCGGATGATGTTATCATAGCACCGGAAAGAGTATGGAGAGATGATATTTTCACATACATAGATTTAGGCGAAAAAGCACTGAACATGGTGCAGCGTCCGATAGTAACCTTAATTGTTGAAAGGGTTGAAACACCGGTAGGTTTCAGAACGGCCGGCCCTAACAATCGGTTAATTATCGTGGAAGGTATCGGTGATATGGTATTAAGAAACGGCAAACGGATAGTATGTTTAAAGATGCGTCGTTCCGATGATCAAGGTATGGAAGAAATTACCTATGATGAAGGTAACAGCTGGGATGTATCGCCGGCCATACCCAATATGCAAAACAAGAGTGGTGCTTCCGGAGGAGGAATGGTACAAGGTTTTGAGCCGCAAAACTACGGAGCAAACGGATATGGCGGGACACAGTCCGGATCAGATTTGGCGGCAGGTAATTCCGATGTTCAAAAACAAGCAGACACGACCGATTACAGCAAGATGCACAAACTGGATCATGATGATACGGTTTTAGGTCAAGGTGCTGAGTTTGCCGGTTATCGTTACGGGGCAGGTTTTGAAGGGGATGATGCCGCAAGCATTTCCGTAGAGTTGGGAACGGATGCCGATGTCGGCAATCTTGAAAGTTTATGGAGCGAATTATCGCGTAAGTATTCTTCGGTTCTTGGCTCCTACCAGCCGTTTTATTCGGTAGATGCACCGGCTGACGGTCAGGGTAAAGAATTGTTCCATTTAAGAATAGGACCGGTATCAACCATTGATGTAGGTGATAATATCTGCAGTCAGTTGGGCCGTAACGGCGTATTCTGCAGCGTAGTAAGGGTTCAGTAAGAATTAAGGTAAAATGAGTAAAGAAGTTCTGACACATTCCGAAAGATATGTACGCAAGACCAATAGAATAATTTTAATCGTTGGTATAACCTCATTTGTGGTATTTCTATTCGGCCTGTTATTGTTATTTTCCAGCGGCACGACGGAGAATGAATATCAGGAGCCGGTATTTACCGAAGATGACAGTGCCATCAATTTCGGAGAGGATCGCAATCCGTTATTGGACACAATAGAATTTACGGATGTGGAGGAAAAAGATTTACCGATAACCACTACGCCCAATCCTATAAGTATGGGCCAGGTTGTTTTGGGTACCGATGCTAAAAATGTTTTAACTATAGGCACCAACGGAACAACACCGATAAGAGTTGTTTCGGTCAAATTGGCTGAGCCGCCGTTTGAAGGTTTTACCTTTAGTGACGGCTGTACAAGTGCGGAATTACGAGGCAATCAGACCTGTAATGTAACCATGAACTGGGTTCCGGTAACAGCCGGTAATGTACAAAACAATTTTATTGTTTCGTGGCATGAGGCTAATGTCAGTGCTCAAAATGCCAAAGCCCAGAAAATTCCGGTTGAAGGTAAAGCAGTTACCAAAGAGGAATGCAGCTCATGCAGTACGGTAACGGGTATTCCGGATGCGGTTCAGGTTATCAAAGATGAAAACGGCAATATCATCGGGTACATAACATCCGACGGTAAAGCCGTTGATTTAAATGGCAATGAAATCGGTGTCGTACAAGGAGATGTTGTCGTTGATGAAAACGGTAATGTTATAGGTAGGATTAGTGCCAATAATGACAATGTAAGAGTAGCCTACGGACCGGATGGAAAAGTAATCGGTTATGTAGATAAAGACGGCTATGTCAGAGATGAAAACGGCAATATTATCGGTCGGGTCAATGATGAGGGCTTAATCGTTGATGAAAACGGCAATATTATCGGAGTGGCCGGTAACGAAAAATTAGTTTATGATGAAAACGGTAATGTGATAGGTTACGCCACAACAGACGGCAGGGTCATAGATTTTAACGGTCGGCAAATAGGCCGGGTAATGCCGGATGGCACGGTAGTAGATGCCAACGGAGCAGTAATCGGCAAAGTCGTTGAATCGGGATATGTTTACGATGAAAACGGTAATGTCATCGGCCGTGTTTTGGAGGACGGAACGGTAGTTGATAAGAACGGTAATGTCATCGGCAGGCTGAACGAAAACGGTGAAGTGGTAGACATGAACGGCAATGTTATAGGCTATGTCAGTAAGCCCGGAAGGACGGTTACGGATGAAGACGGCAATGTTGTGGGAGTGGTCATGCCCGATAATTCCATTGTAGATGAGAATGGTAATATTGTAGGGTATGTGGATGAAAACGGGGAGGCTTATGCTTTAAGCGGTGAAAAAATCGGCAAGATGGGACCGTCACGAAGGTTATATTATGATGAAAACGGTAATGCGATAGGGTATATAGATGAAAACGGCAACATTGTTGATTTTAGCGGCAATACCATAGGTAAAATACTGGACGACGGCACGGTTTTAGATGCTCAAGGCAATGTTATCGGTAAGATGTTGGAAGACGGAACCATTGTTGATAAGGACGGTAATGTATTGGGCAAAGCCGGCGACTATGTTAATTTAGCGGTAGATGAAAACGGCAATGTCATAGGTTACATAAACAAAAACGGCGAGGTGATAGACAGAAACGGTAATGTCATCGGTCGTGTTGATAAAGACGGCAACATTATCAGTAATAAAGCAGTTCGGATAGGGGCGGTAGTACGGACGGAGTTAATACCGGTTACGCCTTCGGGTACGGTACTTGGCAAAGTATCTTCCACGGGAGAAGTTGTTAATGAAAAGGGCCAGAGTTTGGGCCGTATTTTACCCAACGGTTTGGTAAAAGAAGCCAACGGCTCCAAGTTTATAGCCAAAGGAGTTAAGGGCGGACTGGTTGTGGGCTGGGGCTGTTCTCAGGTAGGAACGCTCGGAGAGGACGGAATTGTTCGTAAAAACGGCCAAGACATGCCTTATAAAATTACTCCCGACGGAGGAATTTATGATGATAAGGGCATGTATCTGGGCGAAGTTGTAAAAACCGGAAAAGTTTTTGATAATCAATGTAACTATTTGGGCACGGCCAATGAACGCGGCATAGTCCAAACCGACAACAAAAAATATGTCGGATGTGTAAATCCGGACGGAAAAGTATTAAATGAAAACGGCGATATTATAGGTAAAGTGGCCGAATATAAGTTTGCGGTTAATGAAAAAGGGGATTATGTTGGTTATTTAAATGTTAATGGACAAGTATCCGGAAGTTCTTTATTGCCGGTAGGTTGTATGAATACGGACGGGGAAATATTCAACTCGGAAGGGGAATATATAGGCCGGCAGGTTGATAAATTTTACATTTTCAGCTTAGACGGTAAATTTATGGATACCGTATCCCGAGACGGAAAAATTGATATCAAAGGCACCCCCGGAGCCAAGCTGTTTTTGCAAAAATATATAGCAGACGGCAATAACAAAATCATAGGCGTAGCTTATCCGGAAAGGAACAGAATAATCAATGCCGACGGCAAAATAATAGGCCAGTTGTTCGCAGATGGTAATATTTATGATGCCCAAGGAATGGTTGTAGACAGGATTTATGGTGAAGGATTAAGTTTTTATGGTGGGCGAGCCGGAAAAATTTTACCTTACGGAAAAGTTGTCAACACTAAAGGCCAAGAGGTAGGGTTTGTAAATCCTGACGGAAGAGTTCTCAGTCGTTTCGGTGAATATTTCGGAAATATTGACACTAAGGGAAGATGGTTTAATCTTAAAGGAGAATACTCCGGAGGGGTGGTCCATACGGGGGCCGGTATCGGTTATGACGGTTCTTACTTAGGTTACGCTTCACATTCGGGAGCCATAATCGGTTCCGGAGGAAAGATAAACGGTTACGGCAACGGTGCGGGTTTAATTTTAGATGCCAACGGAAAAGTTTTGGGCGATATAGTTGCGTCCGGAGCAGTAGCGGATTTATTTGGAAAATACAGCGGTTATACAGATGTTAAAGGTAATGTGTATGACTTAAGTAATAAATTTGTTACGGCGGTATTACCCGGAGGCTCAACCGATAAAGGATTGAGTATGTTAAGAAGAGGTATTGTCATTAACTTTGGCGGCAATGTTATAGGAGCGGTATATCCTGATGGATCGGTTATCAATACCCAAAATGTAATTATCGGCAAGGTTTATTCCGACGGCAAAGTTGTCAATGAAAAAGGTGAGCTGTTAGGTGAAGTTGCCGAAGGCGATATAGTAATAGACAATGCCGACAAAGTAATTGGTTATGTAGCTTTTGACGGCAGTATCCGCGGTCAAGATAACGGCATTATCGGAAGATTATTATCGGGAGGTTTGGCGGTAGATAATCAAAATAATATTTTAGGTAAAGCCTATCGTATCGGGGCTTCGGTAGTATCCAATGACGGAGCTTATATCGGGTATCTTTCATCAGACGGCAAGGTTATCGGCAATAACGGAGAAAATGTCGGTTATTTAAAAAACAACGGTTCGTTTGTTGATTTAGATAAAAAAGTTGCGGGATATGCTTTGCAGGAAGTGGCACAAAATCGGAGGAATTAAAGTGTTTGATAAGTCGGTAAAAAAAATAAAAGCACTGGCGGCGGTTATTGCAATCATGTTAATAACGGTCAGTCCGGCGTTTTCACAAGAAATTACGGCCATCAATTTTAACGGCGATTTAATCGGAAAAGTAATCCCCGACGGAACGGTAGTAAGTTTTGATAACGAAATTATCGGCAACATAACGGCCGACAGCTTTATTGTCAACGGCAAGGGAGAGTTGATAGGCGGTATAGTTCCGCAAGGAGTGGCCATAGGCAATGACAATAAATTATTGGGCAGAGTAAGCAACGACGGTACGGTTCGTCTGCCTTCGGGTAAGATAGTCGGTAAAGTTTTGCCGACATCATTGGTGGTAGATGATGCGTACAACATTTTAGGTTCGGTTTTATATCCGGGCTTGGTTTATGATGATGAAGGAAAAACGGTCGGACGCTTAACCGGCGACGGTTTATACATTAGTCTTGAAAGTCAAAACATAGGTTTTGTTTCGGCCACCGGCCATGCGTATCGTAATACCGGTAAAGGATTTATTTTAGACGGTAAGTTAATATCTTCCAAAATGGTAGTTTCGGCAGAAGGAAAATTTATCGGCAGCATTACTGCCGGAGGTGTAGTTACCGATTTTTCTTCAAATCCGCTCGGCCAAGTTCATGCTAACGGTTATGTATATGATAAAAACAATCAAGTTATTGGTAAGACGATATCTAAGGGGTACGCTTTTGACAATTACGGTCAGTATTTAGGTTTGGTAACTTATAACGGTGAGGTTTTAAGCCAAGGAGATATTAAAGGTCGGCTTCGTGCGGACGGAAAGATTATCAACAACGAGGCACAGGTAATAGGTTTTGCCATAGATATTTCGGCAACAGCTTCGGATTTTAACGGCAAATATTTAGGAAGAGTAATTCCCGGAGGTCAGGTTGTTTACTCCGGAGAAAGCGTTGGAACGGTAGGTGCCGGAGGCTACATTTGGAATAAAGACGGAGCAGTTATAGGTCGGATTATAAAACCCGGTCCGGTATTTGACTATTTAGGAGAGTTAAAAGGTCAAACTGCTTATAACGGTACGGTAGTATCATTGCTTGGAGCACCGATAGGTTATGCCAAAGGCAAGATTGCCTATGATAATATAGGTCGTATATTAGGTTCGGCAATGGACAGTGTACTGGTTTATGATAATGCGGACAGATTGTTGGGTTTAAGCGGTATAGGTTCGGAAATAAAGGCCAACAATCAAATATTCAAGGTTTCGCCTTTTGGATATGTTTATTCTGCGGACAATTTACTGGCCGGCCATACGGTAGATATTGATGCGGTATATGATGAGGCGGGTCGTCCGCTGGCTTATATAGGAATAAGCGGAGAGTTACAAAATATTCCGGCGGAGAAAAACTATCAAATTACACAGTTCGGCTTGGTTACGGATAGCACCAACCGTTTACAGGGAGCTCCGATTAAGCCGTATTTTGCGGTAGGTGAAGACGGTCGTGAATTAGGGGTTCCGGCTCAAAACAATTTGTTGCTTGATAAACAACGCAAGGTAAGCGGAAAAATAGTTCCCGAGTATAAGGTTACGGCAGATACAGAAAACGGAAACAACAATCAAATGCCGATAATCGGCGGAGTTGGCCGTTTCAATTTAGCTTTAGGTATCGGAGGGGATACTTTGGGCTATGTAGATTTAAGCGGTAAAGTTCGTGATTATTCCGGTAATGTTATAGGACAGGCCTTAGGCGGTGAGACTATAGGAGATGTGAAAAAATCGGTTATCGGTAAGGTAATGGATTTGCAAGGAGTGGTAAATGACCAATGTTCTTTTGTAGGTATTGTCGGCCAAAAGGGAGAAGTTCGCAACAGCCGAGATGTTATTTTAGGCAAGATACTAAACAACAATCAGGTTATTTCGGAAGTTGGGAATGTGGTTGGTTTTGGTGTACCGATGGGTTTGGTAACTGATTTTACCGGTAACAGTATCGGCCATGTGAATGCGTTAGGGCGAGTAATCAATTATAATCGCGAAGACTTGGGTTGTATCCGCCATGATGGCCGTTTGTATGATAAAGACGGAAAATATTTAGCTCGCAGGGTAGTTACATCACCGATAATGAATTTTGAAAATCAGATTATCGGCCGCAGCAATCTTAACGGCAGAATTATAGATGAAAAGAGTGCGGATATAGGCTATATTACGCCTGATGGAAGTGCAGTATCTTCACAAGGCACTATTTTAGGTACGACATTTAATTACAAAGTGGCATTCAGTGAAGATAACAGCTTTTTGGGACGAGTTTTGGAAAACGGCACGGTGGTAAGCGATAAAGATGATGTTTTAGGTAAGGTATTATTTGACGGAACCGTAGTAAGTGAAGACAAACCGATAGGATATGCGTTATACGATTTTTACATATATGATGGAGCCGGCAAAGCCATAGGTTATTTATCGGGAAGCGGGGAAGTGCTTAATTTTGCAGGCAATAAATTAGGCCGAGCCGATAAGGGATTTTTAGTGGATGCGGAAAAGGATATATTAAGAGGCCGAGGCCGTCGGGATTACTTTATTCGTGATGACGAAAATAAAGTAATAGGAGAGTTATCATTAAACGGCGAAGTTATCGGATTAAACGGTAAGACGGTTGGTAAATTGGGCAGTAACGGTGAAATCCTAAGCGATTCCGGAGAAGTTATCGGCAAAGCCCGCGAGTTACAATATTACACCATAGAAAAGCCCGAGCCGGTTAAGCCGGCAGATTGGGCAACAACCCAAAGAGGCAAGAGCGATAACATCCAAATGGAAGCCGTTCCGGTAGCGGAAGAAACCGAAGAAAGTAAGTACGGATTAAAGACGGTAGGTATAGCATTAACCCCCGACGGTAACTATTTGGGAGATATTTTAGTCAATAATGATGTTATAGATAAGTTAGGTAATTTAATAGGCAAAAAGATGCCTGACGGCTTGATAGTAGACAATCAGGGAGGCTTAATCGGTATAGAAGAGGCTAAAGGGGTACAAGGCGGTCAGATGTTTATACCGGCCGGAACATTTGGGTCCGGCGGAGCATACGGCACGGGCAATAATCCGGCTAATTTAGGTCCCGGCGGAGGTTTTGGTCCGGGAGAAAGATATGATCCTGTAAGATCAAGAGCATTGGCGATGGCACAGAATGCCAGAAGAGAAGAGATAGTTGTCGGCAAAATATCCAGCAACGAGGATCCGGAAAGTTTTGACGGCAAGCAGGCGTATTGGAAGGGAGTTCCGCGGCAAATATCCAGTTGGCGAGTTGATATGAGCGAGATGATATTGGCAGACAAGCCGATACCGGCGGTTTTGGCCCGAACGATTATGTCCAGCAACGGAGCTGATAATGTACCGGTAACGGCAATAGTAGAGCGAAATGTATATGCAGAAACCGGCCGCAACATAGTAATACCGGCAGGTAGCAGAGTTATGGGAACATCTTCGGGAGGAGCAGCCGGCGGAAGCGGAGCGGTAAGAGTTTCCATTACCTGGACGCGTCTTATTCGCCCGGATGGTTCGGCTTTTGAGTTTTCATCGGCCCAAACCGGAGATGCACAAGGTCGTGGCGGAGCGTTAGGATACATAGATGAGCAGTTGGTAAAAAAATATACCTTGCCGATGATTACCAACTTATTGAGCAGTGCGGTAGCTTATGTTGCGGCCAGCGGAGAAACAACTACGACAGCGGATGGAGGAACGGTAGAGAGTGCTCGTCAGGAAGCCTCGCAGGATGCCCGGGAGAACTTTTTGGATAATATGGATACCATGTTCAACCAAATTTTGGCTGATAAAACGGATATTGCGGCAGTTACCTATGTTCCGGCCGGCACCCGCTTGATTATTTATCCTAAGGAAGACTTATGGATAAGAACCAGAGAGCGTACGGAGGAAGAATCTTTAATGGCCAGCAACAAGCCTACGGTATTCTTAGACGATCGTGATCCGACCGGGGAACTTGAAAGATCCTCAGGCGGTAATGCCGGAGGCAATAGCAGTAGCGGAACGGGTACGGGAAGCGGCACCAGCGGAGTTGTGTATGTAGATAACAGCAATGCCGAGGTGCAAGGTACCCCCTTAATTGATGAAACAGATACCGGGGGCAAAAACAAAAAACAAACTCGTCCGACAGGTATACCTCCGGTAACTTCAACCGGAGCCACACCTCCGCCTCCGTCATCAACGGCGGGAGTAAATAATACTTCGGCCCAGCTGTTCTAGGAGAGTAAGATGAGTACATTTACCGTTTTAGAATCCGTTTTAAGACCTTTGGCGTATTGGTATAATCAGGATAACATAGAGGAAGTTGCCATCAATCGTTCCGGTCAAATATGGCTGCGTTTGCGAGGCAAAAGAGCTTATCCGTGGGTAATGTATAAAGATGAAAAGCTCACCAAGGAGTATTTAACCGATTTACTGTATATTGTGGCCAACACTTATGAGCTGCCGTTTGATCCGATACAAGGTTCGCCGGTGGTGTATGCCACAATTCCCGGAGATCACCGTTTTTCGGCCATAGCCGGTCGGAATATTATGTATGATCAGGACGATTTAACCGGAGGCGTGGCGTTAACCATTCGTGTTCATAGCGATGAAGTGGCTTTTGGTCTTGGTGACTATGGTTTGCAACAAGGTAAAGCTTTACACAAAATCAACCCGCTAAAACAGATTAAAGATCCGGAAGATCCTTATGAGAGATTGCTGTTAAGTATTAAACGAGGTGACCATATTTTAGTCAGTGGTGCCACTTCAACAGGTAAGACCACTTTTTTAAATAACTTACTCAAAATTTTGGATATACATAAACGCATTGTAACCATAGAAGATACACGAGAACTTATAGTTCCCCATCCTAATCGTGTACATTTGGTATTATCTCGTACTGAGCAAACCAATGAGATGGACTATGCCAAAATTATTGACTTGGTGGTTCGTTTTACTCCCGATGCGATAATCGGAGGTGAGATTTCCACAAGCAATGCCGGAGCGTTGTGGGAGTTGATGGGTTCCGGTCACGATAACTGCTTAGCAACTATTCACGCCGAAAGTTCGGAAGCTGCCTATCAAGCGTTTACGGACCGAATTTTGCATACATATCCCAGTATAGACAGGGCCAAGACCATAGAAGAAATGCGTCAAAAGTTAAGGGTTGTACAAATCAATCGTGACGGCAACCTGCGTGCAATTACGGAAATTACCTAAAATCAATATAAAAAGAGAAAGGCTCGTTAAAAAACGGGCCTTTTATAATAGAATGTTTTTATAATTTTTAAAGTTTATATAAGTTCGGCAATTTCGGCTCTTACATTTTCAACACCCTGCTTTTTCTGGGAGCTGGTAGCTAAAATTAAAGGATAAGCGGCCGGATGTGCCTTGAGGATGATTTCGGCCTCATGCATGGCTTTTAAGAGCTCTTTATAACTTACTCTGTCGCTTTTGGTAAAAACAAGTTGGTAGGTAACGGCAGCCTCATCCAGCATTTTCATAATATCGGTATCAACTTTTTTTAAGCCGTGCCGACTGTCTATCAGTAAGAAAACGCGTCTCAAATGCGGCCTGCCTTTTAGATAAGTAAAAATCATCTGTTGCCATTTTTTTACTTCGGCATTGGGAGCTTTGGCAAAGCCGTAACCCGGCAAATCCACCAGATGAATTTTATTATTTAAGTTAAAAAAGTTCAATTGTTGGGTTCTGCCCGGAGTAGAGGAGGTTTTTGCCAAATCGGAGCGATTAAATAAGGCATTGATAAGGCTTGATTTACCGACATTAGAGCGTCCGGCAAAGGCCACTTCATTTAATGAAGAATCCGGCAGTTGCGATAAGTCGGCAACACCTAATACAAAATTGCAGGGTTCGCAAAAAAGTTTTCTGCCAACTTCCAGTTTGGGCTTATCAAATACCGGTGGCCTTTTCATCAATCTACTCCGTTTTTACGCATAATGGCTTTTTGTTGCAAAATTGACAACACATTGCTTAAGGTCCAGTAAATTACCAAACCGGAAGCAAAATGTCCGAGCATAAAAGTAAAGATTAAGGGCATTAAGGCAAACATTCTGGCCTGATCCTTATTGGCAGGAGCGGGATTAAGTTTTTGTTGTATCCACATGGTAAGTCCCATCAAAATCGGCCAAACTCCGATATCCAAAAGGGAAGGCAGAGGAATATGCGACCAAACGGAGATAGTTAAAGGATCGGGAGCCGACAAGTCTTTAATCCAGCCGATAAAGGGGGCGTGCCTGATTTCAATAGATATATTTAATACCTTATAAAGTGAAAAGAATATAGGTATTTGGATAAACAAGGGCAAACATCCCGAAGCCGGATTGATTTTTTCGCGGCGGTACAAATCCATGGTAGACTGTTGCAAGAGCATTTTGTTATCTTTATATTTTTCTTGCAGGGCCATAATTTTGGGCTGTATTTTTTTCATTTTAGACATACTTTCGTAGGATTTGTTGGCAATAGGGAACATCAACAAACGCAGCAAAGCGGCAAACAGCAAGATAGCCCAACCCATATTACCGATAAAACCGTACAAGAAGGTTAAGATGTAAAAGAAAGGCTTAGTTAAAAAGTAATACCAACCGAAATCAACGGCCAGGTCAAACTTTTTAATGTTGGCATTATCGGTATAGTTGTCTAAAAGTTTAATTTCTTTGGCACCGGCAAAAAAGCGGACTTGTTTGGAAGCTGCAGCACCAGAAGCAATGGTGAGCGGAGCTCCGCGGTAGTCTATTTGGTAGGAGTTATTGCCATTGTTGGTAAAAGTCAGATTATTGTCCTGTGCATCGTTAAATATAAAGGCACTAAACCAATATCTGTCGGAAAATCCGGCCCAACCTTCGGAAACATTGAAAGTTTCGGGTTTTTTCTCTTTTAAGTCCTTATATTTTATTTCTTCCAAGTCGCCGTTGATAACACTGCTGATACCCTCATGAACGACGGCACTTTGTTGTTGTTCCGGATTATATACTCGGCTGATAAGCCCGTAAGGATACAAAACTATCGGATTTTGGGTATTATTTTCTACGGTTTGGGTAATATTGAACAGATAATTATCATCAACGGATATAGTTTGAATAAATTTTAAGCCCTGTCCGTTATTCCATTCCAAAGTAATGGGGGTTTGCGGGGTTAATTTTTGACCTTTAAGGGTCCATAAAGTTTCGGCCGAAGGAAGTTTGAGGGAGGTGTCATTACTGAGCCAGCCGACTTCGGCAAAATACGGAGTTTCGGAACCGGCAGGAAACAATAATTCCACATCGGGACTGTTTTCCTCAAGAGTTTGTTTGTATTTTGCCAGTTGCAAATAGTCAAAACGAGCTCCCTGAAGACGAATGCTGCCGTTAATAGCGGAATTTTGAACCGGTATGCGTTGTTGATTTTCAATAATCTCGGCAACAGTCAAGGGTTGATTATCGCCAACGACTTTGTCGACATTGCTTTGAGCGGCAATTTCGGGCAATTTAGCTTCCGGCTGCGGAGTTGCAGATGTTTTTTGAGCCGGAAACAAATAATTGACTGTAAAAATGATGATGATAGACAGCAAAACTGCCAAATACAAACCTTTAGTTTCTTCCTTCACTTTAAATAAACTCCTCAAAATATCTGATATGTTTTTCTGTTGTAGTATAAAAAAAGTTCAAACGCAAGAGCTTAGAACGAGTTGTTAATGAAAAAGCACGGTTAATTTTTTGATTTTTTAATTTTTTTTGGCGGTACCGGATCAAAACCGGAGCCTCCCCAAGGGTGGCATCTTAGCAATCTTTTTATACCTAAAAAAAGACCTTTGCAAACGCCGTGTATTTGAATAGCCTCAATCATGTATTGGGAGCAAGTAGGACGATAACGACAACATCCCGGGCAAAAAGGGGATATAAATTTTTGGTAAAACTTAATTAACAAAATAAAGATTTTATTCATTATTTTGCTCCGATAAGGCAATTATTCCGGTTTATTTTCCGGAGCTAAAGGGGAATTATTTTCCGGTTCGGAAAGCATTTTATTAGTTTTTTTCAAGGCCCATTTAATATCGCTTTTTAAGTCTTTAAATTTACAGTCGGCAGTATTAAAGCGGCTGATTAAAACATAGTCAACATTATCAAGAGCCATGGAAGGGAACACATCACGAACGATGGCTCTTAGTCTTCTTTTGGCTTTATTACGGACATGAGCTTTACCGATTTTTTTGGAAGCGGTATAACCGATTCTAAAAGGGGTAGTATCGGTAGATAAATTACGAGCCGCCTGAAGTATGACGGTTGAAACAACCATTCTGATACCTTGAGCGGCTCTCAAAAAATCTTTTCTTTTTTTTAAGACAAGAATTTTATTCATTGCAAACTTAGGCTGAAAGTTTTTTACGACCTCTCAAACGACGAGCGGCCAAAACCTTGCGTCCGCCGGCGGTAGCCATACGAGTACGAAAACCGTGACGACGAGCTCTTACGAGTTTACTGGGTTGATAAGTTCTTTTCATTTCAAAATCTCCGGTTAGTTATTAGTTATTTAAAGCTTTTATAAAAAAGCTCTCGGGGTTTCAAAGGGGTTATACTAAGTTTTTAATTTTAAGTCAAGTCCAAAAAAATAAAAACCGAAAAGCTCCGGTTTTTATTTAAGCACATATTTTCGTATGTGAGATTTATAAGGGAATGGAAATGAGAACCTTCAAGCCTCCCAATTTACTGTCGCCAAGTTCAATGGTTCCGCCGTGCGAAACAATTACATCTTTAGCGATGGACAAACCCAAGCCTACTCCGCCGGTTTCCTTATTTCTGGAACCTTCAATGCGGTAAAAAGCTTTAAATACATCTTCGCGTTTATCTTTGGGGATTCCCGGTCCGTCATCTTCAACGGTAATTTCCATTTTATGGTCATTGCTTTCCAAGCCGACAGCCACGGTTTTGCCATAATAAAAAGCATTGGCAATAATATTGGTAATAGCTCTTTTTAAGGCTTGTTCGCGTCCCTGAATGGCACTTACCTGATCGTTGGTAGTGTAACGAATCATCGTTTTGGAATTACGGAATTTATTTAATATGCTTAAAATCATTTCGTTCATATCCACAAAGGTATTTTGTTCACCGCCTTCACCGCTGACAAAGGATAAATAGCCGTCCAGCATTTTTTCCATTTCGGATATATCTTCCATAAATTCTTTATTATCTTCATTTTTGGGCAGCATGGCCAGTTGGAGCTTCATACGAGTTAAAGGGGTTTTCAAATCATGAGAGACACCGGCCAGCATTTGTGTTCTTTCGGAAATTTGCCGATTGATGCGTTCCTTCATTTTAGTAAAAGCTATGCCGGCTTTTCGTACTTCGGAAGAGCCGTAAGGTTTGAAAGGAGTATCAATTCCTTTACCAAAATCTTCGGCAGCTTCGGCCAATTGCTTGATGGAACGAGCCTGAACTCTCAAAAACAAAGCCGAAACCACAAACAGCAACAAAGATGTTCCGACCATCCAGGCAATAAATCCGAATACCGAAGAGCTGAAAATGTTTTTAGTAGAAGTCGTAAATTTAAATAAGCCATCTTTAGTATCTACCAAAGTTGTAAGGACCGATTGTTTTTCGGTTAAGTAGGTAGAGGTAACGGCATCGGGAAAATCTTTATTCAAGGCTTCTTCAAAAAAACCGGTTACCAGTTTGTTGTTACGAGAAGTTTTGTTCATTTCCGAATGTTTGGTATCGTTATCAAAGAAATCCACATCAATGGCGTAGGTAGATTTTGCCAATTGTTTAAATTCGGGAAAATAACCTGGATTTTGCTCGGTTAAACGGACAATAAAGGCCATATTGGAGCTCAAATTTTCCGACAAGCGGCGACCGACCTTGCCCCAACTTCCGTCAAAATAAGCAATAATAGATACGATTTGCACCACGATTAACGGGATAAATATCAACAGCATGGTTCTAAAGAACAAAGTTTTGGGCAACAATTTAAGCTTAAGATATCTTAAAGCACCTTCAACTTTTTTAGGAAATACGATATGCATTTAATTCTCCTTATACGAGTTCATTATTATTTGTTACTCAGGCAGAAGCATATAGCCTTTGCCGCGAATAGTTTGCAAATAGCGAGGATTTTTAGAATCCTTTTCAATTTTTTTACGCAGTCTTGTAACCTGAACATCAACCGAGCGAGGGCTTTGACCGGCACCAAGGGTTTGAGCCAAATATTCACGAGTAAAAATCTGTCCCGGTTTTTGGCTTAAAATACTCAAGAGCATTTGCTCTACGGGGGTTATATGAATAACATTACCCTGCTTATCGGTAAGTTCTTTTTTGGTGATATCATACAAGCAAAAGCCCAGATTAAGTGGTGCGGATTCGTTATTTTTATTTTGAGGAGCTCTTTTCAAGATATTTTTAATTCTTAATACGAGTTCTTTAGGCTCAAAAGGCTTAGGCAGATAATCATCGGCACCGGCTTCCAGACCGGATATACGGTCGCCGGTTTCACCCATGGCGGTAAGCATAATAACCGGCACATTATTTTCTTTGCGTAAATCGGCCAGAAATTCTATACCGTTTTTACCGGGCATCATAACATCAACAATCAGTAAATCAAACTTATATTGTGATAAAAACATATTTGCCTCATCGGCATCTTTAGCTGCCGATACCGCAAAGCCCTGCTCTTGCAGGAAGCGTCGGAGCAGGGATCTTAAGCGGGTGTCGTCATCTACGACTAAAATATGGCAAATATCTTTATTCATGATTATTTTTTAGCTTTAGTTGTTGCCGATGTTTTTTTCTTTTTAGCCGAAGTTTTTTTAAGGGATGTTTTTTTGGTTTTAGCTAAGGGTTGAGGTTTAATAACAATTTTAGCCTCAACGGTTTTGGCTTTTTCCAAATCTTTAACATAATCAAGACTTTTTTGGAAGTATTGATAACCGGTAATAAAGGTTAAAGCGGCGGCAATCCAGAGCAAAAATTCGCCGATATAAGGCCAAATCCATAAGCCATGAAACAGCATCATGGAAAGAGCCGTCATCTGGAAGCCGGTTTTCCATTTGGCCAAACGAGTAACGGGCAGACCGACATTAACTTCGCGTAAAAACTCTCTTAAGCCGGATACCAAAATTTCCCGACACAAGATAATAAAGGCCGGTATGTAAGAAAGCTTGCTCCAAACCATATCGGGCTTGGCTAAAATAACCACCAAAGCGGAAGCCACCAAGAGCTTGTCGGCAATAGGATCAAGCAAGCGTCCGAAAGCAGATGTTTCGTTGCGGCTGCGAGCCAAATAGCCGTCAAAATAGTCGGTTACGGCAGCGATCACGAACAACACGGCAATCAGCATTGTCCATCCGAAAGAAGAGATGTAAAGAGATAAGAATATAACCGGAATAACAATAATTCTGGAAATAGTCAAAAGATTAGGCAGATTATACACGATTTCCCCCTTATAACAGTTAAAAGTCCTAAAAACACGAGTAGTATAGAACAAAAATTTTATTTATGGAAGAAATTATATATTTTTTCAGCTGTTTTTTTACTTATGCCGGCCACTTTGGTTAAATCGGCGATTCCGGCCTGGGCAATTTCCTGTACCGAACCGAAGTGATTAAGCAAATCTTTTTTGCGTTTAGCCCCGATTCCCTCAATATCATCAATGCGGGATTTAAATACGGATTTAGCTCTTTTTTTGCGATGCGTGCCTATGGCAAAACGGTGAGCTTCATCGCGTAAATTTTGCAAATAAAAGGCCAAAGCCGAGCGGTAAGGAAGGGCAAAACTTTGTTTGTTTTTCATGTGGTAAAATTCTCTGCCGGCATTTCTGTCCGGGCCTTTGGAAATGGCGATTATGGTAATGTCGGACAAGTCATAATTTTTTAAGGCCTCATGAACGGCATGCAATTGTCCCAAACCGCCGTCCAGTAAAATTACATCAGGTTTGTTTTCGGGTGCCATTTTTTCAAACCGCCGCAATAAAACTTCTTTCATCATGGCAAAATCGTCGTTGGTAATATCGGGATTTTTAATATTGAAGGTTCTGTACGACTTTTTATCAAATCCGTCGGGAGTGGCAACTACCATGGCACCTATGGCATAACTGCCTTGAATGTGAGAGTTGTCGTAGATTTCAATGCGTTGCGGAAGTTTAGGTAAATCAAAGCATTTTTGCATTTCGGTAAGATTATTTTTAACCGAAGTTTGTTCGGCAATTTTTCTTTCCAAAGCGGCCTTAGCATTTTCTTTGGCATTTTCAATCAGCTTGGCTTTGTCTCCGCGAGTATATAAGGAAATTTTTGTATTAAGAGCCGATTCCAAAAAGTCCCGATTGGGAAGTTCGTGAGAAATATAAATTTCCTTGGGCGGAGTATGGTTAGCATAAAATTCGCTTATAAAGGCCTCCAAGATTTCCTGATCTTCGGCATCTTCGGTTTGTTGCGGAAAATAGGGAATGTTGCCGCAATTTTGCCCGTTTCTTATGATAAATAGCTGAATGCATACCAAATTGTTTTTACGAGCGATGGCAATAATGTCAACTGATTTTAAGGCGGAATATTCCACGGTATTTCCGGTTTGTACGGAGGTTAAAGCTTTTATTCTGTCACGAAGCACGGCAGCGGTTTCAAAATCAAGATTATCACTGGCTTGTTGCATTTTAACGGCCAGTTCATCTTGAATTTTGGTGTTTTTGCCTTCCAAAAATTCAATTACCTGATTAACCAGTTTATGATATTCTTCTTTACTGATTTTGCCAACGCACGGAGCCGAGCATCTTTTGATTTGGTAGAGCATACAGGGACGCGTCCGATTTTTAAAGTCGGTATCGCGGCAGGAACGGAGCAGAAAAGCCTTTTGGATAACATCCATAACATAATTAACGGCCGAGGCACTGACAAACGGACCGAAGTAACGGCAATCGGCGGTGCGTTTACCGCGTTGTTTACGAAGGGCGGGAAAATCTTCATGAGGGTTAATCATCAAATGCGGAAAAGTTTTATCATCTTTGAGCAGAATATTAAAACGGGGCGAAAAGCGTTTAATCAGTTCGTTTTCCATTAAGAGGGCCTTAGCCTCGTTTTCCACGATAATAAATTCCATCCGATTAACTTCGGCGACCATGCGTTTTAGGCGGGTTGGAAGTTTATCAAACTTAGTATAAGCAACGATTCGCTTTTTAATATTTTTGGCTTTGCCGACATAGAGAACTTCTTCGGTTAAAGAAATCATCCGATAGACACCCGGTTTTTCGGGAGCTATTTTGACATTATTTTTAAGAACATCCAGTCCGTGTTTGATATCAGCCATATTATCACTCTTTCAAGCCCATATTTAACAGAAAATTTAGGAAAAGCCAAACAAAAAACCCGCCTTGAGGGCGGGCTGTTAATATTGCAAGCCGATTATCTTCTGTCGCCCATAATTCTTAACAAGTTAAGGAACAGGTTGATAAAGTCCAGATACAAAGACAAAGCACCGGCAACGGCCTTACGAGTTAAAGTATCTTCACTGTCGGCGGATATGTACATATTGCGAATTGCCTGAGTATCATAAGCGGTTAAGCCGACAAAGATAGCAACAGTGATGTATGACAAAGCATAATCCATGGCCGCACTTCTCATAAAGATATTAACGATAGAGGCAATAATAACGCCCCACAGTCCCATAATCAGGAAGGAGCCCATACCGGTCAAATCGCGTTTGGTGGTGTAGCCGTATAAGCTCATAGCCCCGAAAGTACCGGCGGTAATTAAAAATACCTTAGCCATACTGGTAGTGGTATACATAAACAAAATCGGGGTTAAGGAAGCACCCATTAAAGCGGCATAAGCCCAGAATACGCCTTGTACCTGAGCAATAGAACCACGAGTTACCACCCAGTTAAAAGCAAAAACCATAATCAAGGGGGCAATAAACAAGAGCCATCCCAAGCCGGAAAGACTTACCGTACCGGCGGCATGATTGATATTAAAGAACATACCTATTAAGGAAGTGTTCAAAATAAGAAAAGATACCAAAGCCGTCAGGCACAATCCTCCGGCCATAAAGTTATAAACTTTAATCATATAGCTGCGTAAGCCTTCGTCAACGGAAGTTCTTTCCACGGCTGAAGTATAAGATTTTGTTTCCATAATTTTCTCCTAAAAAAATATCACTAATAATAAATATAGAAATTTTTTATTAAAAAATCAATAAGGATATAAAAAACACCCGCAAGTAAATTGCGGGTGTTGGTAAAAAGATTGATAAAATTAAGCAGCCTTAGCCGAATATTTGGCGGCGAACTCGTTCATTTTTTCAATGATATAGGACTGTTCGTCTTTTTCCAAATAGGGGTGCATCGGAATACTTAAAACGGTTTTGGAAAGTTTTTCACAAACCGGAACCGAGCGGGTGTTCCATTTAGCATAAGCGGTTTGAGTATTAACCGGACGCGGATAGTAAGCACCGCAAGGAATGCCGTTTTCCTTTAAGAAGGCCATCAATTCATCGCGATGTTCACAGTTGATGGTATATAAAGCATAAGCCGAACGGCAATTATCAAGGATTCGCTGTTTACCGAAATATTCGCTCAATTCGTTATCATAGCGTTTGGCAATTGTGTAACGATCTTCCAATTCTTTATCAAATACGGTTAGTTTTTGTAATAAAACGGCGGCTTGGAAGGTATTCATACGGCCCGTCATGCCTAAGCGAACATTATCATAGTGATCTTCGGGGCTCATGCCGTGAACGCGGCAAGATTTAACCAACTCGTTTTCGTCATTGTTGTTGGTAAATACGGCACCGCCGTCGCCGTAACCGGCCAAGGGCTTGGTCGGATAGAAGGAAGTGGCAGTCATATCGGCAATGGAGCCGGCTCTTTTGCCATGGTAAACCGAACCGTAAGATTGGCAAGAGTCAGACAAAACTTTCATGCCGTTTTCATGGGCAATTTTAATAATCTCGTCCAATTCGCAAGGCGAGCCGAAAATATCAACCGGAATAACGGCTTTAAGGTGCAATTTACCTTCTTTTTTAACTTCGGCGATAGCCCGTTTCAAATCTTCGGGATCCATATTGTAGGTATCGGGTTTGGAATCAATAAAAATCGGGGTAGCACCCAATAAAACCGGAGCTTCGGCGGAGGAAACGAAAGTAAAAGACGAAACAAAAACGGCATCGCCGGGTTTAACATCCCAAGCCATCAAAGCCAAGGTTAAAGCATCGGTACCTGAACCGCAGGTTGAGCAATATTTGGTGCCGGAATATTCGGCCAATTTTTGATCCAATTCTCTGGTTTCGGGGCCTTGACAGTAAGCACCGTGGTCTAAAATTTTTTCAAAAGCGGCCATAAATTTTTCACGGCCGATAACCTTTTGCGAAGTAGCACAATCAAACAGGTTAATGTTTTTATTAGGTTTGTTTGTCATCAATTTAATCCTCATAAAAGTTCAAACTGGGAGCGATATTAAGCCAAAGAGGGAAGCGATGCAACACACAAAAAATTTCTTGATTGTAACAAAAATATCCAAAACCGTACCTTAAAAGAGAATATTTATGTTGAATAAAAATATAAATTGTTTAATTATAAGGACGACAAGTATTTTACAAGGTGAGTATATGATAAAAATTAAATTGATGTTGGCATCGTTTTTGTTGTTGGCCGCATGTGCGACCAATCCGGACGGAAGTAAGTTGGATACAAGCAACGAAACGACGCTTGAAGCTTACAATCGAGCAATGTTTAATTTCAACTATCAACTGGATAAAAAAGTTATATATCCGGTGGCTAAGGGTTATAAAAAAGTAACCAATCAGTTTGTAAGGGACAGAGTAACATCGCTATTTAACAATTTAGATGAACCGTCTTATTTTATTAACGACTTATTGCAAGGCGAAATTAAAGACAGCGGAATTTCATTGGGCAGATTTTTAATAAATTCCACTTTAGGCTTGTTTGGAACCTTTGATGTCGCTTCAGGTTGGGGTTTGGAAAGGAAAAAGAATTCATTTGATGAAACTTTAGCTAAGTATTGCGTACCGGATGGCCCGTTTATCATGATGCCGGTATTAGGCCCTTCCACGCCGAGGTCTTTGGTAGGCTTGGGCGGAGAAGCCTACACCAGCCCGCTGTTCTGGGCCTTTATAGATACCGACGATGCGTGGGTTGATATTGGAGTAGCCGGAGCTACGGCGTTAAAATACATTAACTTAAGAGCCGAAAATGAGTTTTTGCTGCAAAGCTTGGAAGATGGTTCGGTAGATTACTACATGACCATAAAATCATCATGGCTGCAAAATCGGCAAAAGTATGAAAGTTTGTGCACAAAAGCATCTGATGAAGGTGCAAGTCCGAGCTATGATTTTGACTTTGGTTATGATGAATTTGATGAAGAGTTTGAATAAAAGGAGAGTAACAATGAAAAAATTTTTAGCAACATTTTTGGGAGTGCTTTTTGTGTGTCATGCAGCATCATCTGCGGAAATTGACGGTCAAAAGGCCGAAAAGTTTATAAAAAATTTGACGGATACCGGTATAGAAGAAATAATCAATTCGGATGTTTCGGAAGAGGAAAAAGACCAAAGATTTGAAAAGTTATTTAATGAAAACTTGGACTTGGATTTTATCGGTCGTTTTGTACTGGGCAGATACTGGAGAACGGCAACGGCTGAGGAAAGGAAAGAATTTATCAATGTTTATCGGGAACTTAATATCAAGACATGGTCAAGTCGTTTTGATGAATTTAAGGGTAAAAGCTTTATATTCAAAGGCACATCACCGTCCAGCTCGGCCGGACAAATTTTTGTAAACACGGAAGTTCCGATGGATCAGGGAGCTCCGGCCAAAGTAGTGTGGCGTGTAAAGGAGAATAAGGGGCAATTTAAGGTAGTTGACATCATTATTGAAAATGTAAGTTTGGCCATTACGGCTCGTAACGAATATACGGCATTTATTAAAAATTCACCGGAAGGTGTGCAAGGACTGATAAACAATCTAAAAAGCAAATTGCAAAATCAATAATTGCGTATAATAAAAGCAAGTAAGCAATTGACAATTGCCAAGTTTTTGTGTAACATGGTAGTATATGTAGGTATTATTTACATCGGGGGCGGATATGCTTAAGGTTAAGAACTTTTTTATAACACTTGCGGCAATAGTGCTGTTTAGCTCTGTTTCTGAGGCAAGGGTATGCTTTCTTGTCGGGAGTGATGATGAAGAAGGCTGTTTAACGGCTACCTATGAAATAGAGAGCCTTAAATGTAAGGGTTTTTCATTATGTGAAAGTCCAAGAAAGGGCAGCAGTGTTTGTATAGATGCCGGTAATAACTATTACAAGCCCGAAGATTGTTGTTCCAATCCGGAATTTTATGAGCCGTGCAACGGAGATGGAATGGTCTGCGAAGGAACTGTATGTAAGAGCTCCGGGGAAAACGGCGAAGATGTAATATGGTGTGAAATCGGTCAGTGCAAGTGCGATCCTTCTTACTCTGAAACATGTGATCCGGCCCAAGGACTTGAGGGCGTGGGAGAACCGTGCGGAAATAAGTATAAGAGTTGTCGTTGCGGATCTTCATATTATCAATGTGATAGTTCGGCAACCGGTTCCGGCAGCACTTGTCAGGACGACAGAGGAACATTATACAGTTCCTGTACCTGTCCGACAGCCGGTGAAAACGGATGGGTAACAGATCCGGATGAGTGTTGCAGCGGTTATTCAAATACCTGTACAAACCAACCCGGAGGTCAAGTTGTATACAAGTGTCGTACCACAAATTTACCGGAGTGCGTTTGCGGATATGTTTTCAGCCCCAGTAAGCAGGCATGTGTAACCGGTTGTACGGATGATGGGTATGCGTATAAAGGTGAGTTACCGGCCAATGCTACTTGTACGGGTTCGGTTGCGGCACTTAGCGAAGGTTTCGTATGTGCAGAAAGTTGCCAGTGTAATGATGGCTATTGGGATTTTGTTGAAACATGTACAAAACAAAATGATAATGTTTGTGAAGTATTGGGCTATGTAGATACCACTTGTGAAGGCGATTGGGTAGCCTGTCCTTACGATGTTTCAGCCAAAAAATGTTTGCATATCGGCAAAAACACCGGAGAAGGCTAAGGCGGTGGAGGCGATTCTGCGGTTTGCCCGGAAGGTTATTCGGCAGATAAAACTCAAGTATCTGATTGTGGCGATTCCGGAGCCAAAGGTTGGCTGTTTGAGTCGCAAACAGTTGGAGATACGCTTGTTTGCGGTGAGTGTTGGCAAAAAGCTTCAACATCTATGTCTTGTTCTGATTACACTCCGGGAACATGTGGATACTGTTTTTGCATGGGTAAAGACTATTTATGTAATGGAACATGTTCCGATGTTGATCAAAAAGGTCCGGGAGGAGTTTCTATCTGTATCGCTTGTTCGCCGACAAGTGGAGGAAGTACTGTCGGTGGCGGTACGACCGGCGGCGGTATTACAACACCTCCTGTAAGCGGTGGCTCTACCCCTGTAGGTGGTGGCGGAAGTGCCAGTGCATTGCAATGTAATCAACTGACAATGGATGAGTGTGAATATAAATTGTGTATTGATCCGAACTATTGTTCAAACAGTGCCGGTTCGGGAGGAATGGATCAGAGATGCTGTCAGACAGACAAGACTGAAGGATCAGCAACGGGAGGCGTGACCAAACCTACATTCTAAGCTTTCACTTAATCCGCAAATTTAAGGAGCAGTCTTTGAAAAGGCTGATCCTTTTTTAGTTGCTTTACAGAAAACCTCCGGTTTGGCAACGGATATCTATTATGAATTTTTATTATACTTGCATAATTTATTTACTGATATCTAAAATTATCTTGAGTTGTTGCCGAAAATATGATATACATTAAACAAAAATTTCGGAGGGGTATTGATTTGCCATGATTATCAATAGTAACGATATATCACAAAGAAATATTTTAACTAATAAATGTTTTTATCAAACCACGGCTCAAATCATGAGGGATTTTGAGCAAAAGGGTTACGCCAATTCGGCTGATGAAACCGCTAAGGTAATTGCGGCCTATCATAGCATCGCACAAAAAAAGAGCAAAAATCACTACAATAAAGACTATAATGAAGCCTTTGGAAAAATTGATAATGCCATAAAAAGCATGGCAAATAAAGTGTTTTATACTTATGATAAAAAAAGTTATGATTATGCGTATCAATCTTTCCAGAATTTTGACTATATCAATGCCATAATCGGCCGCCAGCGGCTTAAAAAGAAAAATCCGTAATCTTACAAAATAATTAAATATAGTTTGTTGATTTTTTATTTTACCGATTGCATAAAAAACGCTTTGGGTTAGACTATGTAATATAAAAAGAACTACATAAAATAAGGACGAAACATGAAACAAATATCGGTAATCGGGTGTGGCCGTTGGGGAACATTTTTAGGCTGGTATGCAGCCAACTATTGCGTAGATAGTGTTATTTTATATGATATCCCAACCTCGCCCAATTTTATTGAATTACAGCAAACGCGTCGCAACAGCTATTTAGAGCTCAGTGATAATATGGTTTTAACGCCGGATATATCCCAAATTTTGATCAATGATTATATTATCATATCCATAGGTTGCCAATATTTAAGGAGTTTGGCCAAGCAGCTAAACGGATATAATTTATTGGGCAAGCACTTTTTGCTGGCTATGAAGGGCTTGGAGGAACCCAGTGCCAAAACATTGGTAGATGTTTTTAAGGAGGAAATTAAACAAGATATTCATGTAGCATGTTTAGGCGGTCCCGGTCATGTTCAAGATTATATGAAAAAAGTTCCTTCCTGTGCGGTGATAGACAGTTATGAAGAGGCTGAAAAAGATTGTTGGATAAAGTTGTTGCAAAGTGATCTGATTCGTTTTTACTACGGTAATGATGTTATCGGCAATCAAATAGGGGCGGCTTTAAAAAATGTAATAGGTATTGCTGCCGGAATTTTGGACGGTTTGGAATGGTATGGATTAAAAGGAGCGTTAATGGCCCGAGCTCCGGTTGAGGTTGGTCGTTTAATTAAGCATTTTGGCGGCAATCCGTTTACGGCCTATGGTTTAGCTCATTTAGGAGATTATGAAGCAACATTATTTTCCAAACACAGTCATAATCGTATGTACGGCGAAATGTTTGCCAAAGGTGAGCGATTCGGTAAGCTGGCCGAAGGCGTAGCCACTTTAAAGGCGGTAAAGATAATTGCCGATAAGGAAAATATTGATATGCCGATTTGTCAGGCCTTGTATAAGGTCATTTATGAAGATGCAGACATTAAGGCGACTATCAAAAGTATGTTTGAACGAAGCCTTAAAAAGGAGTTTGATCATATTACGGATTAAAAAATTAAGCCCCGCTGAATGCGGGGCTTAAAGTTTATTTCAAACAATCGGCTAATTCTTCCAAAGATTGCAGCTGATTTTCTTTTAAGGCAGATTTAATGGTGGGGATATTATCAAGGAGATTAACATTTTTAAGATCTGCCAAAATATTTTTCATTAAATTGCCGGAAGTAGGAGCCCAAGAACCGTTTTGCAGCAAGGCAACGGTACGATTTTGCAGATTATGGGCTTTAATTTCGTGTAAGACATATTCCATTTTAGGGAAAATTCCGGCATTATAGGTCGGAGAGGCAAAAACCCAGCGATCGTATTTAAAAGCATCGGCAATAATAAACGAGCAATCGGTAGAGGAAACATCATACACGGCAATATTTTTAACACCTTTCTCCGAGAGTTTATTGGCTAAAACATTGATAGCATTTTCGGTATTGCCGTAAATGGAGGCATAAGCAATCATAACGCCTTTTTCCTCAGGAGTATAGGAGCTCCAAAGATTATATTTAGCGACAAATTCGGCAATGTTTTTGCGGATGATAAGCCCGTGTAGAGGGCAAATCATGTTAATGGCAAGAGAAGAAGCTTTTTTAAGCAAAGCTTGTACTGAAGGTCCGTATTTACCGACGATATTGGTATAATAACGACGAGCCTCGTCCAGATATTGATGATTAAAGTCAATTTCATCATCAAACAGATGTCCGTTTAACGCCCCGAAACTACCGAAAGCATCGGCCGAGAAGAGGATTTTATCGGTAGTATCGTAAGTTACCATAACTTCCGGCCAGTGCACCATGGGAGCCATAACAAAGGTTAGGGTGTGCTTACCGACATTTAAGGTATCACCCTCTTTAACAACAAGGGAGCGTTCATTAGCGTTAAATGCAAAGAACTGGTTAATCATGTCAATGGTTTTGGCATTGGCCACGATTGTCACTTCGGGATATCTTAAAACAATTTCCCCGATAGTTGCCGCATGATCGGGCTCCATATGATTAACAATAAGGTAGTCCAACTTGCGTCCGTTTAAGGCATGTTCCAAATTTTCCATAAACTGGAGGCAAACGGAATGATCAACGGTATCTAAGAGCACGGTTTTTTCATCGGTCAAGAGGTAAGAGTTGTAAGATACGCCGTGGGGTATAGGGTAGATATTTTCAAATAAAGCCAAGCGGCGGTCGGAAGCACCGATATAAGTTAAATCAGGGGTAATTTGACGAGTACAATACATAAAGCTTCTCCAAATTTTAAAATTTAATCCTAAGAAGTTATTATAACGAGAGGCAAAATATTTCAACATAAATAATAAAATATTAGTAATTTTATGATAATATGGCAAATGAAGGGGGAATGGTAATGAGCACTTTTTACTATGATAATCAAAAATTACAAAAATTAGTGTTATTTAATGCTGTTTTGTTAAGTTTGGTAATTTTTGCGGGTAACATTTGTCCCGAACACATGGGATTTATAAGTTCTATAGCCGTTTTATGTTTAATTTCATTTTCGGCATCGTTATATGTGGTAGTTTTTCCGCAAAGGTTGGCTTTAATAGACGAAGAGGGTATAAAAATTGACCATAATGCCAAGCTCAAATGGGAAGAAATTGCCAAGGCCGAACACAAAAAAGTTAAAGGTTGCATGAATAGGGAGATTATTACCTTAAGCGTTAAGGATGGAGTAAAGTATCGTCGTCGTTTTATGCAGCATTTAAGCAAACATTCGCCTTACGGAGAATTTTCCATACCGTTATATGCCATGACGGAGGATGATAAAAAGGCCGTTGTGCAAGAGCTTTCCAAATATATTAAGATTGCTGATTGATTTTGCCTGATTGACAATTAAGCGGATTCGGTTATTATGCGAGTAATAACCGAATAATTTTTATATATTTATGAAAAAGTTTTTATTATTAGCATTATTGCTTATTTCTTGCCGGAGTTATTCCCAAGATTTTAAGAGGGTTTATCATGAAGGTGACAAAACCGTAAGCACCACTATTTCTCGTTTTTATTCCAAAGAGATAATGGTAAATTTGCCGGCCATTTACCGGATGATAAATCAAGAAGCGAAAGGATTTTCCTATGCCAAAGTGGATGAAGGACGGATATATTGGTTTGTAGCCGTTTTTGAAGCCGATAACATCTATGAAGGCCAAAGCATTAAGGTGGTATTGGTTGATTCGTATCGGATGAGTATAATTACCATGCAGGGCGGATTAACCGATGAGGCGATAGACGAGATGGTAGAATACGATATGGGTATTGGGATTGGTAAAGATGATATCAGCCTGAGCGTATTTGATTTTACTACGGATACAAACGGGATGACGATACAGAATCCGCAAATTGAAGTTCCGGCTCTGACATTGTCTTTACCGGCTTTAAGGGAAGACAAATTAAAGTTGGCCGGACGAGGTAACCAAGGGTGGCAAGAAAATTAAGAAAAACAAAAGGGGAACGATAGTTCCCCTTTTGTTATATTTAACACCTTACGGATTTATTCTCTTCCACCGTTAGATTTAGGCATAAACCCTTGAGTATTATCAGCTTTAACCCGAGATGTTTCGTGTCCGGAATGTGAAGAATGTGAATGTTTGGCAGTTCCTCGCAACTCGGAAATTTTTTCAGCATCCGAACGTGTATGATTATCTGCTTTATTATCAGCTCTAACCAAATTGCCGTTATCATCCCTTTCTAATCCAAGAGTTTTTAATCCGGCTTCATGGTCGGCCAAGAATTTATCGGCACCATCAGGCAAGGGTTTACCTTCAGCTTGCATTTGCCTAAATTCGGCAGCCACGGATTCTTTATTTAAGGTTACTTCCATAGCATGTTGTTGCATACCTTGGGCCACCTGCGGATCAGGTGACGAGAAGTATCCGCATTTATAAGAACCGTCAGGTTGTTGTACAACTTGCGGAGTAAGTTTTGAAGCTTCAAGCTGTACATCACGTGAGGCAGCTTGGGTAACTTCAATTTCACCTTTTTCACCGATTTGCCAAGCCACTCTGTCCTGAGTACTGTAGACTTGTCCGGAAGCAAATTCTTGAGCAGGTTGTTCTTTAGCGGGAGCCTCAGCCTCCTTAGCCGGAGCCTCCTTAGCCGGAGCTTCCTGAGCCGGTTGTTCTTTAGCGGGAGCCTCAGCCTCCTTAGCCGGAGCTTCTTGAGCCGGTTGATCTTTGACGGGAGCTTCAGCCTCCTTAGCCGGAGCTTCTTGAGCCGGTTGTTCTTTAGCGGGAGCTTCAGCCTCCTTAGCCGGAGCTTCAGCCTCTTTAGCCGGAGTTTCAACCTCTTTTTCTCCGAGCGGAGCATTCCTCTGCTCCTCAGTTTCATTCAATTTTGCTTCAAGTTTCGCTTCATCTCTTACAATGTTGTTGAGAGCTTCATTTTTGTACTTCATTTCTTCATTAAACTGCTTTAATTCATCTCCGGTAACTTTTTCGCCGTTAATGGTCAGATTTTTGAAATTTCCGTCTTCACCCATACGGCCTTCAACTTGTTGTCCGTCAATTTCACCGGCAATTTTAACATCACCGTTATTCATTTTTTGAACATCAACATCTTTTAAGTCCAAGCCGTTTTCCATTTCTGCGACATAGTCATTATGGATTCTTTCTACAGCTTCGGCCTTTAGTAAATCGGTGGCAAAAACCGGCTTACCGTCATCATCAAAAGTCAAGCCCCTTTCGGCATATCCGTCCAAAGTTGCCTGTAAATCAGCTTTAGCGGTAATTTCTTCGGGAGTTAAAGCATCGCCTTTGGCCTCCAAGTCTTGTAAAGAATTATAGGCGGAAATGGCATTCCGAGCTTCGGCATTATGCATTTCCATGGCAGTGTTCATATCAGGAGATTCTCCCAATCCGTAGGAGTATGTTCCGTTTTCATTGGCAAATATGGCCAAATCGGCATTAACTTGGGATAGTTGCGCTTCATCAATATAAGCATTGGCGGCAGTTCGGCCCAAATCCTCGGAAATATTTTGCGTTTCTTGAGGATGCCCTTGGTTAATAACCGTTTCCTGTGTCTGAGCGGCAGCTTCTCTGTTTTGTTCTGCGGCATTAAACTGAGCTTCTCTGTTTTGAGCGGCAGCTTCAAACTGATCCTCACGATTCTGTGCCGCAGCATTAAACTGATCCTCACGATTCTGTGCCGCAGCATTAAACTGAGCCTCTCTATTCTCAGCCATAGCGTCTAACTTATTTTCATAAGTCTGAGCGGCCGCTTCTCTGTTTTGTTCTGCGGCTTCAAACTGAGCTTCTCTGTTTTGAGCGGCAGCTTCAAACTGATCCTCACGATTCTGAGCGGCGGCTTCAAATTGGTCTTGTCTGGCCTTGGCCATGGCGTCCAACCTATCATCATAAGCCTTGGCAGCATTTTCAACAGAAGTTTCTTGGGTCTGAGATTTTAAAACATCATCCAAAGTTTGCCCCGGACCTACTTTTACATCACTTTCGCCCACTTTTTCCATAACGGCGGATAAGCCGCTGTACTGTTCTTTATAGTAAGAAAATCCCAGTTTTTCGGCATTGTTGTTGACAAAGTCTAATTGTGCCTGAGAATACTCGGTAGTACCGGTGTTAAGGGCCGTTATTTCTCCCTGTCCGTTCATGGTAATGGAAATTAAATTGCCATTATCATCTTGCAATTTATACATTAAATCATGAGTTTCGGAGTTATAATGAACTTCTTGAATATTTTCCCAGTGTCTGATGCCTTCACCCAAATTGGTAAGTTCCTGACTGTCCAGAAAGATCTCCTGTCCGGAATTATCATCAATAAAAATACCTCCGGTACGATTTTGAACCTCGGCTGATACATTAATATCAGGATTCTTTTGCAACGGTTCCATATCTTGGCGGACAATGGTTTGATTTTCGGTAGTCGGAGCTTCGTGCTGAACGGTTTGTGCGGAATTGTCAGCAGTCGGAGTCGGTACATCGTTGGTCATCTGATCTTCCGGCCGAAGCGGAATGGTCACATTATCACGGCCCTGAATACCAAAGGCATTTTCCGGAGAGTCTTGGAAATAGTCACCATTCTGGTTATCAATGTTACTTGCCAGAGGAGACTTGGGCAAAGATCCATCAGGGCTGTGAGAGGTCAGATGTTCACCTGCCCATTCACCGGCAGATTTTCCGGCCAGCATACCGGCAGCAAAAGAAACACCGGAGATGGCAAATGCTTTAGTTGCAGCCCAAGCTTTTTGTCCTTTGGTTCCCTTGGTTTGATTATAAGCATCGTAGGCCTGTGTATAAGCCCCGGCGGCAGCTAAAAAGATACCGGCTGTAGATTTTGCAACTTGTACAGCAACAACATCGCCTAACCCTCCGATACCTATGGCGGCACTGGCACCACTTAACAGTATGCCGGCGGTTTTCATTTTATTTTTTTTCATATATTGGAACAAACTGTCAGGTTTTTTACCTTCTTTTATGGCTTCCTGTCGGGCTTTTTTAAAATCTTTGGAAAACTTATAGGCTTGATTAGCAAAAGAAGCGGTTGCCACGGCAGCAATACCGGCAGGACCTAAAGTTGCACCTGCGGCGGCATAAGCCATACCCCAACCTCCTGACTTTAGTGCTCCTTTAGCTATATTGTATAATGCTCCGTATTTTTTGGTAAGTGAGGCGTCAAGATTTTTAAGTTTATTGCCGAAGGTTTTGGCAACTTCCTTAAAGCCTTTCTTCTGACTTAGTTTATTAACTGCGGATTCGGCACGGGTTGTTTTGGCGGTCTGCCAACCGATAAGAGAATCTTGATTGACTTTTATGGTTTGTTTTTTACCGGCGGCCTGAGCCAAGTTATCAAACATTTTTTCAAAATCTTTTTGGGCAACCTGTCCTTTGGAAACGCGATCACCGTAAACAACTTCCGTTAAGCCTTTGGCCAAACGGTCGGCATATTCTTGTCTGAAAACTTCCGGCTTAATTTCTTTTTGGGTATTGGCTAAATACATCTCGGTTTGATTACGAACCCGCGACATAAACACGGCAATATCGCTGTCTTTACCGGTTTGGGCAATGGTTTTGCGGCCGAAAGTTTTTAACGGGCCCTTAACTTCCAAACTTTTAATTACATTATAAACATCTTGAAATTCTTTATGTTTAAGCGGAGCTTGTTGTTGGTATTGTTCACGAGCTTTTGCCAGCATTTTGCTTTTACTGCCGATTACTCGTTTAGCTTCGGGCTTAGGATATTCCTTAAGAGCATCCAACAAAAATTCAAAGTTTTTGAAATTTTTTTGTTCTAACTTTGAAGCTTGGCCTACTTGTTGGTAAGCATAATCTAAAAGCTTATTTTTCTGTTCAGTGTTAAGCTCTTTGCATTGCAAAGCACCGGCTAAAACCGGAATTTCCGGTGTTTTTTTGCTTTGCTCTGCGGATTGCAAAATTGCTACCACATCCTGATATGCGGTCGGAGATTGTAATTTTTCGGGCTTTATATCCAGTTCAAACAGAGCATCATCGGAAGGCAGGTTATCTAAATCGGTAATATTTTTTGCCACAACTTCCGGTGTTTGCAAAATATTGTCGGCAATACCGTATTCTTCTTCAAAATTATTGATTTCTTCGGTAGATTTAGCTATGGCATCATCCAAAATTTTGGTGTTATCTTTGGCAATTTTTCCCTGCGGATTTTCTCTAACAGAGCTGAGTAATTCCTGCAAGGCGTATACTTCTTCCATGGCAGTCAGGATTGCTTTATCCTCGTTATATTTTTTAGCTTGTCCGACCACATGATTTTCCAATTCTATATTTTGGGCAACGGCTTTGTCTGTGGTTTTGGTATTTAAATCCTTACGCAAGGCAAGCAACTCTGAAGGCTCCATGCGTTCCAGATTTTTAATTTTGGGAGCAGCGGGGGTATCATTAGCCGGAGCATTATTGGTAACAACATTATCGGCAGCCGATTCGCCGCTACTTTCACCGGTATCGGATGAAGGATTATCTCCGGAGGTGTCATCGGAGGCATTGTCACCCGAAGTATCATCACTACCTTGCGGTTCTGTCGGAGCCGTATCGGCATTTTGGCTGTTTTGAGCTCTTAACTCCATTTCTTCTTTTTCGGCTTCGGCGGCAAAATTAAGGAGCTGCGATTTTTGGTCATCGCTTAACAGGGTGCTGTCTTTTATTTTGTTTATCAGACTTTCGGCAAAATTACCGTTTTTAATAGCTCCGCTTAATCTTTCCTGTTCCACGGCAATTGCCGCTTCTAACAGTTCGGCCTCTTGTGCGGCAGTCAGTCCGCCGTTTTTTAACATTGCATCTAAAATTTTTTCCTCAGATGAAGTTAAGCTTTTGTACTCAGCCATTACAAATCTCCCTTAATATACCAAATATAAGCCAGTATAACGCCTTTTTGCCAAATTTGCAACACAAAACTTGCAGCTTTTGTCAAAAAAATATTTTTTATCGCACTGATTTTGTTTTATTTTTTATAATGTGTCAAAATTTAACAAAAGTGCAATAAAAGTTGCAATTTCGGTCATAATATGCTATTTTACTTAACATCATGTTAAAACCAGAGGAAGTAAGAGCAGATTTAGATAATATTTGCCGCCGCAACAATGCGGTTTGGCTTGATTATGATTCTATCCATACTCAAGACGAAAATCATGATATGGAAGAATATGTTAATGCTTACAAATTTTTAGGTTTAAGTAAGGTTCAAATGCTGACTTGTGGCCGTTTGTGCTTAAAATACGGCGGTGGTTTGGAAATTGCCTATGGTACGGAGGCAAAAATCGGCGGCAACACATCATATAACAAAATTTCCGGCAAAAGTTTGTTGACGGTTCCCGGATTTAATATGATAGGTGAGCAACATACGGTATACCATGAATGTGGGCACTTATTGCAGTATAATTTGAAGTTTTTTCAAGATGACGGTTTGGATAAAAATTATCAAAATTATCTGCGAGAGGTTCATGCCAATGCTTTTGCCAATGCGGTATTTTTTATAAAAGCTCCGGATATTTTAAGTTATAAAAAATCAAGGGCCTGGCTTGCAGCAAAAAACATCAAAGGCTTTTTCTTTGATGAAGAATACAATCTGGGTTCATTCGGCCGCTATCTTTCCAAATACGATTATGCTTCTCTGCCGATAGAAAAGGCCTTATTGAAAGATATTCATCATCAGGGACGCAAGGCTTTTCTTGAGCGTTATACCGATGATAAGGGAGATATAAAATTTAGCGAATTAGCCCAATATTGCAAGTCAATAGTTGATAAAAATGCCTATTCTCAAGATTATTATTTGCAAATACGGGATAATCCGGCCGTATTTAAGGCTCAAAAGATATATCGCCGCAAAAAGGCCTATCGTTTTTTAGGAAAAGTTTTTGATAAATATACGGCCTGGGAATTAAAGCAGAAAAAGCTCAGGCATGAGGCAGTTGATGAAGAGCGGGCCGCTGCTGTAAGTAAGGTTTTTGAACCTCTGCCGGAAAAAGATAACGAGGCGATTTATTTAAATCGTTTAGCCAGTATTGATATTGCCCAAACCATTATATCGCAGAGATATCAACGCCATTTTGATTTATATGAAATCGTAAATGAGAATACGGAATACAAAAAAGATATGGAAAATATCCGGCAAAAAAGTCCGGAGCACTATCAGCAAATTATGCATTTTTGCTCAATCATTAAAGATAATTATTCGGAATATTGTCATAATCCTAGGTTTGCCAAGCTATTTGATAAGCTTAACAACCCATTCGGAGGCAGGGAGGAATTCTGGCAGTTAAGAGAGCAAAAGCGTCGGCAGCTTGAAATGCAGTCCCAATACGGTAAGCCCGATTATATGGATATGGCCAGACAGAGGTAGAGTATAGGTACAAGGTGTTAAAAAGCTCTTGACTCTTGGGTTAAAAAATTATATAAGCAACGAAAAATAAAACGATTTTACAACAAAATTTTTGTAAAACATATACACTCCGAGGAGTGCCGCCAGTCAGCGAGGGTTCGCACACTGGCGTGCAATAGTTTGTATGAGCTTGCAAAAATTTTAATATAAGGAAAACAATGTTTGAAGCATTAACCGATAAATTAAGTGCGGCTTTTTCCAAAATAACCTCTCGCGGGGTATTGAGTGAAAAAGATATTGACGAAGCCATGCGTGAAATTCGCATTGCTTTGTTAGAGGCTGATGTTTCATTGCCGGTCGTTAAAGATTTTATAGCCAAAGTTAAAGCCGAAGCCTTGGGCGAAAAGGTTGTAAAGTCGGTTCAACCCGGACAGATGGTAGTAAAAATCGTTCATGATGAGTTAATCAAACTTTTAGGCCAAGACGATACGGCACTTAATTTAAACGCCCCGGCACCGGTGGTCATTTTAATGGTTGGCCTGCAAGGTTCGGGTAAAACGACCACTTCGGCCAAAATTGCCAATCGGTTGAAAAAGAACAAAAAAGTTTTAATGGCATCTCTTGACATTTACCGTCCGGCGGCACAAGAGCAATTGGCACAACTGGGCAGCCAAATCAAGGTTGATACCTTGCCGATTGTCAAGGGGCAAAAACCCTTAGAGATTACCAAAAGAGCCCTAAAAGAAGCCAAAAACGGCGTGTATGATGTTTTAATTTTGGATACGGCCGGTCGTTTGCATATTGATGAAGTTTTAATGCAAGAAGTTGCCGAGGTTAAAGAGCTTGCCAAGCCGACGGAAGTATTGTTGGTTGCCGATGCTTTAATCGGACAAGATGCTTGCAATGTTGCCAAAGAATTTAATGAAAAAGTTAAAATTACAGGCATTGTTTTAACTCGTATAGACGGCTCTTCCCGAGCCGGAGCCGCACTTTCCATGAAGATGGTTTCGGGCGTACCTTTAAAGTTTTTGGGAACGGGCGAAAAAATAGACGAGTTTGAGGAATTTCACGCCGATCGCATTGCCGGCCGCATATTAGGACAAGGCGATGTTGTTTCCCTGGTAGAAAAAGCCATGGAAAAAATTGACCGTGAAGAATCCGAAAAAATGGCCTCCAAAATGATGCAAGGCCGGTTTGATTTAAATGATATGTTAAGTCAGTTAAAACAAATTCAAAAGTTGGGGAGTATGGGCAGCATTATCGGAATGATACCCGGACTTTCCAAGTTTAAAAATCAGATAGAACAATCCGGCATCGGAGATAATCTGATTAAAAAACAGGAAGCAATAATTCTTTCCATGACCGTACAGGAAAGAAAAAATCCGGATATCATCAAGGCTTCCCGCAAAAAAAGAATTGCGGCGGGTTCCGGAGTTGAAGTTCATGAGGTCAACAAGCTGCTCAAATCGTATGAGCAGATGTCAACCATGATGAAAAAAATGGGAAAGATGGGCGGCATGGCCGGTTTTTCTCAAATGATGAAACGAAATCCGATGAACAATATGTTCAAAGGGTTTAACAAACGATTTTAAGCTTTTGCCATAAAGCCTAAAGTCAGGTAACATTAACTAAATTTAGAAAGGAAAAAAGATGGCAGTTCGTATCAGACTTTCAAGAGGCGGTTCCAAGAAGCGTCCGTTTTATCGCATTGTAGCAGCGGATCAAAGAGCTCCTCGTGACGGTAGATTTATTGAAAAATTAGGCACATACAATCCGTTATTGCCGCAAGACCATGAACAGCGTTTGGTTGTTGATGTAGAAAAAGTTTCGGCATGGTTAAAGAAAGGTGCTCAACCGACCGAAAGATTGCAAAAGTTATTTGCCAAACTCGGTTTGTGTGAAGCTCCGGTTATTCATGAACAACCGAAAAAATCTGCACCGCGTGCTAAGACGGTAGAAAGAAATAAAGAAAGAGAAGAAAAAGCCAAAGCCGCAGCCGAAGCTGCTGCCGCTGCCGCTCAAACTTCCGAAGAGCCGGCATCAGCCGAATAATTATTAAAGGTTATTTTTAAAAGGTGACCGTTATGACAATACGGGAAGACAAAAGAGTTTGCTTGGGAGCCATAGTCGGCGTACACGGCATAAAGGGCGAGGTCAAAGTTAAAAGCTGGACCGAAAGGGATAGAGATATCGGCTCTTACGGTGCGTTGCGGGACAAGAGCGGAAACCTGGAGTTTTGTTTAAAAGTTGTCGGTCACAGTAAAGAATTGTTGCGTTGCAAAATCAAAGGTATTGATGATCGTAATGCCGCCGAAGCGTTAATCGGCACGGAGCTTTACATTGACCGTAAAGCCTTGCCGGATTTAGCCGAGGAAGAATACTACCAAACCGATTTAATAGGTTTAAGAGTGCTTGCCGAACCGGATTTAGCGGAAATCGGCCAAGTTACGGGAATATATAATTTCGGAGCCGGAGATATTTTGGAAATTAAAATATCGGACACCGGCAAAACGGAGATGATACCGTTTACCAAGGTTTATGTTCCTAAGGTTAATATTAAAGAAGGTTGTGTTGTTGTATCAGGAGCTTTAAGCGATTTTGCCGATGAGGAAGAGGCAGATGAAAATTAAAGTTTTGACCGTATACCCCGAACTTTTTCCGGGCTTTTTAGGATATTCCTTAACCGGTAAAGCCTTAAGTGAGGGTAAATGGTCGTTGGAAACGGTAAACATCAGAGATTATGCGTTTGATAAGTACGGTTCGGTAGATGATACCCCGTGCGGCGGCGGAGCGGGAATGATAATGCGTGCGGATGTATTGGGAGCAGCCCTTGAGGCCAATTACAATCCCAAGAGTCGTTTAATTTGCATGAGCCCGCGAGGTACGCCTTTGACGCAAGCCAAGTTGCACGAGTTGGCCGGAGAGGAAGAAATAACGGTTATCTGTGCTCGTTTTGAAGGTATTGATGAGCGAGTTTTGGAAGCTTACAATGCCGAAGAAATAAGCATAGGAGACTATATTTTAACCGGCGGCGAACAAGCGGCAATGATTATGTTTGACGGTATAATTCGTTTACTTCCCGGAGTATTGGGCAATAATGAATCGGTAAACGAAGAAAGCTTTGAAAACAATTTACTGGAATATCCGCAGTATACCAGGCCGATAAATTGGCAAGGTCGGGAAGTTCCGGAAGTTTTGTTAAGCGGACACCATCAACACATAGCCGATTGGCGTAAAGCACAATCATTAAAAATAACCGAAAACAGAAGGCCGGACCTTTTTAAAAAATATCTTGATTCTAAAAAGGTTTAGGTATATAAGGTAACAAATTTTTTATAAAAATAAGGGTAAAACTGATGAACACGATTAAAAATATTGAAAAAGAGCAGATTGCAAAGCTCACCGAAGGTAAAAACCTTCCGGATTTTAAAGCCGGCGATACCTTAAAAGTTCACACCAAAGTTAAAGAAGGTGATCGTGAGCGTATCCAAGTTTATGAGGGCGTTTGCATTGCCCGTAAAAATGACGGATTAAATTCTTCGTTTACGGTTCGTAAAATTTCTTTCGGTGAAGGTGTTGAAAGAGTATTTCCGCTTTATTCTCCGAATGTTGCCAAGATTGAAGTTTCGCGTATCGGTAAAATTCGCCGTGCCAAACTGTATTTCTTGCGTGCATTGCGTGGCCGTTCGGCTCGTATTGCCGATGATTTAACGGCAACTTCAAAAGCTGCTGACAATCAAGCCGAATAACGGAATTGATTTTATGCTACAAAAAGCCTCGCTTTAAGCGAGGCTTTAGTTTTTTTAATATTATTGTGCATTAGAAGGAGTGGCTTTGGGAACGGGCATATTGGCCTGAGCTCCGGGTCCGTCCACAGCCTGCATAATGGCTTTGTAATTTTGTTGCAATTCCTGCTGTTGTAATTCTAAATCGCGTTGTACCTGGTCAAATTCCGGCAATTCGTAATCTTCTTCCGGTTCTCCGCTAAACGACATAACCATAATAAAGAGCATGCTGAATATAAAAGAAACCACAAACATCAAAAAGTGCCCGACAATAGTTTGCGAAGTTAATTTCCAGTCGGTTTCATCACGATTCGGAATAACCGTACGTTTAAAAAAGTAAACATATAATCCGGCAATCAGGAGCATTAAAAGATAGAGGTGATAATTGGTATAAAAAGCGTGCAATTGCTCATCCGACATTGTTCCCATAGAAACAAAGCCCAGAATAATTCCAAGCAAGACCATCGGGTTAAAAATAAGACCTGATCTAAATAATGCGGCAATACCTTTAAGCATTTTTACCTCTTTAATTGTTTGTATTTAAGACAAGCATATAATATCGCTTTGAGGTAAATAAAGGTTTAAGCCTAACGATATTTTTCAATTTCGGTTACGATACGGTTGCTCAATTTGGTAACCAAATCGTTATCTTCGCCTTCAACTCTGACTTTAATCATCGGTTCGGTACCTGATTTTCTGACAATAACCGAGCCTTGATTTTCTATTTGGGCTTTAGCCTCGTCAATGGTCTTATTAACAATCGGCGAGTTAAAAGCAATATTAACTTCTTCAGGCGATTTAAATTTTAAGTTGGAAATTATGCAGGGGCATTTTTCAAAGAGAGGGAAAATTTCGCTCATTTTTTTGGAGCTTTTAATTAAGCCTAAGCTGATAATTAAGCCGGTCAAGAGGGCATCTCCGGTTTTGGCATAATCGGAAAGAACCATATGGCCGGATTCTTCGCCGCCCAAATTGGAGCCTACTTCTTGCATTTTTTCAATAACATAGCGTTCACCTACGGCAGAACGAAAATAATCAATACCCAAAGTGTGTAAATATTTTTCCAAGCCTAAATTAGACCAAACGGTAGCCACCACGGCATTACCTTTAAGCAATTTTTCCTCCTTAAGATAGGTGGCTAAAAAGGCAATAATCTGGTCGCCGTCAATACGATTGCCGTTTTCATCACAGATGATGATTCTGTCACCGTCGCCGTCTACGGCAATACCGAGTTGAGCGGTCGTGTTTTTAACCACTTCCTGCATTTTTTCGGTATGTTGCGAGCCGCAGTCTTTGTTGATGTTATAACCATCAGGAGTATCAAATAAGGTAATAACTCCGGCTCCTAAATCTTTAAAAATTTGGGGCATAATTTTAGAAAATGCACCGTTGGCACAATCCAGTACCACTCTTAAACCTTTTAAGGCATTAAAATTAGGAGCAATTTTGCGGGCATTATCCATATATTCGGGAATACTTTTATCGTCTTCAAAAACGCGGCCGATGGCTTCTTTGGAGTGTTCAAAAGTAATATCGGAAGTTAAAAGTTTTTCAAGTTCGGCGGTTTGGGTATCGGAAAACTTATTACCTTGTCCGTCAACCAGTTTAATGCCGTTGTCGTAGTAAGGATTATGGGAGGCAGTAATCATAACGGCCATATCAACATCTAAATTATGTACCTGAGCGGTCAATAAAGGAGTAGGGACTACTCCCATTTTAATAACATCAACGCCCATGGAGGTAAATCCGGCGATAAGGGCCGATTCTAACATATCTCCTGAGATTCTGGTATCTTTACCGATAGCGATGCGTTTTTTTTGAACTGCTGCCAAAGAGCTCAAAGACAAAGCCAAGCGGAAAGCAAATTCCGCCGTCATTGGAAAAACATTAGCCACGCCGCGTACGCCGTCTGTTCCGAAAAGTTTACCGGCCATAATAACCTCCTTATAAAATAAATCACACTGCAAAGTTTAATCATAGTAGGATAAAACACAAGCATAAAAAACAAAATCGCACAAAAAAAGAGCTCTGCAAGCAGAGCTCTTTCAGATTGGCTAAACCAATTTTAGAACACATAGCGAAGACCGCCGTAGATTTCCTGAGCGGTAACATCGGCATTATGCAATCCGCCCATATCGTAGTAACGATAACCCACATCAACATTGAAGCGGTTGGTAACTTTCAAAGACAAACCGCCGCCGACTGACCAGGTAAAGTTCAACGGATCATAGTTGCCTTTGGTATCAACACCGGCAGCAAGATCGTCTACACGAGCAAAATCAAGCTGTGTCAGGCCGATACCGACACCGACATAAGGTGTCCACCAGTTATAGGGCATAAAGTCGTAGTAAGCATTTAACATATAAGAATAGGATTTAAATTCAGTTTTACCGAACTCTCTTTTGTGTTCGGTTTTATCACGCCAAACATACTCAAGTTCAGCTCTCCAGTGCTCATAGCGATAACCCAAAGCACCGCTGATCATCAGTTTGTTATCATCTAAAGTGGTTCCTGAAAAAGCAAGACCTCCGTTAGAAACATCGTGTTGAGCAACGCCGGCCCGAATAGCACCGTAGAAGCCGTCACATTCGGCATGAGCCGGCATGGCAAAAGCGGCAACAACGGCAATAGCGGCAGTTGACATTAAAAATTTTCTCATGAGAGTAACTCCTTATAAAAACATAAAACTGGGTAAATGTTAGGAACAAATCCCTTAAAATATGTTTAATATTCCAAAAAATATTTGCTTTTATAACTAAATGTGTATAGCTTAAAACATGGGTGGTCGGATAGCCGCGTTGCGAAAAGTAAGATTCGTTAATGAGGAAAGTCCGGGCTTCATGGAAACAGGATACCGGATAACATCCGGCCGGAGCGATCCGAGGGAAAGTGCCACAGAAAATTACCGCTTGGCTATATGCCAGGTAAGGTTGAAAAGGCGAGGTAAGAGCTCACCGCTAAAGTAGCAATATTTTAGGCAAGGTAAACCCTATCCGATGTAAGACCAAATGAGGAGTATCAGATTTATCTGACGGAGCGTTTCCACTCTGTCCAGAGGTAGGTCGCACGAGCAAACCGGCAACGGTTTGACAAGATGAATGGCTATCGCGGCAAACTTTATATTTTATAAAGCAATTGTCAGTACAGAACCCGGCTTACAGACCACCAACTTTTTTATTAAGGAGGGCATTTTGCAAACCACGATAAGGACGGAAATAAGCATAAAAGGCATAGGATTACATTCCGGTTGCGATTCGGTATTAAATATCAAACCGGCACCGGTTAATAGCGGCATAGTGTTCAAACGCATTGATATTGCCGATTCGCCGTTAATACCCGCCACTTATGATAATGTTGTTGATACCCGCAATTGTACTTGTTTGGGCAAAAACGGAGTGTTAGTAAGTACAATAGAGCATTTAATGGCGGCTTTGTCGTTAAGCGGTATTGATAATGCTTTGATAGAGTGCAATAATCAGGAATTGCCGATATTGGACGGCAGCGGTAAAGTATTTTTTGAAATTTTGCAAAAGGCTTCCAAGGTAAATCAAGAGCTATCAAGGAAGTATCTAAAAGTATTAAAACCGGTTAAATTTACCGACGATAAAGGCAATTTTGTAGAAGTTGCTCCTAATGACGGTAAAAACATGTATGTTAAGTTTGATATTGAATTTCCATCTCATATTGTCGGACATCAAACTTTTGACGGCAAGATTAGTCCGGAGATTTTTGCCTCCGAGATAGCTCCGAGCCGTACATTTTGTGAAAAATATCAGATAGAGTATTTGCAGTCTTTGGGGCTGATTAAGGGCGGCAGTTTGGAAAATGCCGTAGTTTTGGACGATGAGGACATTTTAAATCCGGAAGGGTTTAGGGTTAAAAACGAGTGTGTTAATCATAAAGTGCTGGATTTGTTGGGTGACATGTTTACTTCCGGCTACCATATTTTGGCAAATATTACCGCTTATAAGAGCGGACACTTCCATAACAATGAGGTACTAAAACTTTTATTTGCCGATAAGGATAATTACAAAATTGTTGATAAGGAATAAGATCATGAAGAAGTTATTGGTTACTATCTTCGGACTATTGTTAGTATCATCTTGTGCCACAAAAGACGAAACGGTTGCCACAGATTTAACGGCCGAGGAATTATATCGTCAAGGGTATGAGTATTTGCAAAAAACATCGTATGCCAAAGCGGCGGAAAGCTTTGAAAAACTTGAAATAGAGCATCCTTATTCCAAGTGGGCGGTTAAGGCCAAGTTGATGGGAGGTTATGCTTATTACAAAAATGAACAGTACGATGATGCGATAATGAGTTTTGAGAGGTTTATCAAATTCCACCCCGGTAACAAGGATGTTGCCTATGCTTACTATATGAAGGCCTTGTGTTATTATAATCAGATAAGTCCGGCGGATAAAGACCAGTCGGTAACCGAGCAAGCCAACACGGCGTTAAGACAGGTTATAATAATGTTTCCGGGCAGCGAATATGCCAAAGATGCGGCTCAAAAGCTTAACTTAACCAATGACCACAAAGCCGGACAGGAAATGGCAATCGGTAGATATTACCTTAAAAACAAAAATTATCTGTCGGCGTTAAACAGGTTTAATACGGTGGTAAACAGTTACCAGACCACTCCGCAAATTGAAGAGGCATTATATCGCCAAGTTGAAATTTATACCATTTTAGGGCTTGATAATCAGGCACTGAAGTCAGCCAAAGTTTTGGAACATAATTATCCTGAGAGTAATTGGAATAAAAAAGCCCAAAAGCTGGTTAATAAGATAGCTAAATCGGAGAATAAAAAGTAGATAATGTTAAAGTCGCTTTCCATTCGCAATGTGGTTTTAATTGATAAACTGGACTTAGATTTTACCTCCGGATTAAATGTTTTCAGCGGCGAAACCGGAGCCGGAAAATCTATTTTACTGGATTCTCTGGGTTTGATTTTAGGCAATCGGGCGGAAACGAGTTTAATCAGACAAGGTGCGGATAAATTGACGGTAAGCGGCAGTTTTGAAATTGCCGATAAAAATAATCCGTTTTTTAAGCTATGTGCCGAAAACGATTTGGAAATTGATGATGAAATTATCATTAAGCGTTCATTAAGCACGGACGGCAAGGGAAAAATATTTTTAAATGACCAGCCGATAACCGCAAGGCTTTTAAAAGAATTGGGAGCTTACTTGGTTGAAGTTCATGGTCAGTTTGATAATCAAGGATTATTAAATCCGGCCACCCACTTGCAGGTTTTGGATTCGTTCGGCGGTTATGATGAAGAGCTTGAAACGACGGCCTCGGCATACCGTAAATATCAAGATTTAAGTAAAAAATTAAGTCAGGCACAAGCTGCTTTTAATGAGGCGGTAAAGGAGGAGGATAATCTTCGCCATTGGGTAGATGAGCTGGAAAAAGCCAAAGTTAAAAAAGGTGAGGAAGAAGAGCTTAACCGCAAACGAACGGAGTTAATGCATGCCGAAAAAATTATGGAAGGATTAAATACGGCGTATTCATCATTGCACGGCAGAGATATCGGTTCTTTAATACAAAAAGCTCAAGGAGCGTTATCTAAAATAAACGGCTTGACGGGTGGTAAGTATGAAGAGATTGAAAAATCTTTGGATTCGGCATTGATTGAGTTGGATGAAGCGGTAAGTTTAATAGAACAGGCTTCGCAGGATATAAACATTACCTCCGGCGAGGCCGACAGCATAGAAGAAAGATTATTTGCACTTAAAGCATTATCCCGCAAGCACCAAGTCGGCATAGATGAGTTGCCGGAAGTATTGCTTAAATTTAAGGGAGAATTGGCGGCTCTGGATAAGGGCGGCGAAGATATTGCCGATTTACACAAAGCGGTAAATATCGCCCAAGAAGAATATTTCAAAGCGGCCGAAAGATTGAGCGAGTTGCGTAAAAAAGCGGCAAGTATTTTAGATAAAGCGGTTATGGGAGAATTAGCTCCGTTAAAAATGGAAAAAGCCAAGTTTGTAACCGAAATAAGTAGGGTAGAAGAAGGCGAATGGAGCGAAAGGGGCTTTGATAGGGTTTGCTTTACGGTTGCCACCAACTTAGGCTCACCGCAAGGAGCGTTAAACAAAATAGCCTCCGGCGGAGAGCTGGCTCGTTTTATGTTAGCCTTAAAAGTTAATTTAGCCCAAAAGAGCAGTGTTGAGACATTAGTTTTTGATGAAGTGGATTCGGGTATAGGCGGAGCCACGGCTCAAGCGGTGGGAGAGCGTCTGGCAAGATTGGCCAAAAAAGTGCAGGTTTTATTAGTAACACACTCGCCGCAAGTTGCATCATTTAGCGACGAACATTTTAAGGTGTTAAAGCAAGCCGAAAATGGTACGACATTAACAAAAGTTTACAAGTTATCGGCGGCAGAAAAGAAGGAAGAGATTGCCCGTATGTTATCGGGAGAAAAAATAACCGATGCCGCCCGAGCCGCTGCCGAGGCCTTAATTGTAAACGGATAAGACTTATACTGATTTTAATCTACTTATCAGCGAATTGTTCAATAATTGACAGTTGCCCAGATTCAATTAGTTTATTCATGTATTTTCTTTTCACTTCGTTAATAAAATCTTTTATAGCCTCAGGATGATTCTTTAAAAACCATTTTATATGATTTTCAATATAATTTAACCTTATAACATCATCATTTAGATCGTTAGGTATGCGTTTCATTCTTTCATCTATACTATCAAAACCTTTAAATGGCAAAGATAAACGTGTTTTTGCTATTTGTATATATTCTGGGTTTATATCAATACCTATGGCTTTTCGGTTTGTTTGTTGGCAAACTCTTAAAAGAGTTCCGCTTCCAACAAAAGGATCTAGAATTATATCATTTTCATTTGAAGAAGTCAGTACAATCCTTTCATAAAGACCTTCAGGCTTTTGAGTTGGGTGTAGCTGTCTGTTTTTATTACAGTAATGCATATGAGAAAATTCCCATACATTTCCCGGATTTGCCCCTCTCATATTATTGATAGAGCGATAAAATTTTTGAGGGACTCTAACAGCATCAATATTAAACACATATTTGGATTTATTTTTTGTAAAAAATAAAATATCATCATGTCTTGGCGAGAAGCCTCTGGTCTTTCCAATGCCTTGGGTATAAAACCAGGTAATCCAAGAATTAAAATATAAACCTAATTCTTTTTCCATAATTACATAAATATAAGATATATATTTCATTCCCATAAAAACATATATTGAGCCGTTTTTAGAAAGTATTCTGTAGGCTTCTCTAAGCCATTCCCTAGAAAACTGTATATACTCTTCAAAAGCCAAGCAATCTTGGTTATTCCCATAATCCTTATTTAGATTGTACGGAGGATCCGTTACAATTAAATTTATACTTTCTGTAGGAATTTTTTTCATTTCATCAATAGCGTTTCCACAAATTAATTTTAAGTTTTTATCCATTTATTTTTTTTTGCCTCTCTATAAAAATCTTCTATAGTTCTCCTTGAGGAATGAAGGTATTTTTTATCTAATAACTGACACATTTCCCAAGTGGTTCTGTACTGATAAGTTACATAATGTATATCTTTAATCTGGATTTGTCCTGTTCCTAAAGCAGGATTATAACTAATATCATTATCCCCAATATACTTTAGATCGTAGGCATTATAGCCTACAATTTCCATTACTCCATCCACTAACCCTGAATTTTCATTACGTTCAGAATAGACTTTATGTTTTATTGATAATAAGATAAACATAAAATCAGGATCTTTTACATATGAAGTGCGAATACGAGAAAAAGAAGTTATATTAGGACCTCTACCGCTATTAGGTATATCATTAGCTGTAGCTTTAACATCTATATTTCCTGTCAAGACTCTATCATCTTTTCTGAATTGTAAAATAATGTCTGCCATTCCTAAACGTTCTTGTGTTTCAACATTAATAAGAGCATAGATATTATCTTTTGAATCTCTTATACCAGAAAAAACCTCACCAGCCCAAGCCTCTACCATAGGTCCAGCAATTTTATTTATATTTTCAAGAGGTAGTCCTAATTTTAAATTAGTGTTTATAACTATCTTATTGTCACGAGCACTTTTTCTTTCATCTAAAATATGTATAATTTGCTTCACTACAAAGTCTGAATCCTCTTTGTATGAGGCAGACTCTTTGGGTATTTTAAAAATCATATCTTCATATTTCATAATATCAATCCTAATAACAAATTTTAGTCTACTCCAAGCCTTTGAGCTTGTTTTTAATATCTTCGGGGATGCGGATGGGACGCTTTTTGCTAAGGCTTACATAAACTACCTTAACATCAATTACCGCCAAAACTTCATCACCTCTTAAAATTTCCTGATGCATAACCGCCGAGGCTCCGCCGTCTTCGGTAAGCTCACAAGAAACGGTGAGCAAATCATCTAACTTGGCAGAAGCTTTATAATCAATTTCCAAATGCCGTACCACAAAGCCGCACATATCGCCTTCCAAAGCATTTTGTTGCGGAGCCGCTCCGATATAACGCAAAAATTCGGTTCGGGCTCTTTCGGCAAATTTTAAATAGTTGGCGTAGTAAACAATCCCGCCGGCGTCGGTATCTTCATAATATACCCGTGCCGGAAAAACAAAAACTTTACCGTACATGCTACCTTGCGGAGAAGTTATTTCAAAACTCATTTTCTTCATCCCTTTCTATGTTGGAAAGTAAATCAAACTGTTTGTTATCGGTTTTAATTTTGGGGTGTGCAATACCCATATATTGACATCCTAAATCAGAGATAATTCGGCCGCGGGGCGTGCGTTGAATAAAGCCCAGTTTTAATAAAAACGGTTCCACAACCTCTTCAATGGTATCGCGTTCCTCCGAAAGAGCGGCAGCTAAAGTATCGGCTCCGACCGGACCTCCGCCGTAATTTACGGCAATACATTTTAAGTACCGTCTGTCAAAAGCGTCCAGTCCATAGTTGTCAACATCCAAACGCCGCAAAGCGGTATCGGCAATTTTATTGTCAATTTCGCTGCCGCCGCTTACGGCTCCGAAATCGCGAACACGACGAAGCAATCTGCCGGCCACACGGGGCGTACCGCGAGAGCGTTTGGCAATTTCCAAAGCTCCGTTGTCGGAAATGGGCATACCCAGTAAAGCAGCTCCCCTTAACACAATCTTTTTAAGCTCCTCATGAGTGTAAAAATCCAACCGCAAAGGAATGCCGAAACGTTCACGAAGCGGAGTTGAAAGCAAACCGGAACGGGTGGTGGCACCGACTAAGGTAAAGGGTTGCAAATCTATTCTGACCGAACGAGCCGAAGGACCTTCACCGATAATTAAGTCTAACTGAAAATCTTCCATGGCCGAATATAAAACTTCTTCAATGGCCGGATTTAAACGGTGAATTTCATCAATGAAGAGCACATCATTAGGCTCTAAGTTGGTTAAAATTGCCGCTAAATCGCCGGATTTGGTAATCATCGGTGCTGAGGTTGCTCTAAAGCCCACTCCCAACTCTTTGGCAATAATGGAGGCCAGGGTTGTTTTACCCAATCCCGGAGGGCCAAAAAGCAAAACATGGTCAAGAGCCTCGTGTCTTTGTTTGGCCGCTTCAATAAAAACTTTTAAGTTTTGGCATACGGCAGTTTGCCCCACAAAATCGGCTAAGCATTCCGGACGCGTATTAACCGGAGCATTGATATTGTTTCTTTCATCTTCGGGTTGAGGATGCGGACTGACCAATCTTTCTTTTTCCATGGCTTAAAAATCCTTTCTGGCAAATTCTTTTAAGGATAAGCGGATTAACTCTGATACCGATTTATCGGCATTTTCGGCATAAACCTTAGATACAACCTTATAGGCCTCTAACCGCTGATAACCTAGGTTGATTAGAGCCGAAATAACATCTTCAACCGTATCGCTTGCAGCTTCGGATAATGGTGTGGCAGACGGTATGGTATCATCGCCGGCAATATCGCCCAAACTTACATCACCGGTTGGAATGGTAACGATTTTATCTTTTAATTCGGTAACAATACGAGCCGCCAGTTTAGGGCCTACGCCGCTGGCTCTTAAAAACGAACTTTTATCCTGAGCGGAAACCGCCTGAGCAAGCTGCGAGGGATTGAGAGCCGATAAGATACTCAAGCAAACTTTAGCCCCAACGCCTTGGACTTTGGTTAAAGTATTAAACCACTCTTTTTCCCAAGCATCATAAAAACCGAACAAAGATATGCTGTCTTCCCGGACAACGGTTTCAATCAAGAGCGAAACCTCCGTTCCTTTATTTAATCTTCCGAGAGTTTTGGATGAGGCTGATACCAAATAGCCCACGCCGTTTACATCAATAATACAGCAATCTTCATAAACGCTGTCAACAATTCCACGCAATTTTGCAATCATGCTTTAGATCCTTAAAAACACTTACTTAGCCAAAGATATACGATTTCAGACTCTGTCGCAAGTAAATAAATCAATCTTTGCAATATTTTGGCAGGCTCTTTTTTTAATAAGTTGAGTGATTATATAGCAAAAGTAATGAGATTTTTATCAAGAAAGGGAAGGCGTATGAAAAGATATATATTTATTTTAGCTTTACTGGCAATGGGTTGCACTCAGGCTCAAGCCCGAAGTTTAGAAAAAGACTATACAGATTTTAAGGACTGGCTAAACAAAACTTACGGTCTTGATTACGGAATAGATATAAGCGTAACCGGCCAAAGAGGAGCTCCGAGCGGCAAAAACAATGCCGTGCAGACTTATATTTATCCGTATTTAACCTGGACCAATTTTGATAATGAATACGGCACGGGTTCATTAAACATGGCTTATAACATTGTTCGTTACGGCAATCATAATTCTGCCGACATTGATAATAACATAGGTGTGGTAAATGCCATTAACGACTTTGATGATAACGCCAATGAGTTTGTAGAATTTTATTATTCATGGCAGCTTGGCGGAGATTGGGATTGGCTGACCTTAAATGCCGGACAATTTCCGATATATAACTTTGACGGAACAGCCTATGATGCCAATCAGCAAGTCAATTTTATAAACTATGCTTTATCCCAAAACGCCAGCTCCACTTATTCCACGGCGGGTATAGGCTTTTTTGCCGAGATGGCTCCCAAAGGAGATTGGAGTTTTGCCATCGGTGCCCAAGATGCAACCAATGTAGACGCTCCGAGTATTAGGGTAAACGGCATACACGACAAGCATTATACAACTTTTGCTCAAGCAACTTACGCTCCGACCAACAGATTAGGTGATGCCGAGGTTTCGGTTTTGGTATATAATCAACCATGGGTAAAAGAGCAAGCCCAAACTACCAACGGTTGGTCCATCAATCTATCACAGAATATCGGTGAAAAATGGAGTGTGTTCGGACGTATTAACGGAGTATCCGGAGATGTTGCGGAAATAGAGCAGTCTTGGGTAGCGGGTGTTGTCTGGTTAAATCCATTAAACCGCAATAGCTTAGATCAAATCGGTTTAGCGTATGCTTATAATAAGCTCAATGAAGAAGCGGTCGGTGAGCCCTTGGAGCATGATGCCGAACAGGTAATAGAGGCTTATTGGGCATGGGGAATTTCTAAATATATGACAATAACGCCCGATGTACAATTTTATATCAATCCGGCGTTAAATCAAAAATCTGATTATGCCACGGCGTTTTCGTTAAGGTTTACGCTTTTCTTATAAGGTTGCCAATAAAAAAGAGGCTAAATTTTAGCCTCTTTTTCATACTACGGGAGTTGTAATAATTATCAAATATTTTTGGGGACAAATCGGAATAAATAATATTTTTGCTTTACAAAACGGCATAAAAATGTCTAAAAATAAGAGATGTTTTTATATCAGGACAAATACATGAGAACTTTTATCAAGATTATGAGCATAATGAGTTTAACATTTTTTTTAAGTTGTTGCCAAAGCTCAGATACCCCGTCACTTCTTCCGGGAATTGTACCGGCCGAACAGAAAACCACCATTATTAACAATCGCCCGTCCAATATTATAGGTGCGGTAGAACCGATTTATATTTTACCGATGAAATCGGCGTTTGATGCCCGGATAGATACCGGAGCTACCACCTCATCATTGGATGCCGACGATATTAAAGAGTTTGAAAGAGACGGTGAAAAGTGGGTTTCGTTTACCATTACCAACAGGCAGTCCGGCGAAAAGTATGAATTTGAAAAACCAATACTTAAGAGTGTAAAGATTAAAAGAATAGAAGACAGAGAGCACCGAGTAAAAGTTAATATGGCAGTAAGTTTCGGAGGTGAAAAGTTTACTGCAGAGTTTACTTTGGCCGACCGCGATAAATTTGAATACCAAATTTTAATTGGCCGTAATATACTAAGCGGCAGAGCCATTGTTGACACATCGGTTTCGCACACTCTTAAATAATAAGGGACAGAGGCTATGAGTAAATTTTTTACGGTGCGTAAGGTTTTAACTTTATTTTTGGTATTATCGGTTATCTTTGCGGCATTCAGTGCTTACTATAAAATCAAGTATTGGGGTTTTGATTTTAGGCCTAATCGTACAACTAAAGTTTGGAATATTGATGCCAACATTACTTTTGAACCGACCGGAGAACCGATAAGAGTTTCTTTAGGGGTACCCAGCAGCGGCGATGAGTTTAAAATTTTAAATGAAGATATTCAGGCCCGAGGGTACAAAGTTACCAAAAACACCCAAGAAAATCGCGTAGAATTCAGTTCATCTGCCAAGGAAAAAAGTCAAAACTTATATTACCGATTGACAATATATGATAATGAAGACGGTAATGGGAAAGTAAGAGAGGCTAAAGTTGCAACTCCTCGTAAACCGCTGTATGATGAACAGCAACGACAAATGGCAGAAGAAATTTTGACTGAAGCAGGTAAATTGCAGGGTTCCTGGCCGCAAAAAATTATTCAAATATTTAATCAAGAGCCGATGAATCCGACCTTAAACGCCTTTTTGCCGGTAAAGATGAATCAAAAGCAAAGAGCTGATAAAATTATTGAACTGCTGGCGGTAAAATCCATACCGGCTCGTTTGGCCCGAGGGGTGCGTTTGGAAGAAGGCAAACAGGCAGCCGAAGCTGACTTAATGATGGAAGCTTATGACGGTAACAAGTGGATGTTATATGATTTAAATACCGGAAAAGAAGGCCTACCTAAAAACTTTATTATCTTTCAAAGAGGAGGGACATCTTTATTGGATGTAAGCGGAGGAGAGGATTCTAAGGTACGATTTTCAGTATTAAGGTCGGTTGTTTCCTCATTTAAAATGGCCGCGCACCGTTCGGAGTTAAACAATTATAAAATAATGTTTGATTATTCCATTTATAATCTGCCGTTACTGGAGCAAAATACATTAAAGTGGCTGATGGTTTTTCCTTTAGGTATTTTAATAGTAGTTTTAATGCGAAATATTGTCGGTATTAAAACCATGGGAACATTTACCCCGATGTTAATTGCCATGTCGTTGGTTAAAACCGGATTTTGGGCAGGTTTGGTAAGTTTTTCGGTGATTATAGCTATCGGACTATTGTTAAGAGCCGTATTGTCCAAACTAAATTTGTTATTGGTACCCCGAATTTCGGCAGTGGTGATATTCGTTATTCTGATTATGCAGTTTATGACTATTATCGGCTATCGTATGAACTGGAGCATTGCCTCATCGGCGGTATTTTTCCCGATAATCATTACGGCCTGGATTATTGAAAGAGCCTCTATTACCTGGGAAGAAGAGGGAGCAGGCAACGCCGTATCGGAAATTTTTTACAGTATGGTAACCGCGGTTGTTACTTATTTGGTAATCAGCAATGAGTATATTCGCCATATTACTTTTGCGTTTGATGAAATCAATTTGGTGATATTGTTTACGGTAATGTTGCTTGGTACATATACGGGCTACCGTTTAACCGAATTAAAAAGATTTACGCCTTTAGCCAAGGGGGAATAGATGTTTGCGTGGTTAAAAAAATTTAGCCGACCGTCAGCTCTTAAAGCCAACGGAGTTTTGGGCATGAATGCCCGTAATTATAAAATAATTGCCCGTTGTAACAATCGTCGTTTATATCCCTTGGTAGATGATAAAGTTCAGACGAAACGGTTGGCAGACAAGGCCGGTATTAACACGCCGCATTTAATCGGGGTTATAGAATACCAACATCAGGTAAAAGATTTTTTGGAATTGGTAAAAAATCATCCGCAGTTTGTAATTAAGCCGGCACACGGCAGTGGCGGTAAGGGCGTGTTGGTAATTAAACATTGGGATGACGACTGCTTTGTTACGGCCTCAGAAAGAGTTTTAACATTTAAGGATGTGTACCAGCACATATCCAATACATTAAGCGGATTGTTCAGTTTGGGCGGACAATATGATGTTGCCTTAATAGAAGAGATGGTAAATTTCAGCGATATATTCAAAGATTTCAGCTATCAAGGTGTTCCGGATGTGAGGATTATTGTTTATAAAGGCTATCCGGCGATGGCTATGATGCGATTGGCCACGGCAGAATCCGGCGGCAGAGCCAATTTGCACCAAGGTGCGGTAGGGGTCGGCTTAGATATTAAGAGCGGTAAGACCTTAAATGCGGTAATGCACAATTTGCCGATAAGCGTTCACCCTGACACCAAGGCCGATTTAAAAAGTTTGGTAGTTCCGTTCTGGCGGGAGCATTTAATTATCGGAGCCAAGGCCTATGAGATGACAGGCTTAGGGTATTTAGGGGCAGATATTGTGTTGGATAAAAACCGCGGTCCGATGATGCTGGAATTAAACGCCCGCCCGGGACTGGCCATTCAAATAGCCAACGGTAAGGGTCTGGTTGAAGTGATAAAAAAAATAGATAAGACCTATCCTCAAAATTTGACGGCGGAAGAAAGAGTTGATTTTATCTTGAATATGAAAAAGTAAAACCCTACATAAGAGAATAGATATTTTAATAAGGAAGGGATTTATTATGACAGAATTACTAAAAAAATCCGAAACTAAAAATTTAGGTAAGTCGGAAACCAAAAATTTAGCGGCTGAGGACAAAAAGCAGTTGGGCATGAGTGAAACGCGTGCCAAGAAAATAAAACATTCATATAAAGTAAAAGATGCGGAGAACTCGCTGTTGCTAAAGCTCAAAGACGGCGATGTGGTAATAGAGATGTATCCTGACGAAGCTCCTAATCATGTTGCCCGTATCAAAGAGTTGGTAAGACAAGGATTTTACAACGGATTAAAGTTTCATAGAGTTATTGAAGGCTTTATGGCACAAACCGGCTGTCCGTTAGGAACGGGTACGGGCGGCAGCGGCAAAAAATTGAAAGCCGAATTTAACCGCAAGCCGCATTTAAGAGGCACGGTATCTATGGCCAGAGCCATGGATGTAGATTCGGCCGACAGTCAGTTTTTTATTTGTTTTGCCGATTGCCCGTGGTTAAACGGACAATACACCGTATGGGGCGAAGTAACCTCCGGTATGGAATATGTTGATAATATTAAAAAAGGCGGCGGTGCTAACGGAATGGTAAGCTCACCTGATGAAATTATCAGCATGTCGGTCATTGCCGATTTGTAAGTTATTAAAGCACAAAAACAAAAATGAGCCTTAAGTTTTTTAAGGCTCATTTTTAATTACATAGGTTTACATATGTTACTTTTTAGCGGCAATAACTTTTAAGGCATCTTCTAAAGTAAGCTCTTTACCTTTAAGCTCTTTGGGCAAAGCATAGTTATTTTTGCCGCATTTTAAGTAAGGACCGTAGCGTCCGGAACTTAAAATAATATCATTACCGGATTTATCTTTACCCAAAATTTTGGCTTCGGTTTTGGCGGCAACATTTTGCAAAAGTTCGGCAGCTCTTTCGGCAGTAATATTAAAAATAGTATCATTGCCGGTCAAAGAACGTGATTTGGTACCTTGTTTAATGTAAGGTCCGAACTTGCCGATATTTACCTCAATACCGTTGCCTAAATCTTTAGGCAGACTGATAAGAGTTACGGCTTGTTCAAAAGATACATCTTCCGGTTTCAGATTTTTCGGCAAGGCCATGCGTTTGGGTTTTTCGGTTGTAGCGGTGGCATCTTCGCCCCATTGGATATACCAACCGTAAGGACCTTTTTTAAGGTAAACATTAAGAGTTTTGTAAACGCCTAAATTTTTATCTTCGGGTTTTTCGGGCTTTGGGGCATCAAGAGCCTGTTCCTCTTCATCTTTAACATCGGTTAGGGGCTTGGTATATTTACATTCCGGATAATTGGAACAACCTAAAAAGGCACCGAATTTACCGAGTTTAACGCTTAACAAACCTTTTTTGCATTCCGGACATAAGCGAGGATTGCTGCCGTCGGCTTTGGGAGGAAACAGATGATATGATAAAACCTCATCAATCTTGGCAATAACATCTTTGACCTGCAAAGGTTTTACGGCATCAACATTTTTAATAAATTTGGCCCAGAAACCGGCAAGCAGTTTTTTCCAGTCCATTTGTCCGGCGGAAACATCATCCAAAAATTCTTCCAGTTGGGCGGTAAAGTCGTACTCAACATATTTTTTGAAGTAGTTTTCCAAAAATACGGTAACGATTCGCCCTCTGTCTTCAGGGATAAATCTTAACTTTTCAACACGTACATATTTGCGTTCCTGCAAAACGGCAATAATGGTGGCATAAGTTGAAGGACGGCCGATACCGAGTTCTTCCAGTTTTTTAACGAGGCTTGCTTCGGTAAAACGCGGCGGAGGTGTTGTAAAGTGCTGTTCGGGTTTAATTTGACCTTTATCAACGGCTTGTCCTTCATTAACATTGGGCAAAATCCGATTTTCATCGTCATCATCGGAGTCGTCTTTGCTTTCTTGATAAAGTTTCAAGAAACCGTCAAAGGCAATAACCTGTCCGTTGGCCCGCAGCAAAATCTGCTTATCCTGAGAAAGCGAATCAATGGTAACTCTGTCAAATACGGCAGGGTTCATTTGGCAAGCAACGGTGCGTTTCCAAATAAGCTCGTAAAGTTTATAGGCATCGGCATCCAGTTTGGCTTCCATTTTTTTGGGAGTATTCATCACATCGGAAGGACGAATAGCCTCGTGAGCTTCCTGAGCGTTTTTGGATTTTGTTTTATATTCTTTGGCAACTTTGGGCAGGTAAGCCTCACCGAAATATTTTAAGATGGCATCACGACAAGCAGCTATTGCTTCTTTGGAAAGATTTACGGCGTCGGTACGCATATAGGTAATAAAACCGTCTTCATAGAGCTTTTGAGCTACCTGCATGGTCTTTTTGGCCGAAAATCTGAGCTTGCGAGCCGCTTCTTGTTGCAAGGTGGAGGTGGTAAACGGCGGAGCCGGATAACGATTGGCTTTTTTGCGTTCTACCGAGGAGATGTTAAAGTTTTGAGCCTCAATTTTGCTCTTGGCCTCATTTGCTTTGGCTTCGGTATTAAGGTCAAACTTTTCAAGTTTTTTGCCGTCTAAATTGATAAGATGTGAGGGAATAACGGCTTTATTGTCGGCCAATAAATCAACATCAATGGTCCAGTATTCTTCGGATTTAAATTTTTCAATTTCGGTTTCGCGGTCGCAGATTAAACGCAAAGCAACCGACTGGACGCGTCCGGCTGATTTGGAACCGGGGAGTTTACGCCATAAAACCGGAGATAAGGTAAAGCCTACCAAATAGTCCAAAGCACGTCTGGCCATATAGGCGGAAACCAAATTATCGTCAATAGAGCGGGGATTTTTAATAGCTTCGGTAACGGCCGATTTGGTAATTTCGTGAAAGACGACGCGTTCAATTTTTTTGCCGGCAATTTTTTTACGGGCAGTTAATTCCTCTAAAATATGCCAAGCAATAGCTTCTCCTTCTCTATCCGGGTCGGAGGCGAGAATAATGGTGTCACAGTCTTTTAAGGCGGCGATAATGTCATTAAGGCGTTTTTTACCGCCGGGGCTTAATTCCCAAGTCATGTCAAAATCATGATCCGGATTAACCGAACCGTCTTTGCTGGGCAAATCGCGAATATGGCCGAAACTGGCCAGCACTTTATAATCGCTGCCCAAATATTTGTTGATAGTTTTGGCTTTTGCCGGAGATTCTACAATAACTAACTTCATCGGTTTTTCCTGTTTTTATTTGGTATCTGTTATAAAAATCACACCGTTTATTCTTTTAATTTTGCCCTCAAGTTCCAACTCGGTAATTTTGAGCATGGTTTCGGTAAAATCCATACCGCTGTTTCTTAAAAGTTCGTCCAATTCAACACCTTGCGGAGTAATCAGGTTCAACAGGTCGGCATTTTCATGCTCCGGAGTTTTACTCTGAGGTGGAATATTGTCAATTTTTGGAGCTTTGTCAAGAGTATTTGCAAATAAGTCGGTGGATATAAAATCTTTAATTTGCTGATTTTGCGTTAAACTCAGTACCTGCAATATATCATCTGCGGTTTCGGTTAATATGGCACCTTCTTTAATAAGTTTGTTGGCACCCATGGAGCGACCGTCCAAAGGGGAGCCGGGTACGGCAAAAATATCCTTTCCCTGTTCCAAGGCAAGCCTTGCGGTAATCAAAGAGCCGGAGTTGATTGAGGCTTCCACGACCAAAGTTCCGGCACTTAGGGCGGAAATTATGCGATTGCGTCGCGGAAAATTTTGCGGTTGAGCGGTTGTGCCGAGCGGCAACTCGGAGATAACGACACCCTGATGGATTATTTGTTCATATAATCTTTGATTTTCCGAAGGGTAGGGCACATCAACACCGGTACCTAACACGGCAATGGTCGGACCTTGTTTGTTTTGGGCCAACAGAGCACCTTTATGAGCGGCGGTATCAATACCTCGGGCCATGCCCGAAACGATAATTACTTCATTTTCGGTTAAATCAAAAGAAAGTTTGGAAGCGATTTTTTGCCCGGAAATGGAGGCACTGCGGGAGCCGACAACGGAAATCATGGCCGGATAGTTTAGTAAATCGGCATTACCCTTCACATACAAAACCGGCGGAGCGTCATTGAGTTGAGCCAAATTAAACGGATACTTTTCATCGTTTCGGGTTAGGATAAGGACATTTTGGCGATGAGCTTTTTCAAGTTCATATTGTGCATCCTTATACGCAAAAATGGGCTGTTTGGATTGTAAGTTTTGCAAAGCCTCATGAGCCGAACCGAATTTAGCGAGCAACTTATAAAATCCGATTGGTCCGATACCGTCGGTATTGATAAGTTGTATCCATTCAATCAGTTCTTTTTGTTGCACGATGTTTTACTTTTCAGCAGTTTTTTTAAACGAAATTTTGCTTTCTTCACCTTTAAGCAGACGGCGGATATTGGCATGATGTTTTAATATAACCAACAACGCAGTAATAGCATAAAAGAAAGTATAGACTTGCGGCAGCATAAAGAAGGCCGCAATCGGCAGAGCAACGGCAGCGGTTAAAGCCGAGAGGGAAGAATAGCGGAAAGTAAAAGCCATAACGAGCCAAACAATAAGAGCTATAAGAGCCAAGGGCCAGTAGGTTATGAGTAAAAAACCGAAAGCAGACGAAACGCCTTTGCCGCCTTTAAATTTGAGCCATACGGGGAACATATGTCCGATAACCCCCGATAAACCGGCAATCATTCCGCCGATAAGGGATGTAGTGGCCGGCCAGCCGAACATAAAGCACAATTCATTGGGAACGGTTTTAAAAGCTATATAAGCGGCAATACCGGCTTTAAAGGCGTCTAAAATAACGGTAAGCAAAGCCAAAGTTTTGTTACCGGTGCGTAACACATTGGTAGCACCGATGTTGCCCGAGCCGATTTTACGAATATCACCGTATCCTGCCAAGCGGGTTAAGACCAAGCCGAAAGGGATAGAGCCCAACAGATATCCGCCCAAGGCACATAAAATAAAAATTACGGTAAAGTTCATAACACATCCCCTTATATAGTTTTTACGGATAGGGTACTATAAGCACAAACTTTTCGTAATTTCAATCTTTTTATCAAAACAGTCCGCAAAGATTACAAATTATCAACTGCCTATAAAAATAAGATGACAAAAGAGTTAAATAAGCTAATATAAACACGTAAACATTATTAAGGGGCAAGTTAAATGAAACCTAAATATAAACGCATATTATTAAAACTTTCCGGCGAAGGCTTAATGGGTAATAAACCGTTCGGCATCTGCGGGGAAGAAGTTTTACGACTTTGCAAGCAAATAAAACAGATTCATGATTTAGGAGTTGAAATCTGTTTGGTAATAGGCGGCGGTAATATATTCCGCGGAGCCAAAGAGGCGGCCGAAGGCATGGACAGAAGCATGGCCGACCAAGTTGGAATGTTGGCAACGGTAATGAACGCTTTGTATTTGCAGGATTGCTTATTAAAACTCGGGGTAGATACAAGGGTTATGTCAGGATTACAAATGCCTGAAGTTTGTGAGCCGTATGTTTACCAAAAGGCAGTAAGACACCTTAAAAAAGGTCGGGTTCTGATTTTTGCCGCCGGAACGGGATGTCCGTATTTTACAACCGATACCGGAGCGGCGTTAAGAGCTTCGGAAATGCACTGTGAGGCCATATTCAAGGCCACGCAGGTTGACGGAGTTTATGACAGCGATCCTCGTTATAATGACAAAGCTAAACGCTTTGAACAAGTAAGTTATGACGAAGTAATAGAAAAAAAGCTGAAAATTATGGATATTTCGGCAGTAGTACTTGCCAAAGAGAGCAAAATAAGGATAATTGTTTTCAAACAACAGGGTGAAGATTCTTTAATGGATGCAGTATGCGGTAAAGGACTTTTTACCACGGTAAAATAACAAAAGCAGAGGTTAATATGTCAGAATTTAGTGAAATTAAGAACGATGCTCAAACCAGAATGGAAAAAACTTTAGAATCTTTGCGGGCTGATTTCGGAGGCCTGCGAGCCGGACGGGCTCATGCAAGCTTATTGGACGGTATTATGGTTGAGGCTTACGGTAATTTAACACCCATTTCGCAAGTAGGAACGGTAAATGTGCCTGATCCCCGAACCTTATCGGTAAGCGTTTGGGATAAAAGCTTGGCCAAAAGTGTTGAAAAAGCTCTTCGTGAAAGCGATTTGGGTTTAAATCCGGTAACGGACGGAGCTCTTATTCGTATTCCGATACCGCCTTTAAGCGAAGAGCGTCGTAAGGAGTTGGTAAAAATTGCCGGTAAGTACAGCGAGCAGAATAAAGTTGCGATTCGTAATATCAGAAGAGATGCTTTAGACGGTGTTAAAAAGCTTAAAAAAGACAATTTAATATCGGAAGATGAAGAAAAGCGTTTTGAAAACGAAATTCAAAAGATGACGGACGATGCCGTTAAAAAAATAGATGAAATGCTGGCCGCCAAAGAAAAAGATATTATGCAGGTATAGGACTTACATTGGTGACGAACAATAATTTGCAACATATCGCCGTGATTATGGACGGCAACGGTCGCTGGGCGGCCAAAAGAGGCTTACCGCGAAATGCCGGCCACAAAAAAGGAGCGGAAGTTGTTATAGAAACAGCCAAAGCGGTTAAGGAGCTGGGCGTTCCGTATTTGACCATTTATGCTTTTTCCACCGAAAATTGGAAGCGAAGCAAACAAGAGGTTGATGGCTTAATGAACTTGTTGCGGCAGTACCTGGACAGCAACTTTGAGGAACTGGAAAAAAACGATGTACGGATTCGCTTTATCGGGGAAAGAGGTATGTTGGATGCGGATATCGTAAACAAGATGGAAAATCTTGAAAAAAGGACTATATCAAACCGGAGTTTGGTGTTGCAGATAGCGTTAAGTTACGGATCGCGTCAGGAAATTGTCAATGCCGTAAGGAGGACGGCTCAAAAGGTTAAAAACGGCGAGTTGGCAATTACCGACATTGATGAAAACGAGTTTTCGCAGATGTTGTATACGGCCGAAGTTCCGGATCCTGATTTGCTGATTCGTACCAGCGGCGAGCAGCGTTTGAGCAATTATTTGCTATGGCAATTGGCCTATACGGAATTGTTTTTTACAAATACCCTATGGCCGGATTTTAACAAAGAAGAATTAAAATCAATAATAGAAAATTATAAAACAAGGGAGAGAAGATATGGTAAAGCCTGATAAAGCAGCAAAAAAGCCCGAAAAGGCAGTTAAAGAAAAAAAGATGGGTTCATTGGCCAAACGCACTTTGGCTGCTTTGGTAATGCTGCCGGTGGTTATCGGAGCCTTATGGGTAGGATATCCGTTTATAGATGTTCTGGCACTTGTTGTCGGATCATTATTGGCCTGGGAGTGGGCTAACATGGCCTCAACTCGTAACAGCTCGGCTTATATGGGGGCTTACATTATAGCTTTGGCGGTGGCTCTGCTGGTTTATGATACAACGGCTTTGGTATCGGCCATAATTTTAGCTTCGCTTTATGTGTGGTTTAAGGCTTCAAAAGAAGAGCATCGCTACATATTAACCTTGGGAGTTCCGTACATTTCCATCGGTGTCGGTTCGTTGTTGTGGATTTATCACGATGTATTTATTTATCATCCGTACGATTTTTACATGACCTTATGGTTTATGCTGATGGTTTGGGCAATGGATATCGGCGGGTATATAGTCGGATGTAATCTGAAAGGTCCGAAATTGGCTCCCAAAATCAGTCCCAACAAAACTTGGTCGGGGTTAATCGGCGGTATAGTGTTTGCCGTTGCCGCCAGCACAATTTATTTTTATTTATTATCCTTTCCGGGAGTTATCAAAATAGATTCCAATTCGCAAATTTTCTTTGCGGTTTTGGGAGGTGTTATCGCTGCGGTATCACAAATCGGCGATTTAATTGAATCGGCCATAAAAAGAAGATTGGGTTTAAAAGATTCCAGTAATCTGATACCCGGACACGGCGGAGTTTTTGACCGCATAGACGGTTTGATTTTTGCCGCACCTTTTGTTTATTGGTTGTTTGCATATGCTTTGTGGTACTAGTTTAAGAAAGGCAGATAAAAAGTTATGGAGTGGTTGCTCAATATAGTTTATTATGTTGTTCCCTTTTTAATATTATTGGGAATTTTGGTATTTGTACATGAGTTCGGACATTTTCTGATTGCTCGTCTGGTGGGAGTTCAGGTTAGTGCTTTTTCCATAGGGTTTGGTAAAGAATTATGGAGTCGCACCGATAAAAAAGGAACATGTTGGAAAATTTCGGCCATACCGCTGGGCGGATATTGCCAATTTTTGGGCGATGCCGATGCTTCGTCAACAACTTCCGAAGGCAAGGCACAAGAGTTAAGTGAGGAGGAAAAGAAAAAAGCCTTTCCTTTTCAGAGCCCGTTTAAAAAATTGGCCATAGTTTTGGCCGGTCCGGGATTTAATTATCTGTTTGCCATACTTCTTTATGCCGGGTTGTTTTTTACATTGGGAAGTTTTACTTTTCCGCCGATAGTGGGAGAAGCCGTACCGGAAGGAGCTGCCGCACAGGCAGGGATTAAATCAGGTGACCGAATTTTAAGCATTAACGGAGCCGCAATAAGCGACTTTGCCGACATAGCCAAAGAAGTGGCCATGGCGGCCGATCGTCAGGTAAAGGTTGAAGTTCAACGCGGCGAAGAGCTACTGAATTTTGCATTTCCGTTGACCGAAATTGAAATGGAACAAAGCGACGGTACCAAAATTAAAGAATATATGCTGGGGGTTAAGTCGGTTACTACCATAGAAGTTACCCACGAAGATTTATCATTGGGAAAATCGTTATTGATGGGTTGTCAGGAGGTTTGGGATGTAACCGTTACTACTTTACGCGGTATCGGACAAATGATAACCGGAAAACGTAGCGGGGAAGATGTAGGCGGTGTAATCCGTATTGCGGAAATGACCGGCGATATATCCAAAACACACAGTATTATAGATTTTGTGGTTTTCATGGCTTTGTTGTCGGTTAATTTGGGATTGATAAATTTATTCCCGATACCGGTTTTGGACGGTGGGCATGTAGTGTTTTATCTTTTGGAGATAGTAAGCGGCCGCGAATTAAACGAAAAGGTTAAGGAAGGTTTATTCAAAGTAGGGTTGGCTCTGTTATTGGCTTTAATGATTTTTGCTACCTGGAACGATATTGTTCATTTAACTGACAGGTGGTTTAACACATAAAAGGAACAAGTAATGAAAAAAGTATTTTTGGGGACTTTTTTAAGTTGCGTTATTCTGAGTTTTCAGGTAATGGCGGCGGACTTTACGGTAAAGACCATAGACATTTCGGGTTTACAACGAGTAGAAAGGGAAACCGTACTTTCCTATTTAGGTATTAAGCAAGGGGAAAATGTGTCGCAGGATACCATTGATGCGGCTTTTAAAAATTTATATGCCACCGGATTATTTTCGGATATAAAAATGCAAACCTTAAAGAACGGGGTTTTAAAAATTACCGTTGAAGAAAATCCGCTAATCGGCGAAAGAGCCTTTGACGGCAATGACAAATTGGATGATAAAATTTTGGAAACGGAAGTTCAGAGTGCCCCGAATACATTATATAGCAAGGCCAAAGTCCAGCAAGATGTGCAACGGATATTGGAAGTTTACAAAAGAGCCGGTCGTTATGCGGTGGAAGTAGAGCCCAAAATCATTAAGCACGATGAAAATCGGGTAGATTTGATTTTTGAAATAGACGAAGGTCCGGAAGCCAAAATCAACAAGATTAACTTTTTTGGCAACCGTCATTATTCAAGTCCGGACTTACAAGAAGTTTTAATGAGTAAAGAGAGTCGTTGGTATCGTATATTTTCAAGTTCGGAAACTTACGATGCCGAAAAAATGAATTACGATAAGGAACTTTTGCGGCAGTTTTATACACAAAGAGGTTATGCCGATTTTCATGTGGTTTCGGCCATAGCGGAGTTGGCACCGAATAAAAAGTCGTTTATTTTGAACTTTACCTTGGATGAAGGTCCGCGATACAAAGTAAGTGAAATAAAAATCAATTCGGCTATAAAGGAGCTGCCGGTAGCCGATTTTTATAAATATGTAACCTTTAAGAAGGGCAGTTGGTACAATGCCAAAGAAATTGAAAAGACGGTTACGGCCTTGACCGAAGAATTGGGTCGCAAAGGTTATGTATTTGTGGAGGTAGAACCTGAGTTGCAAAGAGATTTGGCCAAATCGGAATTGGCGGTAATTTTCAACATCAAAGAAGGGGAAAGAGTTTTTGTAAACCGCATTAACATATCCGGAAACAGCCGCACTTTAGATGAGGTTATAAGGAGGGAATTCCGCTTAGATGAGGGAGATGCGTTTAATGTTTCCAAGATTCAGGATTCGCGTCGCAATATAGAAAATTTAAATTACTTCAGCAAGGTAGACATTCAATCGGTGCCGATAGATGCCAGCAAGGCGGATATAGATATTAACTTAGAGGAAAAGTCTACCGGATATTTTAATATCGGTATCGGATATTCCACGGTTGACGGAGCTTTAATCCAGGGAGGAATTACGGAAAACAACTTTCAAGGCAAAGGCCAGCAATTAAGTTTAAACGGCAACGTATCGCAAAGGTCTAAAGACTACTCTTTAAGCTTTACCGAGCCGTACTTTTTAGGCAGAAGATTAAGTGCCGGAGCGGATATTTTCTATGGTGACGAAGACTATCAAGACGAGAGCTCGTATGACAGCTCCAGCATGGGTGGCCGGATTCGTTTGGGTTGGAATTACACCGATGATTTATACCAAGTTGTCCGTTACACCTTGCGTCAAGACGAGATTATGGATGTAGATGCGGATGCCTCATATTACATTAAAAAAGAGGAAGGCAAGAGCACGGGTTCGGAAATCGGGCAGACTTTGGTTTACGATAAAAGAGACAGTGCGATTCGCACCAAAGACGGCTATTATTTATCTTTCGGGAACGACATAGCCGGTCTTGGCGGGGATGAAAAATATTTCCGTTTTGATGTTAAGGCATACAAATTTTTCACGGTATCTGATTACTGGACCTTTAAGTTTTATGCCAACGGCGGTTATGTTGTGGGCTACGGCGGAGAGGAAGTCAGATTATCGCAAAGATACTATTTAGGCGGCAATTCATTAAGAGGTTTTGCCTTTGGCGGTGTCGGTGACCGTGATAAAGCAACTGACGATTCGCTTGGCGGCAACTGGGTAGTATACGGCGGAGCGGAAATGTCTTTCCCGATAGGACTGGATGAAGTAGGCATCAGAGGCCGCACCTTTTTTGATATAGGTGCCATAGGCAAGCCCGATGACATCAATACGGCATTGGTAGATTATTCATCCAAGCCCAGAGCATCAATCGGTTTTGGTTTTGAGTGGTTTTCGCCGATGGGTAAAATTGATATAGATTTCGGTTTCCCGATAATGAAGGAAGACTATGATGAAACGGAAGTATTCCGTCTTAACTTCGGAACAAGTTTATAGATATTGAAGGAGCAAACAATGGTAGACAGCAATTTTTACAAAAACAACGGACCGTTTAGCCTGGCACAAATTGCCGAAATAACCGGAGCCGAGCTTACGGATAAAAGCAAGAGTGCGGAAAAGATTTCCGGTATTGCCACCATGGAAAAAGCCGGCAGTGAGGATATATGTTTTTTCTATGACCGAAAAGCCAAAGAAAAAGCATCCAACATAAAAGCCAAGGCCTGCATTACCAATGAAGATTTGCAAACCTGGATACCGCATGGCGTTACGGTATTGGTATGTGCCAATCCGAAGTTAGCTTTTTTAAAGTTAAATCAGGCATTTTATGAAGAGTACAAACCGCAAGCCGGGATATCTGGCAAGGCAACGATTCATTCGTCGGCCAAAATCGGTAAAGATTGTTTTATCGGAGATTATGTGGTTATTGAAGAAAATGTTGAAATCGGCGACAATTGCCGTATAGAAAACTCAAGCACGATATGCCGCGGCTGCAAAATCGGCAACAACTGCCGTATAGGAGCGGGAGCTTATGTAGCATACTGCATTATGGGCAATGATTGTTTTATTTACAGCGGAGCCAAATTAGGCTGTGACGGTTTTGGATTTAACACCATAGAAGGGCGTCATATTCGCATACCGCAGGTTGGCAGACTTATAATCGGCAACGATGTTGAAATCGGGGCCAATGCGTGTGTAGACAGAGGGGCATTGGATGATACGGTAATAGGCGACGGGTGTCGGATAGATAATTTGGTTCAGATAGCACATAACGATAAATTGGGCAGGGGCTGTGTAATTGTTTCGCAAACGGGCATAGCCGGAAGCTGCACATTGGGAGATTATGTAGTATGCGGCGGGCAAGCCGGATTAGCCGATCATTTAACGGTAGGCAGCGGGGCTCAGATTGCGGCACAATCGGGAGTTATGCGAGATATTGAGCCCGGAGCGGTAGTTATGGGAAGTCCGACCGTTCCGTTTAAGGACTTTATGCGGCAGGTAGCCTTTTTGCAACGCAACAGCAAAAAATAGCTTGCCAAACGGATTAAATTGTGTTTTGTTTTGGTAGATTTTTAAAAACAAGAGGAAGAAAAAATGTCAGATATAAAAGTTTATCGTATAGAAGAAATCATGAAGATGCTGCCGCATCGTTATCCTTTTTTGTTGGTAGACAGATTAGAGGTAGAAATTCCCGGCGAGAAGGGAGTAGGCATTAAAAATGTAACCATGAACGAGGAATTTTTTCAAGGACATTTCCCCGGCAATCCGGTAATGCCCGGAGTGTTGCAGATTGAGGCCATGGCCCAAACGGCAGGAGCGGTAGTGGTTGCGGCTCATGACAATTATGCCGAAAGCAAACGCAATGTGCTGTTCATGTCCATTGACGGAGTAAAGTTCCGCAAGCCGGTAAAGCCCGGAGATCAGTTGCGTATGCATGTTGAAAAAGTAAAAGAGCGTCGTAATATATTTGTTTTTAAGGGCGAAGCCAAAGTAGATGACCAGATTGTTTCCGAGGCCGAATTTACGGCCATGATAATGGAATAAGCCGCTACAACATTTATTGAGAGCCTCCCGTAAGGGAGGTTTTTTGTAACGGCGATAAAAGAGAGAATAAAAGATTTATAATACCGTATTATTTTTAACGGTTAAGAATTGGGCATCATTTTTTAAGGTATCAAATATTTGGGGTTCGGTTGAGGTAATCCAGGCCTGAATATTCAAGTCTTTAATTTTGGCAAGCAAAGCATTGCGTTTTAAGTCATCCAAGTGGGTGGTAACTTCATCTAGAAGGAGGATGGGGGCAAAGCCTTTATCCAGTATCTGGCATTTGGTTTGAGCCAAAATAATGCTAACCAGTAAAGATTTTTGTTCACCGGTGGAACAAAGTTCGGCGGGCATATGTTTTTTCTTGTAATAGACTTTAAAATCGGTACGATTAACACCGTCAACATAGTCATTATTTACAACACTGTGTCGTTGCGAGGCGAGCAGATTTTGATAATAATCTTCCACATCAACGGCGGGAAGTTTATCTAGGAGTTTTTCAATAGTGCCGTCAAGTTCCAGAGCAATATCGGGAAAGATATCATCCGGTTCCTGTTCAATAAAAGTATTTAAGCGGGCGATAAGTTCGCGTCTGGCGGCGGCGATAGCCACGCCCAAGGCGGACATTTCCTCCTCCAAAGACAAGAGCCAGTTATTATCGCGGCAACCATTTTTTAAGAGCTGATACCATTGTTTATAGATATGTTCAAAATTAGCGGTTCGTTTAGCATGTTCAATATCAAAGGCGTAGACGATTCTATCCAAGAAGCTGCGGCGAGGTTGAGTACCGCCCAAGAAGAGGCGATCCATTTGGGGTGTGAGCCAGATAGCGGATATATATTTACCGAGTTCGGCCTGTGAAGAAATTTTTTGCCCGTCAATTTGGACGATGCGTCTTTCAAAAGCTTTCGTTTCATCATCAATTTCTTTAGCTGTTTTTTTCAAAGCGGTACCTAAAGAAAATTGTTCATCATTTTTAGCAATCAGAGCGGAGACGGCCCAAGAAGAATTTTCGGATATTTCGGGATTAAAATCGGGAGTAACCAGAGCGGGAGTAATGCGTTTAATATCTGAAAGTCTGGCACCACGGAGGCCGCGTCCGGGGGTAAGGAAAGATATAGCTTCCAAGATGTTAGTTTTACCGCTGCCGTTTTCGCCGGTAAGGATAACGGGAGCCAAGTCCACATTCAAGCGGAGATAAGCGTAGTTTCTAAAGTCGGTTAAAGTCAGGCGTGAGACGCCTGACTTTTGTTTAACCACATCTGCAATTTTAAGAGCCTGAGTGCTCAAGTTACATCTCCTTGCGATATCCGATATTGTAAGAACAATATAACCGATTCGTTTTAATTAAGAGTAAACAAGGGTTATACTCTCATCGGCATCAAGACATAGATAGCGCTGGAGTCGGAAGTATCGTGGATAACGGAAGGCGAAGAGGCATCCGAGAAGCTTATTTTAACGGTATCGCCTTTAATTTCGGCCAAGATATCCAACAGATAGCGGAAGTTATAGCCGACTTCCAAGGATTCGCTTTCATATTTAGCTTCCAGTTCTTCCAAAGCACTGCCCAAATCGGGGCTGGAGGTAGTGAGCACGACATGATTTTTGGAAGTAATGAGTTTAATAGCCCGAGTTCTTTCAGCCACGACGGACACACGATCAACGGCGGAAGCAAGATCTTTAACATCCAGTTCCAAGATTTTATCATTATCGGTTGGGATAACGCGTTCATAATCCGGGTAAGTACCGTCAATAAGTTTAGAAGTTAAAGTAACATCTTCCAGCACGAAGCGGATTTTATTTTCAGAAAGAGCGACAGCGACATTTTCGGAATTAGTATCATCCAAAAGTTTTCTGATTTCGGCGACGGTTTTTCTGGGTATAATAACGCTGTTCATTTTTTCGGCACCGTTTGGCAGGGGAGATTCAACGCAAGCCAAGCGATGTCCGTCGGTAGCGACGATTCTCAAGACTTTAGTTTCAGCTTCGGTTTTAGCGTGAATGTAAAGACCGTTTAAGTAATATCTGGTTTCCTCGGTAGAAACGGCGAACTGAGTACGGTCAATAACATCTTTAAGTTCCTCTTTAGCCATTGTAAAGTTAATAGGCAAGCTATCGCCGGAAATAACGGGAAAGTCCTCAACAGCGATAGTAGAAAGGGAGAATTTAGAGCGTCCGGAGGCGATAGTAAGTTGTCCTTTTTCATCAGGGAAGATGAGTTCAACTTCGGAACCGTCGCTTAATTTGCGGACGATATCATAGAGCATATGAGCCGGAGCGGTAGTAGCACCGGTTTCGGCAATTTTAGCATCGGTAATTTCGGTAATTTCGGTATCCATATCGGTAGCTTTAAAGCTGATACCGTCGCCCAAGGCCTCAATTCTGACATTAGACAGGACCGGGATGGTATTTCTTTTTTCAACAATGCTTTGAACATGGCTGAGGGTTTTTAATAGAGTAGCTCTTTCAATAGTAAATTTCATCGTTTTCGCCCATAAAAAAATTAAACAATCAACTACAAAAAAAGATAACACAAACAGCAAAAATCAAAAGGCAAAAAGACGATTATTTCACAAGTTTTTTATTTTAGTGGCAATAAAATTACGAAGGACAACATCAGCGATCTTGAGATTTTTGTATTTTGGCACCATTCGGTAATTTTGTTTCAAGCTGTTCGGATACCGACGATTTAGAAAGCTGGTCTTTCCCAAGTATATTTTGAACGGTTTGTTTCATATTATTGATACTGTTACAAAAGTTCCGATATTCTTTACGAATTGAAGTAGGTTCAGAAATCAACACATCTTCCAAAGACAATTCTTTTTCAGCTCTGTTATTATACTTATCAAGGAGCAAATCTTTTAAATTCATATTACCCGGTATATAGGTTACGGCTTGATTATCGTTTTCTTTTGCATCTTGCAAAATATTTAATCTTCTTTGTTTCAGGATGTTATTATAGGGAATATATGAGGCACGCAAAAATTCTTTAAAAACGACCCACTCTTCTCTATCATCGGGTATTTTAAAGCTGCGACTTCCCATATACAATTCCAGTCCGAGATAATCGTTTATACCCGGGACCACCACGGTTTCAACCTGTTCTTTAGGATCTTTTTCCGGCGGCAGATTCATTTCCAGAGCATAATTGCGGAAATAAGGTTGCTGGAAAGATTTTTTAAAATGATGAATAAGTCCAAACTTATTATCATCGCCGCCGCAAAATTTTGCGGCATGGACATATTGCGGAGTTGCAAAAACTTCGTATTTACATTCCAGATCGTTACGAGCATAAGAACAAAACGGTTCCGTAGCAAATTTTCTGCCGGAGAACAAATCTTCATCTAAATTTTGAGGGTCAAAAAAATGTTTTTTCAGGGGCTCGTTATCTTCACCGTTTTTCCAAGCTTCATTATGCATTCTATCAATAAAATCATGGCCGTAACGATATTTGATGTAGTCTACGGTACCTTTGTCGGGATGACGCAGATGGGAAAACATTGTCACCTCGCTTTCCTGACTGATGACCGGCGGCGGGAGCTGTTGCAAACGGATGGCAAATATTTTACTCAATGGTTTGGCACAACCTGATTTTTCTATAACTCTAGCTAATGCTATTCCAAAATCAAGAGCTTCTTCAGGAGGCAAAAACGGAGTTTGGATTCCGCTGTTGCTGACAACAATGGTTGCCGGATGAGCCGCCAAAATATTATCATCGGCCACGGCTTCATATTTACGGCTTTGCAAATATTCAACCAACTCTTTTTTGCACGCATTGCTTAATTTAATCACCTGATCCGGATTTTTTTGGTAGTAATCAAACTTGGCGGTATCCACATAGCTGAAATACAAAGCCACCGGTTCGGTCAGCTTATCAAAAGTAGGGTTCTGAACAAGTCGGTCAATATAATCCATATTATCTCTCTAATCCCCGTTTAGTATAGTAATAGTCATCAAAGAATTTGTTAAATTCTTCAATTGATTGATCAATTTCCTCATCGGTCCTGTGATTAAACTTTCCATACTTTTTTAACCTTGCAATATGTTCATTGCGATCTTTTTCCAATTCAGCAATTTCTTCTTCCTTGGTCAGGACTTTTTCCCGAGGCGGATTTTTTTCATTGATGATGTAAAATTGGTTGTTAATCATAGTCAAATACTGTTTCATCTCCTTAGAGGAAAAACCGTCTTTGGCCAAACTCTCTTCCCATTCCGGTAAATTCTCATATTCAAATTTAAGTCCGTCAAGATAAACTTTGTTTACCCGCAAGCCGGATTTGTGAATGCCGGATTGAGCTTGTGCATCATACTGCCAATCTTTTATGTATTGTTCATAATCAGCTTCCAATTCTTCCCGATTCGTATATACCTTAATTTCTTTACTGTTGCTCATAATCTACCTCTAAAGTTATCGTTATAGATACTTCCTTGTATCATATTTAACTGCTTTTGTCAAATTTACAATAGCCGACCATAAAAATATTTTCACCTTTTTTACTGTGGCCCACAATCTACCTTCCTAATCCCCGTTTAGTATAGTAGTAGTCATCAAAGAATTTGTTAAATTCTTCAATTGATTGTTTTATTTCCTCGGGAGTTCTGTGATTGTATTCAGCACACCGAGTCATAAAGGCAATATGTTCATTGCGATCTTTTTCCAATTCGGCAATTTCCTCTTCCTTAGTCAGAACCTTTTCCTGAGGCGGATTTTTTTCATTGATGATGTAAAATTGGTTGTTAATCATAGTCAAATACTGTTTCATCTCCTTAGAGGAAAAACCGTCTTTGGCCAAACTCTCTTCCCATTCCGGTAAATTCTCATATTCAAATTTAAGTCCGTCAAGATAAACTTTGTTTACCCGCAAGCCGGATTTGTGAATGCCGGATTGAGCTTGTGCATCATACTTCCAATCTTTCATGTATTGTTCATAATCAGCTTCCAATTCTTCCCGATTCGTATATACCTTAATTTCTTTACTGTTGCTCATAACCTACCTCTCTAATCCCTTTTTGCCGTAATGATATTCATCAAAAAACTCATTATATTCCTTAATAGATTGTTTTATTTCCTCGGGAGTTCTGTGATTGTATTCAGCACACCGAGTCATAAAGGCAATGTGTTCCTTCCTATATTTTTCCAATTCAGCAATTTTTTCTTCCTTGGTCAGAACTTTTTCCCGAGGCGGATTTTTTTCATTGATGATGTAAAATTGGTTGCTAATCATAGTTAAATACTGTTTCATCTCCTTAAAGGAAAAACCGTCTTTGGCCAAACTCTCTTCCCATTCCGGTAAATTCTCATATTCAAATTTAAGTCCGTTAAGATAAACTTTGTTTACCCGCAAGCCGGATTTGTGAATGCCGGATTGAGCTTGTGCATCATACTTCCAATCTTTTATGTATTGTTCGTAATCAGCCTCTAATTCTTCCCGATTCGTATATACCTTAATTTCTTTACTGTTGCTCATAACCTACCTCTCTAATCCTTTTTTGCCATAATGATATTCATCAAAATGTTTATTGTATTTCTTAATAAATTCCTCAATTTCCTCGGGAGTCCTATGGTTGTATTCAGCACACCGAGTCATAAAGGCAATGTGTTCCTTCCTATATTTTTCCAATTCAGCAATTTTTTCTTCCTTGGTCAGAACTTTTTCCCGAGGCGGATTTTTTTCATTGATGATGTAAAATTGGTTGCTAATCATAGTTAAATACTGTTTCATCTCCTTAAAGGAAAAACCGTCTTTGGCCAAACTCTCTTCCCATTCCGGTAAATTCTCATATTCAAATTTAAGTCCGTTAAGATAAACTTTGTTTACCCGCAAGCCGGATTTGTGAATGCCGGATTGAGCTTGTGCATCATACTTCCAATCTTTCATGTATTGTTCATAATCAGCTTCCAATTCTTCCCGATTCGTATATACCTTAATTTCTTTACTGTTGCTCATAACCTACCTCTCCCCATTATATTACAGACATCACTTATATACATTATTTGGCGGCTTTTGTCAAATTTTAAACGCCGACCAAGACGGTAATATAACAGGTTATTGATTTATTATGAGCGGCTATATTTATCATTACTCTAATCTCCGGCTCCATATTATTTTATGCTTTACAAATAACCAGGGATGACTTAACATACTATCCGCCGTATGTGAGTTGTTGTAATAGCTAAAACATATGGTATGTCACAAATATCCTGTCCGGCGGTTGTCGTGAAAAGGTTTTTGCGGCATGGGAACTGAAACTCCCGAATTTATACGAGTCTGCGGCAGAGACTAAAAACAAAGCCGACATCTTTCCTTCGGGTGGGTGTTGGTTTAGTAGTGATACAAAGCCAATCCGTTCTCGTATAAAACGGTGTTTCAGCATCCACCCACTCTTCAAATATGTGTTTTTATATCAACAAAACCCCGCTTAATTTTTTAAGCGGGGTTAAAGTTACAAAACCGAAACTCTAGTTCTCTAAAGACCTTCTTAAGGTATCTACATTCTCGGCTAAAGAGGAATCTTCCACAATCAACTCCTCAACCTTGCGTACCGCATGCATTACAGTCGTGTGATCGCGGTCAAACTTGCGGCCGATTTCCGGTAATGAACGCGAAGTAAGCTGCTTGGCCAAATACATGGCAATCTGACGCGGACGAGCTACCGTACGAGCCCTCCTTGAAGATTGTAACTCCTTTACCGAAATGTTAAAGTATTCGGCAACCTTTTTCTGTATCTCATCAATCGTGGTCTTGCGGTCAATAGAACGCAACATATCTTTTAATACATCTTGCGTCATGTCTAAAGTTATCTCTTTGTCCGATAATAACTGAGAATGAGCCACAATCCTCCTTAATGAACCCTCTAACTCCCTGATGTTGGAGGTTATCTTTTGTGCCAAAAATTCAGCTACCTTTTCCGGTAAGGCTATCCCCATCTGCTTGGCTTTGTTGTGCAAAATACCCATTCTTAAGTCAAAATCAGTCGGGTGAATGTCGGCTACCAAACCGCTGTTTAATCTGGACTTTAAACGAGCCTCTATCCCCTCTAAATCGGAAGGTGACTTGTCTGCCGAAATTATAATCTGCCGTCCTTCCTCAATCAATGAATTAAAGGTGTAGAAAAATTCCTCCTGAGTGGATTCTTTGTTGCTCATAAATTGAACATCATCTACCATCAAAACATCTACTGAGCGAAACTGCTCCTTAAAGGCCGCCGTGTCTTTATATCTTAAGGCCTTTACAAACTTGTATAAAAACTGCTCGGCCGACAAATAAATTACATTACGGCTCGGATCTTGCTTGCGAATGTGCCAGGCTATGGCATGCATTAAATGCGTCTTGCCCAAACCTACTCCGGAATACAAAAATAACGGATTAAACGACACATTCTTACATTCGGCCACTTTACGAGCCGCCGCATAGGCAAACTCATTGGTCTTGCCCACTACAAACGAATCAAAAGTATAAGCCGGATTTAAAGGCGCCGAAAGCTGTAAACCGCCTTCCTGCCGAGCGTAGTCGGCAATATTAACTACATTGCCGAAATTGGAAGCATATATACTTTGCGGAGTGGGAGTTGAAGATATCTTCTTTAATAACGAAGTGTCCCCGCTGTGAAACCGATTATCCGTATTAACCGTCTGTACTACAAAATTTACCTTCTTGATTTCCGGATTCTTGTGTTCCCATATCTTATGGATTCGGTCTGAATAATGGGTAATTACCCAATTCTTCATAAAAGTCGTCGGGACGCAAATGTTCATAACGCCGTCGTTAAAAGACCCGACACTCAAAGGTTTCAACCAGCTGTCAAAGGCGGTCTCGCCAAATTCCAGTTTGAGTTGGCTGCAAATCTGTCCCCATTCGTCTTGAACAGAACTTTCGTTATTTTTTATTGCTTCTTCAGCCATTGCCATTTCCTTAAAATCAAATAAAGTTAATCCAATGTTTTTTGTTTTTTTATAATAACTAACCGATAAGTATAATAGCTTTCAAGTCCGTTAAAATAATAGTCTTAAAGCGTGTTGTTATAAACCTCTTTAAATTCTTATCACTTCCGTTTCCGGATGATGAAAAATACTAAACACGAAAAAACAATAAATACAATAGAACATTTTTAGAACATTTAAATTAAATTACTTGACATAGGTTTTCCGCAGAGTCGGGCTCGATTCCTTGTTTTCGCCCAAAAAAAGACACCAAAACACACCCCTGATAACAAGGGTTGTTTTGGTGTTTAATAAAACTAAATTCTTAAATTACAAAGATTTAATTTTTTGAGCTAAACGAGAAATCGTCCGTGAAGCCATATTCTTGTGGAATACGCCTTTTTGAGCAGCACGCATCATTTCACTTTCGGCAACTCTCAAAGCGGTAGTTGCTTCTTCCTTATTGCCGGCGGCAATCAAAGCCACAACTTTTTTAACAAAAGTTCTAACGCGGCTTCTTCTCATGCCGTTAATAACACTGCGTTTGTCGTTTCTTCTAATTCTCGTTTTTGCCGATTTATGATTGGCCATATTCTTATTCCTATTTAATTTAAGTTAATTACATAAAATATTCTGGTATGCTTTATAGCCGTTACTTTCATCTAAAGTCAACAACAATTTTAAAAAAAAGTAAAAAATCAGCTCTAAAGCCCGATTCTTTTAACTTTATTGTCTGCCGGTCAAGGTTACCCTTACTATCAAAGGCATTTTATTTACCAAAGCTATGGTTAATTCTTCGCCGTCTCTTTCAAACTCCGCATAATCGGCTTGCTTGTCTTTTAAAGTCCAGCCCAGCTGCGGTAATGTGTCCTCGTAAAATCCGATAACAAAAGCAAATTTTCCGAAGTTGGTTTGTAAGTATGCTTCCACAAAACGAGTCTCTTCATTGCCGAACGAAAAATTATCTGCCTGAATTTGCATCATCTTATCGGGAATCGGAATATCTTCCATGCCCTCAATAAAAGAAGTTGCGGCCCTGACATTAAAACTAAATCCGAGTCCCAAACATAAAATAAAAGCCCAAAGTTTTTTCATTTTACACCTCATTTTTGTAAAGTTTCACAATAAAAAGTTGAGCGTCCGCCCAGTACGATTTTTTTAATCCCTCCGGTTTTTTGAATATTGCACTTGCAATTAGGACAAGCCTGTCCGGTTTTATTATAAACACAATGCAAATTTTGAAAATAACCCATGGAACCGTCGGGTTTACGATAATCCCTTAAAGTTGAACCGCCGGCTTTTATGGCTTGGTTTAACACTTCACGCACGGCCGAATTTAATTTTTCGCATTCTTTTAAGCTTAAACTTTTGGCCTCTCGCATCGGTAAAATATTTGCCTTGTATAAAGCTTCCGAAGCATAAATGTTGCCGATTCCCGCAATGATTTTTTGATCAAGTAAAGCCACTTTTACCGCTAAAGTCTTATTTTTAAATTTTTCATGTAAATATTTACCGTCAACTTCTTCATCAAACGGATCGGGGGCGATTCCTTTTAAAACCGGATGCAAATTTTGTTCATCGGTCTTGCAATAGGAAAGCATACCAAAACGGCGAGCATCATTAAATATTAAGCACCCTTTATCGGTAGTTATAACAACATGGTCATGCTTTTCCAAAGTTTTAGGACGATTCTCACATATTTTGATTATGCCGCTCATGCCCAAATGCCAAATGACGGTAATTCCGTTATCAAGATCTAAAAGTAAATATTTAGCTTTGCGGCGGCAATTTTTAATAACGGCATTTTGAATTTTATTTTCAAAATCGGCCGGAATTTCAACCCTGAAACGACGACAAAATACTTCCGTATTGATTATTTTTGCCCCGTTTACGGCTTTTTTTACGGCGTTTTTTATGGTTTCCACTTCCGGTAATTCGGGCATGTTGTTTTCCTTAAATTACGATTCTTTTTTTCTATCATAACGGCAGAATTTTTTTTCGCAATGTTTAATTGTTATTGCCTAAAATTATAATAAGAGTTATAAATAACCCTTATGCGTTATACCAAGTTAAGAACCAAAAAATATTTTGCGCCGCAAAACGAGGGAAAAGAGCATAAATGCGACCATCCCGGATGTACCGAAAAAGGCGAATATAAAGCTCCCAAAGACCGCCGTCTTAAGGAGTATTACTGGTTTTGCCTAAAGCATGTGCAGGAATATAATGCCAAGTGGAATTACTATGCCGGCACAGATGAACAAGAGGAAGAAAATTTAAAAAAACGCATGCACTTTGGCGGATTTAGGTCCAAAATCAAATATCAATTCGGTTACGATTTTATTGATGAGTTGGGTATAGACGCTTCCATGGCCGATTCTGAGTGGAAGAGTAATGTTTATTTTAATGCTCAGGATAAAAACAACGCCTCCGTTTTGGAAATGGAGCTGGAAGACATTACTTTGGATTCGTTAAAAAAACAGTATAAAAAATTGGTCAAAAAATATCATCCCGATGTAAATTCCGGCGATAAAGAATGTGAGGAAAAATTTAAAAAAATCGTGGCCGCCTATAAAGAGCTGATAGCTAAAATAGAGTAATTTAAATTTACATTTCGCTTAAGAGTTTTACATATTTTTTAATAATGCCGATGCGTTTGGCATAATCGCTTAAGTCACCCTCAATAAACAGCTTTTGGTCGGGGCGGATTTTAACAACCCCGAACGATTTATTTACCAAATCCAAAAGTTTATCAACGGCTTTGAAAGTATCATTATGAAAGCCGATTAAAATACCTTTGGCTCCGGCATCAATTTTGGCGATGTTGGCCTTCCGGCACATTTGCTTAATTTCAATGGTGGCAAGTAAGTTTTCCACCTCGGTCGGAATTTTGCCGAAACGGTCAATCAGTTCTTCTTTTATATCCAAAATTTCTTCCATGGTTTTTAGAGAGCCGATTCGTTTGTATAAACCTAACCTTACGCCCAAATCCGGCACATAACTTTCGGGTATCATAATCGGAATTCCGGTTGTAATTTGCGGTGCCCAATCTTCAACAGCAAAGCTTGCCGCCGCCTCTTGAGTTTTGGTATTTATTAAAGCCTTTTGGCGGACGATTTCCTCTTCCAACATATGCTGATACAAGGCAATACCCACATCTTTAATATGTCCGGATTGCTCGGTACCCAACACATTTCCGGAGCCTCTTATATCCATATCATGACTGGCCAAAGAAAATCCGGCGCCTAAAGTATCAAGAGCCGATAAAATGCTTAATCTTTTTTCGGCAACCGGTTTTAGTTTTTTCTTACCCGGAATGGTAAAGTAACAATATCCTCTTATTTTGGAACGGCCGATTCGTCCCCGCAATTGATAAAGCTGAGCCAAGCCGAACATATCGGAACGATAAATAATCATGGTATTAACGGTTGGCATATCAATGCCCGATTCTATAATGGTGGTGGAAAGCAGCAAGTCGTATTTTTGAGCGGCAAAATCGTTCATCACATCTTCCAGCTCTTTAACCGGCATTTGTCCGTGAGCTACGGCAATTTTAATATCGGGCACGAGCTCGGTTAATTCCTGGTGTAAAAGAGCAATGTCCGAAACTCTGGGGCAAACAAAAAAGACCTGTCCGCCGCGGAATTTTTCACGATAAATAGCCTCTTTAATCATAACCTGATCAAAAGGCATAACAAAACTGCGAGCCGCCAAACGGTCAATCGGCGGAGTGGCGATAATGCTTAATTGCTTAACTCCGGTTAAGGAAAGCTGCAAAGTTCTGGGGATGGGAGTGGCACTTAAAGTCAAGACATGCACATCCGATTTTAAGGCTTTAAGTTTTTCTTTGTGGGCTACACCGAAGTGCTGTTCCTCATCAATAATGAGCAGCCCCAAATTACAGAATTTAACATTTTGCGATAAGAGAGCATGCGTGCCGATAACAATTTCAATACTGCCGTTTTTTAAGCCTTCCAAAGTTTCCTTGCTTTCTTTTTGGGAAACCAAACGCGAGAGCATCCTGACCTTTATCGGAAAGCCTTCCAGGCGTTGTTTAAAGTTTAAGTAGTGTTGACGGGCAAGTAGTGTTGTCGGTACGATTAAGGCTACCTGAGCCCCATCGGCCGCCACACAAAAAGCCGCCCGTAAAGCTACTTCGGTTTTACCAAACCCCACATCACCGCAAACTAATCGGTCCATGGGAATACCGGTGTTTAGATCTTTTAACACATCGGATATGGCTCTGAGTTGGTCGTCGGTTTCATTGTAAGGAAAGCGGGCACAAAAGTCATCGTAAATACCGGAGGGCGGAGCAAAACAATCGGCGGTTTTAAGCTGTCTTTCAGCGGCAATTTTAATAAGCTTTTCGGCAATGTCTTTAATTTTTTCCTTAACGCGGGCTTTTTTAGCCTGCCAGGCGAGCCCTCCGAGAGTGTCTAAAACTACATTTTCGTCATCGGAACCGTAACGGGAAATAACATCAATATTTTCAACCGGTACAAAGAGTTTGTCATCATGAGCGTAAATAATTTTCAAACAATCGTGAGGAGCTCCTCCGGCGGTAATGTTTTCAAGTCCCATAAAACGACCGATACCGTGCTCAATATGTACCACCAATTCCCCGACCGATAAAGATGAAACATCGGCAATGAAATTTTCGGCAGTAACTTTCTTTTTGGCTTTACGATTTTTGCGTTCACCTAAAATGTCGGCTTCGGCGATAATACAAAATTCATTATTTTTAAAACCGTGATCAAGTTCGGCAACCGCCAAAACAATTTTTTTATTGGCGGTTTGTTTTAAGGCCTCTTTAAATGAGCCAGCCAAAATTAAATTTTTAATACCATAATCGCTCATCAAAGAATATAAGCGTTCACGCGAGCCTTCGGAGTTGCAAAAGATGATTCTTTTTAGTTTGCCGTTTTCGGTTAGGTATTCATTTAAGTCTTGATAAACGGCGGCGGCATTTACATTTTTTGCATGAGCAAAATCACGAGCCGGAACAACTTTTTGATTGATAACATCATCACTGTCGGGAAGGCTTAAAGCGGTAAATTTAACGGCTTTGCGTTGGTCGGTAATTTTATTAAACTGTTCGGTATTAAGATATAAAAGTTCGGGCTTAAGCGGACGATAAATCAGCTCATCGGCGGCTTGTTTAATATTAAGAGCTTCCAGACGAGCGGTATAATAATCAATAATGGAATCTTCCTTAGCCTGTAAGGCATCATCATAATTTTTGCCTAAAATTACAAAGGCGGAGGGCAGATAATCAAATATTGAGGGGAGGGTATCTTCATAAAAGAAGGGCAGCCAGTTTTCCATACCGATATATTTTTTGGCATTAGATATAGATTCGTAAATTTCATCTTTAAGGGCGTCGGTACCAAAGGCTTCACGATATGATGAACGGAAATTTTTAATGGTATTATTATCTAAAACCACTTCGCTTGCCGCCCCGAAAGCATATTCTTGCAAAGTACCGACGGTTCGTTGTGAGAGCGGATCAAAAGTACGAATTTTTTCAATTTCATCATCAAACAAGTCAATACGGAGCGGTTGTTCGGCACCTGTTGGGAAGATATCAATAATATCGCCTCTTAAGGCATATTCGCCGGGTTCCATAACTTGCTCTACTTTGGTATAACCGTTGACGGCGGCATAGTGCATAAAATTATTAAAATCAAGTTTGTCGCCGACTTTAAATACCTTGCGGGCATTTAAGAAAATTTTTTGCGGCGGCAATTTTTGAATGGCTGCACCGATACTGGTAATGATGATTCTTTTTTGTTGCGGATTCGGATTTTGCACCAATTCGGAAAGTGTTTCCAGCCGCTTGGAAAGAATATTAACATTGGGGGAGACACGATCATAAGGAACGGTATCCCACGCCGGAAAGGTCAAGATTTTAACATCGGGATTAAGATAATGTAAAAAATCGGCAGTTTGTTGCAATTCCAAGCCGTTACTGACGATATAAAGAATATCATGTTTAGCCGAAGGGAGGGCATTTATCAACAAAAATGCGTCATATCCGGCCACAACGGAAGAAAGAGTTTTATTTTGCCAATGTTCAATAGTATCTGCCATAAGGGGGAATATAATAAAGGTTTAACAATAAGGCAACAAAAAAAAGATTATAAAAAGAGCCGGAAGCGGATAAGTCTTAAAACTTGTTGCAGGGAAGATAAAATAAGCTAAACTGATTTATAACCAAGGAGAAGGATATGAATAAAAAGAAAGTTTTAATAAGTTTGGGAGGCTTTATTTTAATAGGTGCGGGTTTAGTAGGTTTTGGGTATTATAATGCTAAGGATGATGTTTTATTAAGAGTAAAATCCGCAACCGAGCGGGCCGAGCAAAGATGTATGAATGAGGCTTTCGGGAACAACGATTTTAATATGTACGGTAATGATTTAAAGACAAGAGATGCCGTTTATCATCAATGTTTAAGAAAAGAGATAACCGACCGCATAAATAAGTTTGCCGATAAAGAGGATGTTAAAAAGCTTACGGAAGGATTAGATAAAATTCAAGAAGGTGTGTTAAGTTTTTACTGGGACTTATACAATCGGCAAGATTACGGGAGTATCGGCCGCGGAGTGAACGATGCGGTTTTAGGGCGATATTATGAACATATTTTGGAAGATGTCATACATTTTGAGTATGTATTTGAGGGACGAGGAGATAAATAGATTATGAAAAAAAGTTTATGGATAGGGTTGTTGGCAGTTGTAATAGCGGTATTAGTTGCCGGTGCTTATTTTTTTATCAACTACGAAAAGGAAGAAAAGTTTGTAAACCCTCTGTTTTATAAAA
>CALXTJ010000002.1 GCA_944391375.1 uncultured Alphaproteobacteria bacterium
ATTCACTATGTCTGCACTGTCGCTTGCAGGCTTAAAAATGAGAAAAATATTTATTTTGACAAAGACATAGAGCCGGCACCTGATGAAGAAGTTTATACTTTGCCGCGTAAGACGACTGCTTTGCCGCCGGTCGTCATCGGCAGCGGACCGGCGGGTATGATGGCCGGATTAGCTCTTTCTGAGGCCGGCTTAAAACCGATTATTTTGGAAAGGGGCAAGGAGGTAGAAAAGCGTAAACAAGATGTAGATGTTTTTTGGCAGACCGGCAAGCTGGATATTGTTTCCAATGTGCAATTCGGGGAAGGCGGAGCCGGAACTTTTTCAGACGGCAAGTTGATGACCGGCATTAAAAAAGACCAATATGTAAGAAAAGTGCTGGAAGAGTTTGTTTTGGCAGGTGCCCCGGAAGAGATATTGTATTTAGCAAAACCCCACATCGGTACCGATAATCTGGTAAAAATGGTTAAAAATATTCGCAAAAAAATTGAAAGTTTGGGTGGAGAATACCGCTTTGAGCACCGTGTCAATAAGCTGATTGTTAAAGATGAAAAAATTATCGGCGTTGAAGTTGTCAAATCTGACGGAAGTAAAGATGAAATCGCCTCAGATACGGTAGTTTTAGCCATAGGCCATTCGGCACGCGATACCTTTGAAATGCTTTATCGGGAAAAAATCCCCATAACTCAAAAGCCGTTTTCGGTCGGAGCACGAATAGAACATTTACAAAAAAATATCAATAAGGCTCAATACGGTCAGGAACATATCAAAGGATTGGGTGCGGCCGATTATAAGTTGGCCGTACATCTTGCGGGCGGGGCTTCGGCTTATACCTTTTGTATGTGTCCGGGAGGAAGTGTGGTAGCCGCTGCCAGTGAAGAGGGAAGAGTTGTAACAAACGGTATGAGTGAATATGCCCGCAATAAGGAAAACGCCAATGCCGCCTTGCTTATAGGTGTGGATGAAACCGATTTTCAGTCCAAGCACCCCTTGGCAGGTATGTATTTTCAAAGAAAAATAGAAGAACAGGCTTTCAAACTCGGCGGTTGTGATTATAAGGCTCCGGCTCAGCTTGTCGGCGACTTTTTGCAAAATAAAGAAAGTAAAAAGCTTGGCGAGGTTAAGCCAAGCTATACTCCGGGAGTAAACTTAAGCTCAATAAATGCGGTTTTGCCGCCAAAAATTGTGGCGGTTATGCAAAAAGCCATTACGGAAATGGATAAAAAACTCAAAGGCTTTGCCCAATATGATGCCTTATTAACCGCACCTGAAACCCGAAGTTCTTCCCCGATACGCATTTTACGCGATGAAACTTTGCAAAGTGAGGTTAAAGGCCTGTATCCTTGCGGTGAGGGAGCAGGTTACGCCGGAGGTATTACTTCGGCGGCGGCCGATGGTTTGAAAGTTGCGGAGAGTATAGTCTTAAAATTGTCCATAAAGTAAGATATTGACTTGCGAAAGTATAAACATCGGTTAAAAATAGAGCTTAAAGGAGATGTAAAATGTCGCTTGATTGGTTAATTAGCGGAGCATTGTTGATTATAGGTTTGGGCGGCTTGGGAGCTTGGCTTTTAAGTTTTAAAAAAGTTCGTCATGCCGATTTGTTGCAAGCTCAAAATACGGTTTTACTGCAAGAAAAAGATAAAAAAATCGCCGAATTAAACAGCCGCTGCCATACCTTGGAAGAAGATAATTTTAAGCTCGTTGCCGAAAATACCAAGGCTAAATCGGATATTGAAAATCAGACTAAATTTATGAATGAAAAGTTGGCCGATATTGAAAAAAACAAAGAAGATATGCTCTTAAGGTTCAAAAATCTTTCCAATGAAATTTTACAGGCTCAAAATCAGCAGTTTACCGAAGAACAAAAAAATACTTTTTCCCTGCTGTTAAAGCCGTTTCAACAGCAAATGGCCGATTTTAAGAGCAAGGTTGAAGCCGCCCATGAAGACAGTATCAAAAATAAATCGTCGTTTGACGAGCAGTTAAATAAACTGTTCAGCTTAAATCAAAATTTAAGCAAGGATGCCCAAGACTTGAGCTCGGCTCTTAAGGGCAATAAAAAAATACAAGGTAACTGGGGTGAGTTTCAATTAGAGCGGATTTTGGAAATATCGGGCTTGCAAAAAGGCATTAACTACATTACGCAGGAAACTTTCCGTAATGAAGAAAATCAGATGCTTCGTCCCGATGTTATCATCAAGCTTCCCAACGACAGAAATGTGATTGTGGATTCCAAAGTATCGTTAAACGACTATGTCAATTATGTAAATTGTGAAGATGAAACCTTAAAACAAGTGTATCTTAAAAAGCACATTCAGTGCATAAGGGGACATATAGACGAGCTGGCCGGTAAAGATTACCAAAAATTGATAAAAAATAATGCTCTTGATTATGTGGTAATTTTTATTCCGGTGGAAAGTGCCTATGTTGAGGCGGTAAGAGCCGATAACAATTTATACGATTATGCTTATAAAAAGAACATAGCTATTACCACGTCGTCATCTTTATTGCCGATATTGCGTACCATAGAAAATTTATGGCAGATAGAAAAGCAAAACAAAAATGTGGCAAGCATTGCCGAACTCGGCGGTTCTTTATACGATAAAATAGCCGGCTTTGTTGATGATATGCAAAAAATTGACAAGTCTTTAGATGCAGCCAAAAAAAATTATGATTTAGCCATGAATAAGCTCTCAAACGGTAAGGGTAATGCCCTATCTTTGGCCGAAAGATTAAAAGGGTACGGAGCCAAAGCCGCCAAAGTAATCTCCGTTGAGAGCAGGGATAATTTACAACTTTTGGAAAATAACCATAAAGAGAATGATGATGAGTAAAAAAATAATTTTCACCGGCGGGGGATCGGCCGGTCATGTAACCTTAAATTTAGCCTTAATGCCGTTGTTTTTGGAACAGGGTTGGAAAGTTGTGTACATTGGTTCTTACCATGGTATAGAAAAGGATTTAATTTCAAAATTACCTGATGTTAAGTATTACGGTATAGCTACCGGTAAATTACGTCGATATTTTTCCTGGCAGAATTTTGTAGATGTGATAAAAATTCCTTTAGGCATATTGCAGGCGACATGGATAGTTTTCAGGCAAAAACCGGATATTATTTTTTCCAAAGGCGGGTTTGTATCTTTTCCGGTGGTATTAGCCGGTAAAATCAACGGTTGTCCGGTGGTTATGCATGAATCGGATGTAACTCCGGGACTGGCCAATAAAATGTCCTTACCGTTTGTTTCCAAGTTTTTCACTACATTTTCTGATACCGTAAAGTATGTTAAAGATAAGAATAAGGTTTTGCACCTCGGACCTGTGTTATCTGATAGATTTAAGGGCGGAAGCAAAGAAAGAGCCTGTGTTATATGCGGATTTAGTGCCGAAAAACCGATTATTATGGTAATCGGCGGTTCCTTGGGTGCCAAAAGCCTAAATCAGGCGGTAAGGGATAATCTGCCGACTTTGTTAAAAGAGTATCAGATTATTCATATTTGCGGTAAAGGGCAAATGGAAGAAGGTGCCGATTGCTTGGGCTATAAGCAGTTTGAATATGTGGATGAGGAGCTCAAAGACTTTATGAAAGCCGCCGATGTGGTAATATCGCGAGCCGGATCCAATTCTATTTTTGAGTTATTGAGTTTACACAAACCGATGGTTTTGGTACCTCTGCCGACCGGTTCCAGTCGCGGTGAGCAAATGTTAAATGCTCGTTCTTTTGAAGCTAAAGGTTATTGTGAGATTGTGGCTGATGAAGAGCTTGCAGATGCAGATAAGTTTTTATCTACCGTTAAAAAAGTATATGATAATCGTAATGAGTATGTTAAAAATATGCAAAAAAGCAAAATAGTGGCAACCGATAATAAGGAATTGGCCAAAACAATTATGTCATTTTGTAAAAACAACAATAAGGAAAAGTAAAATGAAAGTATTGGTAGGATTAAGCGGCGGGGTAGATTCGGCTGCGGCGGCATATTTATTAAAAAGAAGCGGTCATGAGGTAATCGGGGCAACCATGTCCATTTGGGATAAAGATACCGATTTTGGGGCAAGCCTAAAAGCCAAAGGCTGTTTCAGCCCGCACCAGGAGCAAGACATAGAAGCGGCCAGGAAAGTGGCCGAAACTTTAGATATTCCGTACTATGTATTTGATTGCAGTGAAGAATATAAAAAGATTGTACTGGCCGATTTCAAAAAAGAATATTTGGCAGGCCGCACGCCTAATCCGTGTGTGGTATGTAATTCTACCATAAAGTTTGATGCTCTGCCGCGTACGGCTAAAGCCCAAGGCTTGGAGTTTGATAAGTTTGCCACCGGCCATTATGCACGTGTGGCTCAAAGCAAGGGCAGCGGTCGTTTTCAGCTTTTCAGAGGAATAGAAAAAAAGCGGGATCAGTCGTATTTTTTGTATCGCTTGACGCAAGAGCAGTTAAGCAGTGTTTTAATGCCGTTGGGACAATATGTTAAAAATGAGGTGAGAGTTTTTGCCCAAAAGGCCGGATTGGAAATTTTTGATAAAAAAGACAGTCAGGATTTTTACTCCGGTGATATTAACGATATTTTGCACCAAGAAGCCAAGCCCGGCAATTTTGTAACATTAAGCGGCGAAGTTTTGGGCCAACATGAAGGAATATGGAATTACACCATAGGTCAGCGTCGGGGAATGGGCATATCGGCCGAGCGTCCGTTGTATGTTATAGAAATAAGACAAGCTACCAACGAGGTAGTGGTGGGTTTTGATGAGGAAGGCGGATGCAAAGGGTTGGTGGCCGATAATTTGTGTTGGTCTTCCATAGAAGGCATTGATGAACCCTCGGAAGTAACAATTAAGGTGCGTTCTGCCCAGGAGCCGTTTAAGGCCCATATTGTGCCAATGGAAAATGGCAAGATGAAAGTTGAGTTTTTAACTGAACAAAGGGCCATAGCAAGCGGACAGTCGGTAGTATTTTACGGCGGAGATATGGTTTTGGGCGGAGGTATAATTACCGAAACCTTCAAAAGTTATTAAGACAAAAAAATATTGTTTGACAAATAAAAAAAATATGGTGTAGTTTATAAAAAAAACAACGGAGAACTATAATGCTCGGAAGATACCAATATACGGCAAGTACCTTAACCCCGGGAGAGGAAATTGAACTGGTGGGAAGGCTTCACTATTTTGCTTTGATTATCCCCTGCTTTTTAACCACGGCTTCATTTGCTGCCGTATTTATGGCTTTGGGATATACTTCGGTGTTGGTGCGGTATAATCAACCAATTTACTATTTGGCTGTGTGGCTTCCGGTTATTGCTTTGTTAATATTTACCGTCGTTTCATGGCTGAAAAGAAGTTTAATTGAAATGGTTTGTACCAATAAAAGAGTGGTAAAAAGAACGGGTATTATCAATGTTACTACCGAAGAGTTAAACAGGGAACGTATTGAGTCGGTAGAGATTCGTCAAAGTATTTTCGGTCGTCTGTTTAACTACGGTGATATCTTGTTTTCCGGTACCGGTACATCCAAGGTAGTGTTTAACTTTATCAATCAACCACGGTTAATGAAGCAGATTATAGACGCCGTAATTACCCGCCCGCTTGATTTACGGCCGGATGTTTAATTTTTGACAGTAACTTTTTTCAAATAAAAACTTATTAGTGCATTGTTTACGAGATTTTGCTTGACTTAAATCAAGTGCGATGGTAGTACGATGTTGTAAAAGTGTGGATTTAACCGAATTGTCCGGCACTATAAACGGACTAAACAGGAGATTATAAAATGTTAAAAACAGCAGAATTCGTATCTTTAGGCCATCCTGATAAAACGGCCGATTACATTACCAGCCATATTTTAGATAAAATGCTGGAGCAAGACAGCTCCGTGCGTTACGCTTTGGAAGTTATGGTAAAAGGAAATACCGTAATTTTGGGCGGAGAAGTAGGAGGTCACGTAAGCTTGAAAGCAATAGATGATTATGTCGTTGAGGCCGTAAGCAACATCGGCTATAATGCAAGATATGCCAAAATCTGGCAAGATAATGCCATAGATGTTAATAAGCTTAAAATCGTAAAACTTATCAGCAGACAGTCAAATGAAATTTATCAAGGTGTTAAAAACGGCGGCTGGGGGGATCAAGGCGTGTTTGTGGGCTATGCCTGTAAAGGTAAGGGTAATATGCCTCAAGAGCTGTATCTGGCCAAAAAGTTAAATAGGACTATTTATGAAAAGGCTTTATTAAGTGATAATTGGGGCTTAGATATTAAAACGCAGATTACTTTGGATAATAACGGAAAAGTAACCACGGCCATTGTCGCCGTACCGATGCTCAAACACGAAGATTTAGAAGAGTTTGTGGTCAATACTTTGCAAGCGGAGCCGGAAAAGTTAATAATTAACGGTACCGGAGACTATGTAATGCATTCTTCGGTTGCCGATTGCGGCATTACGGGACGAAAACTGGCTTGTGATTTTTATTCTACGGCTTGTGCCGTGGGCGGAGGTTCGCCTTGGGGCAAAGATGCCGGTAAAGCCGATGTCAGCTTAAATATTTTGGCACGACTTATGGCGGTGGAAAACCTACAAGATAATGATGAAGTGTTTGTATACCTGTCATCTTGTATCGGAAAAGCAGATTTACCCAGTGCCGTGGTAAAGAGCATAAAAGACGGTAAAGTAAGTATCCGTAATTTGGAAGGCGATTTTTCACCTCATGCGGTAATTGAAAAACTGGGCTTAAACAAGCCGGTATTTGCCAAGCTTTGCAAGGAAGGCATAGTCCGTTAAAAAACTTGACATTTTAGGCATTAAGCAATACCTTGAAGCCAAGTTTTTTAATAAAGAAGGAATAAAAATTGTTAAAACCCGAATTATTGGCTCCCGCCGGAGACATTGAAGCCGGATATGCGGCACTGTACTATGGTGCAGATGCCGTTTATTTAGGCTTGCAAAAATTTTCCGCCCGAGCTACCGCTACCAATTTTAATGAGCAAAATTTAAATGAATTTACGGCTTATGCCCATCATTTGGGTAAAAAGGTGTATGCGGCTATCAATACGGTAGTTGAGGAAGATGAACTGAGTGAATTGATAGAAAGTTTGGATATTTGCTCTCGTTGCCGGGTGGATGCGGTAATTATTCAAGATTTGGGTGTGGCTCGGGTTATAAGAGAAAGTTATCCCGAACTTGAAATGCATGCCAGTACGCAAATGGCAGTGCATAATAAGGAAGGAGCTCAGTTTTTAAAAAGTTTGGGCTTTAGCCGCGTAGTGGTAGCAAGAGAATTAACTTTGCCGGAAATAAAAGAAATTGCCTCCGTAAAAGATTTGGAAATTGAGGCTTTTATTCACGGAGCTTTGTGCTATTGTTACAGCGGATTGTGCCAGTTTTCGGCCTTGGAAAGCGGACGCAGTGCCAACCGCGGCAAATGCTTGTATCCTTGTCGCTCCGAATTTAAGACATCTAATGGTAAAGAGCATATCTTTTCCATGAAGGATATGGCACTAACCAAAGATATTTTAAAAATGCCGGTAGCTTCGCTTAAAATAGAGGGCCGCAAAAAAAGTGCACTGTATGTGGCGGCGGTTACCGATTACTATCGCCGTATTTTGGACGGCAAAAACCCTGATATTAACTTGGAAGAAAATATTAAGCAGATATTTTCGCGCCCGTGGTGTAAATTTCATTTTAACGGTAAAGATAAAAATGTTACCGATAAAGATTTTATTGGGCACCGCGGATTATTGATAGGTAAAATAGCCAACTGCTCCAAAGGATGGATTTCATTTAAGACCAATCATGAAATCGGCCGCTTTGACGGTTTGCAGATAGATGTTAGGGGCCTGGAAAAACCGTTTGGATTTTCGGTGCAGGATATGAAGTCGGCAGGAAGAAAAGTCATTATTGCCAATAAGGGTGAATATATTGATGTAAAATTGCCGGCCGATTATCCGTTTTTAAGCAAAGGGGCCGATGTCTATTTAGCTTCTTCAAGCAAAGTCAAAGGGATGTATGACTATAAAAAGCCCAAACCTCAAGAATTTATCAATACTTGCGATATTGATGTGGTCGTTGATGTAAAAAGCGATAAGGTTACGGCTCAAAGCGGTAAGTATACATCGGAAATTATCGGAAAATTTGCCAAGGCAGATAATGCCGAAAAAATAAGCGAGGCTTTTAAAGGCTCGTTTAACAAGACCGGAGGTACGGCCTTAAAGCTTAACAAATTAACGGTAAACAATCCGCAAGAGCTGTTCGTGCCGGTGTCGGAAATCAATAAGCTCCGCCGCAGTTTGTACGAAAAGATAGAAGTTTTACATAAAAAAGGCGTGTTGCCGCAAGTTGATAAAGCTAACTCAAGTAGTTTCCGGGGTTGGATGGTAAAAATTGACGATACTGATTATATTAAAGCCTTAAATGTGGCAGATTTCAGTGAAATTATTTACCTTGTCAATCCGAAAACGAACATAGAGCAAATAAGAGAACTGCCTAAAGAAAAAGTTCGTATAAGCCTACCGACGGTATGCCGTAATCCGCAAGTGTTTGCCAAACTTATTAAAGAGGCGGTAGAAGAGGGGTATAACAAATGGGAAGTCGGCAACTATTGGGCAATTGAAATGCTAAAACCCTATAATGTGGATATAAGCTTTGATACTCCGCTTTATATGTTTAATTCCGAGGCTGTACAAGAGGCCAAAAGTATGAGAGCTTCAAAAATAAGCTTTGCTTTGGAAGACACTCTGGAAAATATTGAAAAATTGTCAATAATTTCGCCTTTGGAAACGGTTTTTGTGGTTTATCAAGATGTACCGCTGTTTACCAGTGCCGTATGCATAAGAGATAACGATTGTGCCGATTGCACCCGCAAAAAGAAATGGCTGGAATTAAATAAGGACGGTAAAAAATATGATGCTTTATCGGAAGAGTGCCAAATAATGCTGTTTGATAAGCGTCCGTTGTGTCTGGCCATGGAAGCCAAACAAGTAAATTGCAACTTTTACCGAGCCGATTTTTGCCATAAAAAATATTCGCTGCCGCAAATAAAACGGGTTCTTGATAAAATTATGCAGTTTCAGGATATTGAAAATCCGCTAAAAGGAAATATCAATAATCAAAAAATATAAAAAATAGTACTTGCTATCATAAAATAAAAGTTTAATATAACGCCGAAAAGATAAACAGGAATATCAAAATGTTGGAAGAAAATAAAAAAGACGGTTGGGGTGAAACCATAAAAACCATAATCTATGCGGTACTCATTGCCGTAGTTATCAGAAGTTTTTTGTTTGAACCGTTCCGAATCCCCTCAGGTTCCATGTATCCGACTTTGGAAGTTGGAGATTATCTGTTTGTATCTAAATATACCTACGGTTACTCGCGTTATTCTTTTCCGGGGGGTATAATTCCGTTTGAAGGACGCATCTGGGCCGATATGCCCAAGCGAGGAGATATCGTGGTATTTAAATTTCCGGTAGATAATAAAACCGATTTTATTAAAAGAGTAATCGGCCTTCCGGGGGATACCATTGAGGTAAAAAGAGGCCGCTTGTATATTAACAATCAAATGGTAGAAAGAGAAGAAGTCGGTGACTATACGGTAGATGAGTTTGTTATTAGGCCCGAAAATTATACCGAATATACCGAAACCTTGCCGGAAGGATTTAAGCACAATATTTTGGAAGTTTCCGATTACGAACCGCAGGTAGATAACACTACTAAAGTAACGGTTCCCGAAGGGCATATTTTTGTTATGGGCGATAATCGCGACCGCTCTGATGACAGCCGTGTCAGCGTCGGTTTTGTTCCGGTTGAAAACTTAGTCGGCAAAGCCCGCTTCTTGTTCTTTTCACATAATGACAAAGGTGCTTGGTATAAGCCTTGGACCTGGCCTAAACTTATAAGATGGTCCAAGATTTTTAATACATTGCATTAAGGATAAGCCATGGAAGAATTGGAAAAAAACTTAGGTTATTGCTTTAAGAATAAAAAACTTTTAAGTCAAGCTTTAACACACCGTAGTTATTCTAATGATATTACGCAAAATTATGAGCGTTTGGAGTTTTTGGGTGACAGAGTTTTAGGCGTAGCCATGGCTCATTTATTGTATAATTTGTTCCCGAGTGAACCGGAGGGCGATTTATCGCCCCGTTTTACGCGTCTGGTGCGTAAAGAAACGGTAGCCGAAGTTGCTTTAGAATTGGGGCTTGATAAATATATTAAAGTTGATAATCCGGAACTCTGCCGCAATGAAAATGTGCTGTGTGATGTTGCCGAAGCGGTTATCGGAGCTATTTGCATAGAAGCCGGTTTTACCACGGCCATAGAGTTTGTAGACAGACATTGGCGGCACTTAATCAATAAAAGTTCGGAACCCGTAAAAGATAGTAAAACTTTGTTGCAGGAATTAACTCATCACTTAAAACTAGGCACACCGGAATATCGCTTGCTTAAAAAAGAGGGTAGCGAACACGAGCCGTATTTTCATATTGAGGCGGTTATAGGTAAATACAGTGCCGTAGGTTTTGGTAAAAGCAAAAAGTTGGCCGAACAAGATGCAGCCGCCAAGTTAATTGCCGTTTTGGAACAAAAACATGACTGAAGAAATTAAAACCCGAGCCGGATTTGTCAGCCTTATCGGAGCTCCCAATGCCGGAAAATCCACAATTACCAACAATTTTGTCGGCTCTAAAGTATCTATTGTTTCACCCAAAGCTCAAACCACACGCACGGTTATTAAGGGGATTGGAATTTACGAAAATACGCAAATTATTTTTTTAGACAGTCCCGGTATATTTAAGCCCAAACGCCGCCTTGACCGAGCTATGGTAGCTTCGGCCTGGGAAGGAATAGCCGATGCCGATATCGTGGTATTTGTGGTGGATGCCAAAAAGGGCTTTGATGAGGAAAGCAAAGCCATTGTTGAAAAGCTAAACCAAGATAAAATTTCGGCCGTGTTGGTCTTAAATAAAGTAGACTTAATTCAAAAAGAAAAGCTGCTTTCTTTAAGTGCCGAAATAAATAAAGCCGGACATTTTAAGGAAACTTTTATGATATCAGCCTTAACCGGGCAAAATATTGATGATTTTTATAAATATTTGGCCGATAATTTACCGGAAAGTCCGTGGTATTACCCGGAAGAGCAGATGTCGGATATGCCGCTTAAATTACTGGCTGCCGAAATCGTCAGAGAAAAATTGTTTTTGTATTTAAGACAGGAAATTCCTTACGCTTTAACGGTTGAACCGGAAGTATGGGAAAGAAGAGAAGATGATTCGGTAAGAGCGGAAATGACCATTTATGTGCAAAAAGATAATCAAAAAATTATCGTCTTGGGTAAAAACGGCAGTATGATAAAAAAAATCGGGCAGGCGGCAAGACAAGAATTGGAAAGAGAGCTTGACTGCCGTATTCATCTATTCTTATTTGTAAAAGTCCGCGAAAACTGGATAGATGATCCGGAGCGTTATACTTCTTGGAATTTAAATTTTAACAGTTAATTGAAAGTTGGAAAAAAGTGCATATATACCCTTAAGTTTTATACTTTACGGGAGGTAGAATCATGGAAGTGTTTTTGTTTATTGCACTGTTTTTTATTTACTTGTTAATGGCCTTTAGTGTTCCGGCTACTATTTTAAAAAGGGTGTGGATATTGGGCTTTATTATAGCCTTTGCGGTAACTGCGGTTGCCATTATGCTGGTAAGCACCGGCAAACAAACCGTATTGATGCAGGAAAGTGAAGTAAACTGGTATTACTTTTTGTATTTGTTCGGTTCATTATCGGTTATGCTTGGTTTGATAAATATCTGGATATACCGCAAGGCGTTATACCATATTTTTACTGCGGAAGATGAGGAAACTTCCGATAATACAACAACAAAAAAAGACTAGATTTTAAAATTATCCAAGATTTGCTCCAACTCGCTGTCGGTCATAAAATCGGGAAGCCGTAGTCCGTTGAGAGTATTAAAGTTATACATTATGTACAAAGGCAGACGGTGAGTATCGTAATATTGCATGTATTCGGCAACTTCCGGACTGCCTTTGGTTATATTAAAAGGAATGTATTCCAGATTGTAAAGCTCTTGCCACCGTTTAAGATTATTGGCATTGAAGGTAAGATAATCGTTAAATCGGCAAACAATGCACCACGGCGGGGTCAGAGCCACAATTACGGTTTTGCCGGCAGAGATTTTTTGATCAATCAATTGGGAGGAAATAATTGTTGCAGTATCTGTAAAACGGTAGCTTCCCAGCCGATTAGCGATGAATGATGCCCCCAATACAGCCGCAGCTATTATAATATAGATAACATGTTCGGTTATCTGTTTTTGATTTTTAGGTAAGTCGGTTTGGTAAAGAGCCTGTAAAAAGTTAAAGGCATATTTAAGTAACAGCCATACGGCAATAATGATTAAAAGCCATTTTAAGATATCCATAAATGATAATTGCACGATAATTATGCCGATAATCCGCAACATAAATACGGCAAGGCTCAAAACCGCCGCTATCAGGCATAAAGCTTGAATTTTAGGAGACATGCTCGGAGATTTGGCAAAATATAAAATCACAGCCGTAATAAGGTAGGGTAAAGCTATACAAACGGCCAGAATATTAAGCAATATCAGTTGGGTGGTATAAGGAACTGACATAAGTTTATCAAACAGAGTGTCCGAATATTTAACGGCGGCCCAAGGTATAATCCAGGCCGTAAAAAGCCCCCAAACAAAACCTGATAAATTTGTATGTTTGTAAAAAGATTTCAGTTTATAATTAAGAGCAGAGATTGAGGCAATAGCCATTATTACCATAAAGGTTAAAAGACCGATGCCAAGGTATTGTTCTCCGAAAATAAAATGCTTACCTTGCAAGAGTTTTAGAGCAATGGTAAATGCGTTGCAACCGACAAAAACACCACAGGCAGAAGCTATTAAACTTGGTAGTTTTTTGCGGTTTGCCAGATGATAGATTTTGAAAAAGAACAGAGCCAATCCGCAAGAGCTTATCCAAAATAACAAACCGACATAAACGGCGGTCAGATATCCGGCAGAAGGCTGAGAAGTATGATTGTTTGTATTTTGAAGCTCATTTAGGTTAAATGAACGATTGAGGCTGGTATACTGATTAAGTCTGGCGGTAAGTTGTATTTTGGTATTGCTGTTGTATTGCAGATTATGAGCCTTAACCGATGCTTTTATTTGGTGCCGCCCGATAACTATTTGCGGAGCGTCAAAATAGGTATTATCGGAACTTTCCAAAAATAATGCAAAGTTATTGACTTTGCCATCAAACTCAAAAGTAAAATCCAGACGGTCAATCATATCGGGATTATCGGCATTAAACAGCGGAATAATTTGGGTTACGGTAAAATCTTCACAGTCTGTCTGCGGCAGATTATATAAACTCTGTTTTATAAAATTTTGCATTCCGGAAGATATATTGTCCTCTCCGTGTTCCACAACAAGCTCCGGATAAAACACATAAGGCTTGCATATCATACGGCTGTCGCAGGCCTCAAAAGAAAATTTTGCTTTTAAGGTTATCGGTAAATCGGGATTTTCGGTTTCAATCGTAATCGGGAAGGCCGGATCGCCGGCATAAGCGGCAATCATTTTTTCATCGGTAAATTTAACGGGAAGCGGGTAAAAAAAGTTGTAACTTTTAATATTTTCGGAAGTAACAATTTCAAATTGCGGCTTTGATAAGCCGGGGAGGTTGTTGGCCAATATAAAAAGATGAGAAGGTATATCAACATGAACGGCCAAAGTAAATTGAGATAAGGAATTGATATTGGCCATTTCGGATATAAGGCGAACTTTAAATCCGTCTTTATTTTGCCAAGGGCCGACACCGGCATTACCAACTAAAGGATTAGGTAAAGAAACACCGTAAAAAGGCAACTTGGAAAATTCCAGTTTAGCGACCATGGATTTAAATTTATCAAAATCGGTTTTCTGCTTTTTGGAATCAGCCAGCCTTTGTTGATAAGCCTCGCGAGCTTTAACATCTCGGGGGTTGGAACCGTAAGAAAGAACTTTTGTAAAATCTTCCACAAGAACGAATTTACCGTCTTCGGTTTCAAGATAGCGATAATTTTGCGGTTGATCAAAATCATTTTCATCGGCCATAATCGGAGGTTCTTCAGGTACCAAAAAAGAGGCCTTAATATCGGCATATTTTTGTTTGCCCCAACGATAAAGTCTTACGGCATTACGAATAAGCTTGGTTTGGTCGTAAACTTCCTGAGGGGATAATTCGGGAAATATAACGGCAACATCGGCGGAAAAATCGCGGTTGATTAAATCTCCGGGGTATTTTTCATCAAAATATTTGCCGAGTATTATAAGTTTACCGACGGAACTGTCGGTACTTTGGTTAATAAAATCACGCATAGATAAAGCATGAGGCAAATCAAGCCTACCCGAAACGGGAACAATTTCTGCGGGATCCGGTTTAATATCAAGAGTAACATCGGCTGCCGATACCGTGGTTATATTGACAGCGAAGATAAAAATAACTATATATTTAAGTAAGGTCAGCATATCAACTTACAAAAGGGTTTTCTTTTTAATAAGGATATGGTACACTAAAGAAGTTAAACAGACAAATACAATTTTAGGATATATACAATAAATGGGAGCTATTGATAACAACTTTTTAATCGGCAAATTTTTGGTATCCATGCCGGATATGGATGATGATCGTTTTAAGGAAACGGTCGTTTACATGTGCACGCATGGCAAAGATGGTGCGGTAGGTTTGATTATCAATAAAAAACTGACGGATATATCATTTTTTGATTTGGCGGTACCGTTAGATATAAAGCCGCGGCCTGATTTGGAGAGCTTAGGTTTATATCAGGGAGGGCCACTGGATAAAATACGGGGTTTTGTTTTGCACAGCAGCGAATACTTCAAGCCCGGTACATTTAGGATAGATAAGGACATAGCGGTTTCTTCAAGTGTGGATATACTAACCGATATAGCCAAAGGGCAGGGCCCGAAGCAAAATTTGATAGCCTTAGGCTATGCCGGATGGGAGCCCAAGCAGTTAGAATATGAGTTAATGGACAACAGATGGTTGGTAGTTCCGTCCGATAAGGATTTGATATTTAATACGCCCGATGAATTTAAGTGGGAAAAGGCCATAGAGGAGTCCAATATAGATTTAAGCCGAATGATAATGCGTACCGGACATGCTTAAAAAGTCGTAAGCTTTTTTTTATAAATAGTCAAGACCTCTTCCAACCGCCTTGTATCATTTGATATAAATTAACGGCAAATCCGGCAATTTTAGCTTTGATTTTATCTAAGCCGTCCGCTTGCACTCACTGCGTTTGTTTTTCCTAACATCTATATTCTCCTTATGAAGTCTAAAACATTTCTCATATATTAAAACACATATATAAGGATATAAACAAGCTCAAAAGTGTCCGAAGATGTCCGAAAGTGTCCGATTGTATGAATTTGGGCTAAGAGGTATTATACTGATTTGTTATAATTTTAGAATTTTGTAGGAAAGAACATTAAATTTCATTTTCATGGGTTTAAATCCCACACGGGCTTTAAGCACAAAAAAACCTTCCCCAAAAGGGAAAGGTTTTTATTGGTGAGCCCGACGGGATTCGAACCCATGACCCTTTGATTAAAAGTCAAATGCTCTACCGACTGAGCTACGAGCCCTCACGCAATGAGCTAGTATATAGAGTATAAAATTTTACCTGTCAACAGAAAAAATAAAAAAAAGTTCAAAAAAATAATTTTAGTGTTTATTTCTTAATAATTATGTGTTACCTTAACCGCAAATGTTATGATAATATATGTATAAATGAGGTTAAAAATGGCTGAAAATCAAATTGTTGCCGATGATAAAAGCAGATATGATATCTTACAAAACGATAAGGGTGAAATCTTGATTATTCTTCAACAACGTAGCGGCGGACCGGAAAATCCTTTGTTTGTGTATGACGGCTCTCCGTACGCTCTCCTCTATCGCAGCCATGAAAGTACTGTCTATTTTGATGATATAGTTGAGGGAGCCAGAAGTGCCTTGAAGGCCGTTACTTCAATGCAAGTCGTGGAAATTGACAATGATGACGAAGTGGTGCGTGAATATAAAGTTCCGTTGCGTATCGTCAAAGATGTTAAAGCCTTGATGGATTAAATTTTTCTAGTCATAAAGGGCTTTACGGCCCTTTTTTAGTAAGGTTGTGCATGATAGCTCAAATTGTTACTTCTCTTGCTCTTGTTTGTTTTGCGTCTTTGTGGAAAACCAAAGCTCGTTATGATACTCTCTTTTCTCTGTTATTGACCTTAATCTTTGCATCGGCATTCGGATTTTATGCCGACGCTTGGCAGTCGGGATACGAAAGTACTTATTCTATCCTTTGGGATAGTACTCGCAGCGGGGATGTTTCCTTAAGCATCAATTCTGATTTGGCTGTTTATACACAAGTCTTTCCTTTTTTTGCCATCTCTTTAATAGCTCTCTTTAATAACTTTCTGTTTCGTTACGAAACTAAAAAGAAAAATCTTGCCGTATTTATCATTTTAAATTTTATATCGCTGGTAATGCTTATTACTTCACAAAATTTTATCCAACTCATCACCTTTGTCTTTATTATTGATATGCTAAGCCAGTTCTTAATACGCGATATCAATGCCGGACGCCGCTATGCCATGTATAACCTTACGGCCGATATGGGCCTCTTTTTGGCTTTTGCCGTACTTCGCGGTAATATGCTTAACCTTAACTTGTCGGCACTCGGCGAATCTGTGGTACCTTTTCATAACTTTGTGGCCGTGGTTATCCTTCTTAGTCTGTGTATAAAATTCGGCTTCTTTATCTTCCATAGCTTTTTATTGGACTTAAAAAGTGCCAAATTTCATAGATTCTTTCTGGTGTTTTACCTCTCTTCGCCGATGACGGCTCTTATTCTTACTGCCAAACTGCTCCCCGTGTTGCGGCAATTTGAACCTCTTTACCTGATTATCAATATTATTATAGCCTTAAGCCTGATATGGGGCACAATCGGAGCGATTCTGATTCGTGATTTAAAAGAAAAAACCGTCTACCTTAATATGATGCTGTTTTCTTTATTGTTTAAACTTTTAACATATCCCGATTTTATATGGGATGAAAGCTTTTCTTGTATAATCATTGCCGCCTTTATGTTTAACTTGTGCCTGTATTATATTCATTACTTTTGGTTTAGGGAAACTAATGCTCTGATTGTCAATAAAGTACATTATGTAAATCCGCTCCCGCTTTATCTGCTTTTGGCAATTTGGATGGCCTTATGGGCCGTAGTTGCCATGCTGTTGTTTGCTTATACGGATAGGTATACGGCCTTTATTATGACTTTTATGGTTTTGTTTTCCTTAGCGGGAGCTTGGGTGTTTATTCAAGCTTTGCAATCTGATAACATTATTAAAAGTCTGAGAACGGATTATGATCATCGTCCGCTGTGGATTTTGGCGGCAGTTTTGACTTCGGGTATGGGCATAATGTTTTGGCAAAACTTATATTGGTATGCGGCGTTACCGGCATTGGCCTTGTTTTTAATGTTTTTTATTTTATCCCCCATAGGATTTATCTTAAATACGAATACAACTTCGCTTAAATGGCAACATGCCGATGTCTTTAAAAATATTTATGATAAAATACTGGCCAGACCTTTGCAAATTATCGGCAAATCTCTGACTATTTTTGTTGATTTTATGTTTTTTGAAAAAACATTGATACTAATTATAAATACTTTTAGCGGCTTAACCGTCCGTATTTTTCGCCGTATCAGTCGTGAAAATGCTTTACGTTATTTGCTTTCCGTGCTGATAACCGTGTTTTTACTGTTTTGGTTTTTGACAAGGGGGCTTAATGGCTGAAAATTTGTTGTTAATGATTATCTTTCTGCCTCTGTTCGGAAGTTTGTTTGTGGCTTTGTCACGCGATAATAACGGTACGGGAATTTCCGTAAATGCGGCGGCCGTTGCCGTTTGGACTTTGCTGTTTAATATTGCTCTTATCCTGGTCTTGTTTTCCCAAATGAATACGGAAAGTGATAATATTCAATATGTTACCACATTTAAATGGTTGCTGCCTCAAACCTTGAGTATATCCTTTGGGGTAGATGTTTTTGCTCTGATTATGATATTGGGTATTAACCTGGCATTACTGATAGGTATATTAAGTCTAAGATCGCATTTTAAAAATCAAAAATTTCAAATAGGCTTTTCGTTGCTGTTTCTGTGTGCTTATACCGGGCTGTTTTCCGCTCTTGATTTGATGTCTTTTTATGTATTTTTTGTTATTATGATACCTCCTTTGTTTATGCAAATCGGTATGGATGCCGATAATCGGATACCCGGACGCTTTTTGTTGTATAATTTTTTGGGTACATTTTTGTTGTTGTTTGCCGTTGTTATGCTCTATTGCTCTGAGCCAAATAATATTCTTATTGCTAATATTTCCGATATTAAACTTGACGGGCAATCCGGAATTTGGGTTTGGAGTTGCATATTTATGGGCTTTATGTTTCGGATTCCTGTTTGGCCATTTCATTATTGGATAAGCTCGGTTAATACGGTTATCCGCAATCCGTTGACTTTTATTTGTGCTAATATGCTGCCCATTTCCGGATTATTCGGATTTTTGCGGTTTTGGCCGGCGGCAATTCCGGAACAAATTTCCTCTTTAACGCCGGTATTTGCCATATTTTGTGCCGCTACCATGTTGTATTTAGCCTTTCGCGGATATAGCCTTAACAACGCTCGTGACAAGCTTTTTTCTTACATATTTATTTACTACTTGCTTTATTTGTTGGGTATATTGGCTCCGACCGATATTTTACAACGCAACATTGCTTATTCTTTATTTGCGTTTCTTTTGGTGTTTTCCGGGCTCTCCATGGTGGCTTTCCATCTGGAAAAAGAAAATAATAAATCTCCGGGAAGCTTAAACGGAATATTGTGCATATTACCCAAAGCTTCGTTTGCTTACTCTTTGTTGATATCGGTAGCCATCGGTTTTCCGGTTTCGGCATTGTTCTGGAATAATTTTATTATAGTTTCTCAGGTCCTTTATACCAATGTTTATATAGGTGTTACTGCTGTTTTAACGCTCCTTTTAGCGGCAGCCTTTTTATTGCAACACTTATATTCGCTTAAAGATAATGAGTGCATGCTGCCGACAAAGGATACCCTAAGAGATGTTGATAATGTTCAGTTCGGTATGTGCCTTGCGGTAATGAGCATTTTGTTTTTGTCTTTTATTAAACCGTTATGGTTTGTTTATTAAGGAAAAATCAATGGAAATATTGGCCGGATATGTTAATGTTTTTTTTCTGCTGGCAGGGGTTTTAGTGCTTTCGGTTCGTCGTATTTGGAGCGATGAATCGGCCAAAGGTTATATTGCCGTTGCCAAGCTGTTTATTGTGGCCGATTTATTATCTTTAATCTTTTTTTATGATAAAAATATTTGGCCGGAGTATATGTCTAATGACGCTTTTTCGCTTGCTGTCTATATCTTAACCGCTCTGATGATGTATGTGTGGTTAAGTTTGTCATTAAAATGGTTTACGGCTTCCGGACTTCCTTCGTGTTGGTTTTGTGTTTTGGCCTTATTGTTGTTGTTTTGCTTTAAAATATTGGTTGCCACGGTTAATTTAGGAATAATGGCGGCAATTTTAACGGCCATTTTACTGTTACAATATATGTTATTACGGTTTAGTCAGGAAAATGAAGAGTTTCATAACATAAGCGGAAAATATCTTATAAATACGGCTCTTTGTATAGTATTATTGGGAGTTTCTTTATATTTATTTGCCCCTAAAAATTGGTCTTTGGCAAACGCTTTTGCTTTTATACAAACCTTGCCCATGCCGCAAATTTTTATAACTATAGGCGGCTTATTAGTGGTTTTATTGTTTATGATGGGTATTGCTCCGCTGCATTTTGGCATAACCGATATTGTCGGTCCGGCAGTTTTACCGGTGGCAGCTTATTTTACTTTTGTGCCGGTTATGGCTTTATGGACAACTTTTATCAAACTTAATGTAAAAGTGTTTGCCTCGTTAAGTACTAGGCTTGAATCTTTTTATGTATGTCTGGGCATAATCTGTATTATTATCGGGGCAATAGGGGCTAACAGCAGTCGTAATCTGCGACGGATATTTGCTTTTATGGCTTTGTTTAATTTAGGTATTCTTTTAATGGTTATTGCACCGTTTAATTATCAGTCGGTTGTGTATGTTGTTTGCGGCCTATTGTTTTATGTTTTGACATGCTTGGGAGTTTATACCGTATTTTATGGTTTTAAAAGCCAAGGTGAGTATTTAAGCACTTTAAATACTCTGTACGGTTTTTTCAAAGTTCGTCCCTTTATGGCCTTGACACTGTTTTTTTTCCTATTGTCGGTTACCAATGTGGCTCCGTTATGGGGATTTTTAAATTTATGGGAATTGTTACACCGTATTGTTGCCGATAAAAATTATTTGTTAATGATTGTTGTGTTCGGAACCGCTTTATTGCTGTTATCTGCCTTATTTCAAGTTTCGCGAACCATATTTTTTACCAAAAAAAGTACCAATTTTGATCGCGGAGAATTTAGTGTTTATTTATTTTTAGCATTAAATCTGTTATTACAAATGTGGCTTATGCTCAATGCCGGAGCACTTTCGGAGACGGTCAATAATTTGTTATCGGAAATGGTAAGCTGATATGGAAAATATAAATTCATGGTTATGGAAAGATGTGGAGATTGTAGACAGCACCAATAATGCCGTCTTTGAATTATGCAAGCAAATAAAAAAGCCTTGTATAATTACGGCCCGAGAACAAAACAAGGGTAAGGGGAGGCGAGGCCGAAGCTGGATAGGTTATAAAGATAATTTGTTTATGTCTTTGGCTTTTTATCTGCCGCTTGATAAGTTAGGGCAAACGGTTATTTTAAGCGGATTGGCAGTTTTAAATACGGTAAAATATTTTTGCCCTAAGGTGGATATTAAAGTTAAGTGGCCCAATGATGTTTTAGTAGGCGGAGCCAAAATATCGGGAATTTTATTTGAAAAAGGTCCGGATGATTTTTGGATTATGGGTATAGGCGTTAATATTGTGGCACATCCTAAGCAAAATCAGACCGGATATACAACGACCGGATTAAATTATTTGGGAGCCAATACGGATCGTTTAGCCGTATTAAAGCGGTTTGTGGAGATTTGGGATACCATGACGGAAGATTATAATCGTTGCGGATTTGCAAAATTTAAGCAAGCCTGGCTTGACAACGCATTTAAATTAGGCCAAAAAATAATAATAAAACAGGAAAATCGGGAACAGGAAGGTGTATTTAGAGGTATAGATGACAATGGCAGCCTGATTTTAGAACAGAACAATCGGAATATTAAGGTGTTGGCCGGCGATTTATTTGATATCAGAGATAAAAAGGGAGAGTAATTTGCAAAAGGAAGGAATATATTTTTTACCGTTGGGCGGAGCCGATGAAATCGGTATGAATATGTATGCTTATTCAGTGAACAGTAAGTGGATTGTGGTAGATACAGGATACGGATTTTTAAATGATGATTATCCGGGAATGGATATGTGTTATGCATCACCTGCATTTTTGGAAGAAATTAAAGATAAAGTTGAGGGTATATTTATTACTCACGCACATGAAGATCATATGGGAGCTATTGCTCAAGTTTGGCCATCTTTGCAAGCTCCGGTATATGCCACGGCCTTTGCTGCTTGTTTAATAAAGAGCAGATTAAAAGAATATAAAATGGAAAATCTGGTGCCGATTAAAGAGGTAAAACCAGGAGATGTGGTAGATTTAGCGGAATTTAGGGTAGAGTTTGTTCCTCTTGTTCACTCGGTACCGGAAACCTGCGGTTTGTTTATAAAAACGGCATACGGTAACATTTTTCATGCCACGGATTGGCGTTTTGATGACGGACGGCTTGATATGCTGCCGACCGGTATGGATTCATTAAAAAGAGCCGGCAAGGAAGGAGTAATGATGTTTGTTTGCGATTCAACAAATGTCATGCTGGATAAAATTCAGGCCAGTGAAGCAAAAATTCGTAAAAATCTGGAGGAGTTGATACCCGGTATTAAGGGAGGGTTGATAGTAACCTGTTTTGCGTCCAATTTAATGCGTTTGGAAAGTTTGGTATTAGCTGCCCAAAAAGCCGGCCGCACGCCGATTTTATTGGGCAAAAGCTTATGGACAAACATAAAAGCGGCCAAAGAATGCGGCTATTTTGCCGATTTACCGCCGGTTTATACTCCCGAAGAAGTTCAGGGCATAACTTCGGATAAAGCTTTATATATTTGCACCGGCTCGCAGGCCAATTATCGCAGTGCTTTGAGTGTGATTGCCAAGGGTGAGAGCAAATATGTTAAACTCGGTCCCGATGATACGATTATTTTTTCCTCAAAAATCATTCCCGGTAACGAGGAAAAAATTGAAAAAATGCAAGAGAAAATGATAGATTTGGGAGTAAAAGTAATTACCGAGGAAACGGCGGCAGTTCATACTTCGGGACACCCTTCCAAAGAAGAACTCAAAAAAATGTACAAACTTTTAAAACCGCAGATTGTTTTTCCGGTGCATGGGGATAAACGATTTATCAGGGAGCATAAAAGGTTTGCACTAAAGTGCGGAGTTAAGGAGGTTTGTTCAGGGCAAAACGGTGATTTATTTTGGTTAAAAGACGGTAATATAATGAAAGAAGAGGAAGTTTTTTCCGATATTATGGGTGTTGACAGAGGTCGGCAGGTATCATTATCGTCCGATTTAATCAAAAATCGCCGCCGCATAGCGTATAATTGCAGTTTGTTTGTGAGTTGCATTATTTCTGCTGACAATAAAGTAGCCGATTTGGAAATATCCTCCATAGATATTTTGGAAGAAAAAGATTGGGAAATATTAAGCCAAGAAATAAAAGAAACGGTTATTCCTTTAATTGAGGCTCGTTTAAGCGAACACGGCGGGCTTGATAACTCCACCAAAGACTTTATTCGTGGGCAGATACGCAAAAGAGTTTATAAAGCAACCGATATTAAACCGGTTACATTTTTTCATATTTATCAGGAAAATAAGCATAATGACGAAAATAAGGAGGAAGAGCAATGTCAATAATACCTGCAAAATTAAAAAAAGGCGATAAAGTTATGATAATAGCTCCGTCGCGGGGCTTAAAACTTATAGGGGCCGATTGTCGTAAAATTGCCGAAGAACGTTTAAAAAGCTGGGGTTTGGAAGTAGTATTTGCTCCCAATACCACGGATGAAAATTTTGACATGGAAGGTTCGGCAACGGTAGCAAAAAGGGTAGCCGATATCCATACGGCATTTGCCGATAAATCGGTAAAAGGTATTTTTACGGTAATAGGCGGGTTTAATTCAAACCAATTGGTAAAACACCTTGATTATGATTTAATTGCTCAAAACCCCAAAATTTTTTCGGGCTTTTCGGATATTACGGCCTTACATGCAGCCATATATGCTCAAACCAAAATGGTAACTTATTATGGACCCCATTACAGCTCGTTGGGTATGTTGAAAGGTTGTGATTATACTTTAAGTAATGCTCATAATATATTGTTTGAGGATGATAATTTTGAATTGAAAGCTTCTGGCGAGTGGGCCGATGATGCATGGTACATCAATCAAGAAGAACGTGAATTTATCAAGAACGAAGGCTGGTGGCAGATTAGCAAAGGTGAGGCCGAAGGCACAATTATCGGGGGTAACTTGTGTACCTTTAACTTGCATCTAGGAACCAAGTATCGTCCGCAGTTTGAAAAAAACACCATATTGTTTATTGAAGATGATGAGGAAACCAATATGGTCAACTTTGAACGCAATTTGCAAGCTTTATTAAATCAGGAAGATTTTGTAAATGTAAAAGGTTTGGTTATCGGTCGTTTTCAGAAAGCTTCCAAAGTTGACAGGAAAGCTTTGGAATTTATTTTGGATAAGCCGGAACTAAAAGATATGCCGATTATAGCCAATATTGATATGGGGCACACTACGCCGATAGCGACCATTCCGCTGGGCGGCAAATGTAAGATAAAAGACGGCAGGATATTTATATCTGAAAGATAGAATAATCTTGCCACAAAAAACGGTGCTTGAGTTTAAGCACCGTTTTTTGTACGATTGTTATAATAAAAAGGCTATTCTCTTCCGCCTTTTCCGGCCATATAGGTGGTAATGGGTTATTTTTGCCGTAAGGCTTAAAATTGCTTGCTTTTTAAAAAGTTAGTTGCTATAAGATAAAAAGTTTTGAATTTTATATATTGAAAGGTAGATAATCCGATGCTTGCAGCCAAAAATAATGTTTCAGCCATACGGTTTGAAGTGTTAAGTAAAGTCGCCGAAAGTTTTTTGAAAAATAATTTTGCAGATATAAATGATTTGCCGCAAATTTTAGCCGGTGATAAAGCCCTCCGCGGCTCCGTTGCCAAAGATGTGCGGGTCTTAAAAGAACAAATCATTTCGGTGTTGGGCTTTACTCCCGAAAATGAAGATTTGAACCGCTCTTTAACTGATTTTGCCCAATCGGCACTGGCAAGGAAATCTGCTCCTTTAGCTACCATGTCGGTTTTACCTTCGGCTTGTGCCGCCTGTATGAAAACTCGCTTTACCGTAACCGATATGTGTCGCGGTTGTGTGGCTCGTCCTTGCGAATTAAACTGCCCTAAAAAGACCATTACGGTGGCAGATAAAGCTTTTATTCATCAGGAAAATTGCATTAAATGCGGCATGTGTGCCAATGTTTGTCCTTACGGGGCCATCAATAAAGCTCCGGTTCCGTGTGAAGATGCTTGTCCGGTAGGGGCCATAAATAAGGATGAAAACGGTTTTGAACATATTGATTACAACAAATGCGTATCTTGCGGAAAATGCTTGGTATCCTGTCCGTTCGGAGCTATTGTTTATAATTCGCAGATGATTGATGTTTTAAATCAAATAAAATCTTCCGGTAAAAAAGTTGTTGCCATGTTGGCTCCGGCTATTGTCGGCCAGTTCGGCAACGATATCGGTAAAGTAATTACGGCCTTAAAGAAAATCGGCTTTGCCGAAGTTGTTGAAGTTGCCGAAGGTGCCGATGTTACTACTTTAAAAGAAGCCGCCGAATTTATTGAAAGAATGGAGCAAGGTGAGCCTTTCATGACTACTTCTTGCTGTTCGGCTTGGTTCAAATCTACCGAAACCTTGGTTCCTGAGTTAGCTCACTATGTATCCAGCACCAAAACTCCGATGTACTATATTGCCGAAATCGTTAAAAACAAAATGCCGGATTGTCTTACGGTATTTGTCGGACCTTGTTTGGCAAAACGGATTGAGGCGGAAAAAAATCCTAATGTTGATTATGTTTGGGTTTTTGAAGAATTAGCCGCCGTTTTGGCCGGTTCCGGTATTGATGTCAATACTTGCGAAGCTTCGGGCTTTGAGCATGTGGCTTCGGCTCAGGGACGAATTTATCCCGTAACCGGAGGTGTGGCCGGAGCCGTGGCTCATATTATAGGCGATAAAATTCCCTGTAAACGCGAAGCTATTGACGGCTTAAATAAAGAAGCTTTTCGTAAATTAAAAATGTATGCCGCCAAAAAAAGTGCCGGTGAATTTAATTTGATTGAGGTAATGTGCTGCGAAGGCGGATGTGTCGGCGGTCCGGGATGTGTGGTTACTCCCAAAAAGTCGGCGGTTATGGTTGAAAATTATGTAAAGGCCAGTCCGGATTTGAAGGATATGCAAGGCAATAAGTAATGCAACCGCTCAGTTCTTCAAAAATAGCCAAAATCGTAGGCTCCCGTTCAAAGGTTATATCGGTAGAAATATCAGGCGTTTCTACCGATAGCCGCCGATGTGGTTCGCATGATGTCTTTATTGCCCTAAAGGGCGAAAAGTTTGACGGGCACAATTTTGCGGCCTCAGTCATCAATGCCGGATGTCCGTTGGTGATTGTTGACCACTTAATTGACGGTATAAATCCCGAAAAACAAATTGTCGTGCCTGATACTTTACATGCTTACGGCCTGATAGGTGCCTATAATCGCTCGCTTTTTAAAGGCAAAGTCATCGGCCTGACCGGAAGTTCCGGTAAAACCACCACTAAGGAAGAATTGAAGTTTATATTATCTTTTTTCGGCAAAACTTACGGCAGTTTCGGTAATCATAACAATCAAGTAGGTGTTCCCGAAAGTTTGTGCAATCTGGATATGAGTGCCGATTATGCGGTTATAGAAATGGGAATGAGTTCCAAAGGTGAAATTTCCAAGCTTACATCTTATGTTAAGCCGGATGTTGCTTTAGTTACCAATGTTTATCCGATGCATATAGAATTTTTCAATAATTTTGAGGAAATAGCCTATGCTAAGGCCGAAATTTTTGAAGGCTTAAGTGCTGATGGTACGGCAGTTATCAATGCCGATACCAACTTTGCCGACATTTTGGCAAAGCAGGCCGCTAAATATACTTTTCATATAGTAAAATTCGGCAAAGATTATCTTCCTAAAGCAAATTTTACCACTCAGGAGGAAGGAGAACACTATCTTTATAATGCCTGGGCCGTATTAAAAGTTGTACAGGTTTTAGGCCTTGATGTGCAAAAGGCGGCAAGTCACATTAAAGATTTTGGTGCTTTGGAAGGACGCGGTAAACATTATCGGTTGCAACTGCCGGATAATAAAGGAACATACACTTTAATTGATGACAGTTATTCCGGTCAGCCCGAAGCCATGAAGTTGGCCATAACCTCATTAGATAAAATGTCGTGTTCGGGCCGTAAAATTGCCGTTTTGGGTAAAATGGCCGAACTTGGCAAACTATCTAAAGAAAAACATACAGAAATCGGTAAGTACATTGCTAATACTTCAATAGACATAGTTATCGGGGTTTGTCCCGAGATGCAGGATATGTTAAACGAGTTATCGGTAGATCAAGAGCATTACTATTTTGCCGATTATGAAAAAGTTGCCGATTTCCTGTTAAATAAACTCTTGCAAAAAGATGATATTGTCCTTATAAAAGGAGCAAGATATTCTTCATGCTTGTACAAAGTGGCAGAAGAATTGAAAGAAAAGGGAAGCAAATAATGAAGTGTCCGTTTTGCGGTTGTGACGATACCATAGTTAAAGATTCGCGAAATGCCGATGATGATACGGCGATTCGCCGTCGTCGGGAATGTCCGGAATGCGGCTCGCGTTTTACGACTTTTGAAAGAGTCCAGCTACGGGAATTGATAGTAATCAAAAAAAACGGAGAGAGAACATTTTTTGATCGTGACAAATTATATCGTTCCATAGAACTGGCGGTTCGCAAGCGTCCGATTTCCGCCGAGCGGGTTGAAAAAATAGTCAATTCCCTTCAACGAGGGTTTGAAAGCTCCGGTGAAAGCGAAATTACTACCGAGGCTATCGGCGAAGCGGTAATGGATGCCTTGTCGCGTTTGGATAATATAGCTTACATAAGGTTTGCCTCCGTTTATAAAGATTTTAAAGAGATAAAAGATTTTGAAGATTTTGTTGAAACCATAGACAGACTGGCTAAACCGGCAAGTGAAATAAAAACAGAGGAAAGTAATCATGACTAAGTTTGTATCAAGAAAAATTCGTCGTAAATCGGGAGCCCGTCTGGCTGCGGTTCAGGCAACATATATGATAGCTTATGGCCAACTTCCGGTAGATGAGGTAATCAAAGACTTTACGGAAGGTAAAGTCGGCCGCTATGTAATAGAGGAAGATAATATCTCGGAAAGTGAGGAACTAATAGAAATATCACCGATAGATAAAGAGTATTTTGAACATTTGGTCAGAGGCGTACATTCCAAAAAACAGGAATTGGAAAAATCTTTATCGCACTATCTGAAAGGCGACTGGACCTTAGACCGCATGGACGGAACGATGCAATCGTTGTTATTGTGTGCGGTTTATGAACTGAGCAACACCTTGGATGTTGATACCAAAGTGCTTATTCAGGAATATGTTGATTTAGCTTATGCTTTTTATACCAAGAATGAACCGAAAATGGTCAATGCATTGCTTGATCAAATAGCTCATGCCATAAGAGAGTAATCAACACGGGAGAAGGTCATGAGTATCTTGAAATTATACGAATATCCGCATCCGATATTGCACCAAAAAGCCGAAAGAGTGCTTAAGGTTGATGACGAAATCCGTAAATTATTGGATGATATGCTGGAAACCATGTATGCCGACAAAGGGGTAGGGTTAGCCGCTCCGCAAGTCGGGGTTTCCAAACGCATAATAGTTATAGATACCGAACAACGCGACGAAGAAGGTAATTACAAACCCGGAAAGCCGATGTATTTAATCAATCCGGAAATTATTTATAAGTCGGAAGAAAAAATACTTTTTTGCGAAGGATGTTTGTCGGTTCCGGGCCAAAGTGCCGAAGTTGAAAGGCATGAAAGCGTAAAAGTCAGATATACGGATTATAACGGCAAGGAACAAGAATTGGAAGCATCTGACTACCGAGCGGTTGTTTTGCAACATGAAATAGACCATTTGGACGGGATTTTATATATTGACAGGCTAAGCCGCTTAAAAAGAAATATGTTGCTAAAAAAACTTGAAAAATACCGTGCTTCGGAAGCTCCTGAAAATAATTTTGAAGAGTAAAATATAAAAGTTATCCCCTTGTAAAAAAATCAAAGCTTTACTATTTATAAGTTCATGCTTATCTTAAGTATTGTAAAAAGAAAAAATAACCTATAAAGGATATTATTAAATGACTAAGAATGCACAGAACGATTTTTTAAATGATATTAAAGAAAATAAAATAGCGGTTACCGTATTTTTAATTAACGGTGTTAAGCTGCAAGGAGTGATTACCTGGTTTGATGAGGGATCATTACTTTTAAGAAGAGACGGCCATACGCAATTGGTATATAAACATGCGGTGTCCACAATTATGCCGAGTACGGCGGTTGATGTTGTAGAAGATTAGACCTTGGCCGAAGAAGTTCGTTTGCATCCGACCAAAGTTTGTGTGGTTTGTCCGCTTATTATCAATCAAAAAAAGTTAATGTCGGCAGAGAGCCGTTTAGCTGAGGCTATGGGTTTGTCGGCGGCCATAGGTCTGGATGTTGTCATAGTTCGCAATCCTAAATTACGAGAAATAAAACCCGCCACCTTTTTCAGCAATTCATTTATTACCGATTTACGAAGCGAATTGGAAGATAAAGAGGTATCGCTGGTAGTTGTAGATGCCTCACTAACTCCCGTACAACAAAGAAATTTGGAAAACAGTTTAAATGCCAAAGTAATTGACCGGACGGCTCTGATTTTGGAAATTTTCGGAGAAAGGGCTCAGACCAATGAAGGTAAATTGCAAGTTGCTTTGGCCCATTTGACTTATCAACGTTCACGCTTGGTAAGGAGCTGGACACATTTAGAGCGTCAACGCGGCGGTGCCGGATTTTTAGGCGGACCCGGTGAAAAACAAATAGAATTGGATCGCCGTATAATTGATGAAAAAATCTTAAAAATCAAAAAAGAGTTAGAAAAAGTAAAAAACACCCGTGAATTACAAAGAGGTAATCGTCGTAAAGTTCCGTATCCGATAGTGGCTTTGGTGGGTTATACCAATGCCGGTAAGTCATCGCTCTTTAACAAATTATCGGGAAGCACGGTAATGGCTAAAGATATGCTTTTTGCAACTTTGGACCCGACTTTAAGAAAAGTTAAGTTACCTTCGGGGCGGGAAGTTATTTTTTCTGATACCGTAGGTTTTATCTCCGATTTGCCTATAAATATTGATGATGATACTTATAATGTCCATTTGACAGTCAAAGAAGATGATAAAGGTAATTTTTTCTGGGACGCACAGGTAAATGAAGAAGCCCGTCGGACGGTCTCGGCTACAAATCCGAGTGTTGGCGGGCTTACTTCTGAAATATCAGAAGATGCTTTAAATATAACACCAATTAAAGGAAATGTCAAGCTGGATTATCAAAACAAACCGCAACCCAAAGGTTTATATGACGCCAACCGCAATTTGATTAAAATCTTTGAAAGTGCGGATTTTTCTACTTTGCCGCATGAATTGGCACATTATTGGCTTAATAACATGTGGAATTATACCCGCAGTGGCAATGCCAGCGAAAGATACCGCCAGCGTTGGAACGTGATTGCCAACTGGCTGGGGATTACGCCGGAACAAACGCTTATTACCCGCCGCCAGCAGGAAAAATTTGCCCGCGGCTATGAACAGTATCTCTTGAACGGCAATTTGCCGACGCCGATTATCAAAGGGGCTTTTGATGATTATGACCGTTGGTTAAAACGGGTTTATGGCGATATGAACAATCTCAACGTGCGTTTAAGCGATGATGAAAAAAATATTTTAAGGCAAAAAGTTCTAAAACAAAATAAAGCAATTATATTACTATCGGCAGCAACCGGACAGGGTTGTGACAATTTACTGTCCGTAATTGATAAAAAATTATCTGCCGGGGAGCAGAATGTAAGCTTGCAAGTTAAAAAAGAGGACGGAAAATTACAATCTTGGCTTTATGAAAACAGTGAGGTTAAATCCAAGACAGTACATGATGAGTATATAGAGTTTAACATAAAAATAGCCAATGCGGATTTGGCCAGATTGAGTAAAAAGTTTGATATTAAAATAGGATAAGATATGAAAAAGATATTGTATATTTTATTGCTGTTAATATGCGGGTGCACAACTACCACAGAAAATGATAGTTACAATCAAAAGCTGGCAATATGGTTAGGAAAACCGCAGGAGATGCTGTACAAGTATTGGGGTGAGCCCGATGAACAATTTATTATTGATGCCGACACTTATGAGGTGGAATACAGCAAAGTTTATAAATCTCCTTCATTTAACAGAGAAGAGGTATATGCACGGGAATTAAGTGACGAGATTATGGACATCGGCCCCGAATACGGGCAGTCTCAAGAAGCAGCCATATACTATTGTAAAACCAATTTTACGATACAAGACGGAGTGGTAGTGGATTACGGTTTTAACGGAGACAACTGCATATAGCAAGCTACAGAAAAGAAAATATTCATCATAACGATGAGGGCCATAATCTTTTATTATTGTCCGTAAAAGAAATCATACATATGCAAGTATACAACTATCTGAAAAACGGTAAGCAGAGCATGTAAGCAGGATAAAACAAAAAGCGATGTATTAACTCCGATGGCACTTATCAATAAGGGAAAAATGCAGAACATAAGCAGGCATACCATCAGCACTTTTATGTAGTTGCCTCCAACTTTATAATAAGCTGTCAGAACGGAATTATCACGATTATTGATAGTTGAAATCCACGCAAAACCAGGAATAAAGAAGGAAAATGTAAGCAGGGTAATAATTCCGGCAAAAATCAAAATTTTAGCATAAGGATTGAGAGCCAAAAAGATATAAGTTTCCCTCAAAAATGAGTATATATCGGGAAATCCTATCAAATAACGACTACAGTATCTTAATATGCCTATTGCCAAATGTCCGCATAGCAATACAAAAAAAGAAAAGGCAAAAATGCAAATCAATTTTATAACGGAATCTACAAATTTTTCTTTGGTAAGCAAAGGCTTTTGTCCAAAGTATAAGCTTACAAAGAAAAAGTAAAAGAAGTATATGTACAAAGCATATACCAAAAAGGCCAACCGATTGGCATATACACCAAAGTTTTTACCGCAATAAGAACCGATAAAAGAAAAAATTGTCAATACGCCGAGCAAGGGGATATTATTGCCAATAAAACCCAAGGAATCAATAAAAAGCTGACGAATTGACAATTTTTTTAACATAAAAGACCTTTTTTATTTTTTCTGTTGTTTTTCCATAAACTGTTCCAACCAGTGAATATTATACTGTCCGTCAATGAAATCGGCCTGAGATATAATTTCCTGATGCAACGGTATGGTGGTTTTAACACCGATAATAACAAACTCTTCCAAAGCTCTACGCAAACGCATTAAAGCAGCGTTACGAGTTTTACCGTGAATAATGAGTTTGGCAATCATACTGTCATAATACGGAGGAATGGTGTAGCCGGAATATACTTCCGAATCTACCCTTACGCCCAATCCGCCCGGAGCATGCCACTCGGTAATTTTACCGGGGCAGGGAGCAAAAGTTTCGGGATCTTCGGCGTTAATACGGCATTCAATGGCATGTCCGTTAAAGGTTATATCATCCTGAGTATATCCCAGAGCAGCACCACTGGCGATTCTGATTTGTTCACGAACAATATCAATATCGGTTATAGCCTCGGTAATCGGGTGTTCAACCTGTAAACGGGTATTCATTTCCATAAAGTAGAATTTTCCGTCTTCGTACAAAAACTCCAAAGTTCCGGCATTCTGATAACCGATTTTTTCAATTGCCTTACGAACAATATCACCAATCTGTTTGCGTTGACTGTCGTTAAGAGCCGGAGAAGGACATTCCTCAATAACTTTTTGATTATTGCGTTGAATTGAACAATCGCGTTCTCCCAAATGGACGACATGTCCGTACTTATCTGCCAAAATTTGCATTTCAATATGGCGAGGCTTTTGCAAATATTTTTCCATATACACCACATCACTGGTAAATGCAGCCTTAGCTTCGGCCCGAGCCATGGTGTAAGCCTCAGTCATTTCGGCATCATTAAAGGCAATTTTCATACCTTTACCGCCACCGCCGTCTTTGGCCTTAACAATAACCGGATATCCGATTTTATTGGCCCAGGCAATGGCATCTTCAACACTCTCTAAGGCCGGAGAGCCCGGAGTAATAGGCAATCCTGCTTCAACTGCGGCTTTTCGGGCCATAATTTTATCGCCCATTAAACGCATTTGTGCCGAAGTAGGGCCTATAAAAGTAATACCGTGTTTTTCAACCATTTCCGCAAAATCGGCATTCTCCGATAAAAAACCGAAACCGGGATGAATGGCATCGGCTCCGGTTATGAGTGCGGCTGATATAATTGCCGGTTTGTTTAAGTATGAATCGGCAGAACGAGCCGGGCCTATACATACCGCTTCATCAGCTAATCTGACATGCATGGCGTTAGCATCGGCTTCGGAGTGCACGGCTACAGTGCGAATACCCATTTCTCGGCAAGCTCTGTGGATTCGTAAAGCAACTTCACCGCGATTTGCTATTAAAACTTTTCCAAACATCAAAAATCCTTATTTTTTATTATTCAATAACTACCAAAGGAGCACCATATTCTACCGGATCGCCGCTTTCTACCAAAATTTTGGTAACGCGTCCGCCCTTGTGGGCTTTAACCGGATTAAAAGTCTTCATGGCTTCAATTAAGCAAACTGTATCACCGGCAGCTACCGTATCGCCGACATTAACATAGTTTGCCGAGTTCGGATCACTTGACAGATAAACCACACCGACCATCGGCGATTTTACGGCGTCCGGACTGTTAGAATAATCATTTTCCGTAACCTTGGGAGTTTCTTTTTCCGGATCTGCCGGAGTCGGCAACGGAGCTGCCTGAGGAGCTACCGCTTGCGGAGCCGGAACATAAGCTGCGGCACTTACTCCGCCGATTTGACGCGATAATGTAATTCGGCAGCCTTCATCTTCATACTCAAGTTCGGTTAAATTAGTTCTATCCAATATTTCAGCCAATTTGCTGATAACTTTTGTATCAATGGGATTTGACATTATTTATTCTCTCTATAAGTTTACAAAATCACTCTCAATTCATATTACCAAATCAAACAAAAAACAACAAAAATAAGCAAAAATGTGCAAAAAATACACAATTTTTACCCGTTTTTTTATAAAATCAGACATTTTTAGCGTTTTTTAATAATATAAAACAATCGGACACTTTCGGACACTTTCGGACATTTTCGGACACATTTAAGCTTGTTTATCGCCTTATATGTATTTTAATATATGAATAAAAGTGTTTTTAATTTTTGTAAGGAGAAAATTTTATGTTAGGTAAAACAAATGCAATAAACAAGTTCGTTAGCGGCGGAAGCGGAGATGTCGTTCAAGCCGTAAATCTTACCGGCAATTTGATAAATGCCGGTGATAAGGTATGGATAAATCAAAATACACAAATCGCAGGGAGTAATTTTCAAGTTAAAACTACTAATAGTACTGCTATTAACTCTTACGGATTTGTTATTGATCCGACCGGTACCAGAGCTTGGACTTATAATATAGTCTACGATATATCCTCATCTGAGGCTACACAAATCAGTACCACAACTAATGCACAAGTTGATGTTGTACGATACGGTAAAAACGGGGAAATGTTTTTTAACAATGTACGGTGCGATGCCGGGGCATATTACCAATTTTCCAATACAAGCTCTCGTTATGTTGGCGATAATTATAAAACCAATCCGACCAAAATTGGTGTTGACGAATTTGATTTGAATACCGGAGCGGTTTTAAACACCTATTTGAGTACCAATACTTGGGAATCCAAAAACAACTATTTAAGTATGATAATGAGGAACGGTAAGTTTTATTATTTTAATACATTAACAAATGGTGGCGGTATTTATGAAATAACTGATAATGAATTTGTAAAAACAAATGACATATCAGGGTGTGATAAAAGTTTTTATATTATAGGTTTAACATCAGATGATAAATATTTAATTTATTCTACATCACCCATACCTGCACAACGTTCGGGAAGAATTTATTTGGCCGAATTTGTTGATGATTATACAATAAGAACCTTGAGTGATGATGAATTGCCGATAGATTTGCAACCTTATTTCTTGGATAGTTGTACACCAACATTCAATCCCAACAACAATGTTTTATGTATTGGAGCAAACGGAAGCTATATGTTTTTACAATATGCCAATAATAATTGGACTAAACTTAATATTGATATTCCCACGAGCAATATATATAGGACATTATCTATTTCACAAGATTTAAGCAAAGTTGGAGTGGGTAATTTCAACGGTAGTTCCGGAATTGTCTACAATATTACGGCTCAGGACGGATATGTATTGCAGAGCTATTCGCCGACCAGAATTTCTGCCAATTCGCTAACCGGATTTGCCAATGCCGATATTGCCAATTTTGCAACTGGTGAGATAAATACAGCCTTAAAAGCTCATGTCTCTTATCCCGAACCTGAGCCTGAACCAGGTACCGAACAGTACGAAATTAACCAAGATACCCAAGGAGGTATAGTTTTCGTCGGTGATTTACAAACAGTGGCCGGTCCTTACGGTAATACGGTTGCTCAAATAACCGATACGACTCGTCTGACTTTGGGCAATGACGGGGCAAATATTTTTGCGGGAATGTTTGCTGATACTCAAACTGCCGACTGTTTTCGAATAAAATTTAAAATGCCGCGTAAAGGCATAAGTTCAGGAGGAACTTGGTACGCCTTATCGGATAGTTTGTCGCAAAATGTGGACAATCCCACAGACGGTTGTGTCCGTTTTGGTTTTACGGCTTCCTGGGATGAACAAAATTCTGAAATTGATAGTCAATTAGTATCTTTTATAATGGAAAGATATTCTTCCGAACAGGGTTGGGAAACCCCAATGAGAGTTGTCATGCCTGATTTTAAGCTGAACACATGGTATGATGTTATGTATTATTACGGAAAATATGCTGATTGGGAAATTGAAGAAAACGGTAATAGCGGATATTGCCTGCTCATAAATGTATATAATGAGGGAGGAGAGCTTATAGGAAGAGAAGTATATGATAATTATCCCAATGGCAGTATAGTTTCAACCGAAAATGTCCAAATCGGATATCCGATATATGCAACATCATATTTTTATATTGATGTAGATTTATCACAAACCGGTTTTCAATTACTTGACAGTTGGGTATGGCGTCCGGTTAAGGAAATCAACAAATGATAAAAATTTGCGGTGTAATTTTCGGCATTTTGGCAGTATTGTGCGTTTACCTTAATTTTAGAGTAGATGCACTCAAAGCACAAAATAAGCGGTTGATAACATACAACAATGCTCTAAAGATAAACTCCGAAAGGTTGGTGAAAAATGAGAACGAATACCGTATACAAGTTAAAACGCTTCAAGAGGAAATTAAAAAGGATGAGAGCGGTTTTGATTGGAATTATAATCTCAGTCGTAATCCCGTTCGTTTGCGGGTGTCAAAGGAATGTTTATCCTGTGATTGAGCCGATAAACTGTCTAAAAGAATGGACAACTCCCGAAGAGCTTTTATATTGTGCCAAAGAGTATGATATAAAGTACAATTCTTTAAGGCAAATACAAAATAATATCCGGTAAGATGTTTTTTTATGTAACTTGCCTGAAAAAACAAGCTCCCGTGTTAGTCACCGGAGCTTGTTTTAATTGATTAACCGATAAAGGAACTATTTGCCAATTAACTCATTTTTGACCATGTCGCCGATTTTAATATTATTTTTGGCTATATCACCGCCGTTCAGTTCAATTACCGCTCCCAAAGGCTCGGTAATTTCGGGGCGGATAAGCGTCGTAGACAAGGGTTCGGCATTTTCATATACGGCAATAATTTTGCCCTGTTGATTCAAAAACAGTATATCTAACGGAATATAAGTATCTTTCATCCACATGGCTATATCTTGCTGACCTTGCAGAATAAAAATCATTCCGGAATCGGCTCTCAATTCTTTTCTGTTCATCAATCCTTCAGACATCTGCTCTTTGGTGAGTGCTGTTTCAACATAATAGGTCACGGGTCCGGTTGAGGTTTCAACAACAACTTCCGACAGACCTTCGTTTTTATTTCCGCATGAAACAATAAGCAAGGTTATGGCAAATAATTTAATAACTTTAGAAAACATGGCTATTCTCCCGTCAAATATCTTACTTAAAAGAGTCTATTACTTTTTATTTTATTTTGCAACCGAAAAATTTTTTTAATAAAAAAATACTTTTGTACCTTGTTTTATTTGTGTAAATATTGTATTCAACAAGTATGTTTTTATAATATTCGGGTAGATGATGATAAATTTTGAAGACAGTAAATCAATAGGCGGCAACATTTGGGTAAAGACGCCAATCAATGAACGGCAGGCCGAAGCTTTGGCTCAATCGGGTAATTTGCCGTATATCGTGGCCGGAATTTTGGCTTCAAGAGGTATCGGCAGTGAATCTTTAGAAGCCTTTATTAACCCCAAGTTGCAAAACTTGATGCCTAATCCGTCGTGTCTTAAGGGTATGGATGTTGCTGCCAAGCGTTTGGCCGAAGCCGTAACCAATAATGAAGCAGTGGGCATTATCGGCGATTATGATGTTGACGGAGCCACCTCCAGTTCGGTTTTACGCAAATTTTTAGAATTCTTCGGCTTAAAAGTTATTGTTCATATTCCCGATCGTGAAGAAGGTTACGGCCCCAGTACTCAGGCTTTTGCCGAATTTAAAACGGAGAATATTAAACTTGTAGTAACTACCGACTGCGGCACCACGGCTTTTGATGTTTTAGACAAGGCCGCTGAGGATGGCTTTGAGGTTATTGTACTTGACCACCATGAAGCGGAAACCAGACTTCCTGAGGTGTTGGCAGTAGTTAATCCGAAGCGTTTGGATGAAGATAACGACTATCCGTATTTAAAATATTTAGCAGCTGTGGGTGTGGTGTTTTTAACCGTGGTTGCCGTTAATCGGGAACTTAAGAACAGCGGATTTTATACCTCTCGTCCGGCTCCCGATTTATTAAAATTTTTAGATATGGTAGCCTTAGGCACGGTTTGTGATGTTGTTCCGTTGTTGGGGTTAAATCGGGCTTATGTTAAACAAGGCCTTAAAATTATGTCTCTGCGACAAAATTTAGGTATTAAAGCTTTAAGCGATGTTGCCGGTCTTTCCGAAGCTCCGACGGCGTTTCATTTGGGTTATGTATTAGGTCCACGCATTAACGCCGGCGGCAGAGTAGGCGATTCCTCCATAGGTAACAAGCTGTTATGTGCCAAAACCGATGATGAAGCCCGAAAGTTGGCTGAAGCTCTTAATCAGTTTAATCTGGAAAGAAAGGATATTGAATCTTATGTGTTATTGCAGGCCATTGAAATACTTGAAGGACAGCCTCAGGAGTATCCGATAGCTTTTGTTTTTGGCAATGATTGGCATCAGGGAGTTATCGGTATTGTGGCCGGAAAGCTCAAAGAGCGTTATAATGTCCCGGCATTTGTTATGTCCATAGAAGCCGATGAGGTAAAGGGTTCGGCTCGTTCCGTTCCCGGGGTGGATTTGGGAGCTTTGGTTATGGCTGCCAAAGAGCAAGGACTGCTTACCAAAGGCGGAGGACATACCATGGCGGCGGGTTTTTCGTTAAATGAGGATAAAATTGCCGATTTTAAAAAGTTTGCCGGAGAGTTTGTTAAGCAAAAATTGGGTGATGAACGATTAGTGCCGATTATTGAATATGACGGGCTGATTTCTCTTAAAGGTGCCACTTTGGATTTGGCTGAAAAATTGCAACTCTTGGAACCTTTCGGAGCCGGAAATCCCGAGCCCAAAATCGTAATTGAAAATGTTAAATTTTCTAGAGCCTCAATTATCGGTAACGGTCATGTTAAATGCTTTTTAACATCGGATACGGGAGGCTCTCTTAAGGCTATTTCTTTCCGGTGTGCCGATACCGAAGTGGGTAAAACCATACTCAACGCCAGAGGTGAAAAATTTAATATTATAGGCGTTTTACATAAAGATGTTTGGCAGGGCAATTCCTCGGTGCAGTTTATTATTGAAGATATTGCCAAAATTTAAAAGTACCCTTTACGGTCCATTAAGCTTAATATAATTACCAGTAAGTATAAACCGCTTAATATGCCCACCGTTATCCATAAAATTTGCTTATCGGTTAATACATGACTGATAGAGGTAACACCCAGAGCCGCTCCGGTAATTTTGAAATCGTCGGCCGGTTTTTCATGCAAAATGGTAACGGCTATTTGGTCGCCGGGGTTTAAAAAATCAAACCCGATTATAATGTCTCCGCGGTATAAACTCAATTTGACATCTATGGCCGAAGAAGTTAATTGCTTATCAAGAGTGTAGTGCACCATTTGAGCATCTTTAGGAACAATAATACGAATAGGATCATGGTCAATGCGGGAAACATCGGAACCGGCCAGCGGTTGTTGTCCGTTATTTTGTAAAATAACTACACTTTGATATAAATCTCCGTACTCTTTATCCTCCACCACAACCTTAAATTTGTTGTTGTTTTGTGATGATATAAAACTGTGGGTATTGGTATCGTATTCTAAAATCGGACGATTGATGTAAAATTGATAAATACCTATGATAAGTGCCGAAAAACCGATAAAAAAAGCTCCGACATTTCCGGTTAAAAAATTCCAGGTTTTACGAGAAACTTTTTTAATTACGCCTGTATGAAACATTTTTCTTCTCCTTACTTGCTGCTATATATGCCGTAAAATAAGTTTTTAAAGGAGAAGCAATCTTTTATCGGCAGTTTTGCACTTTTGATAACCGAACAGAATTGCCGTTAAGGTTTTCCATGGCGGCAATTGTTTCAGGCTTTACTTTCAGCACATCGGCAATAAAATTTAAATCTTTACCCATTTTTTGGGCTGCCGGTTTAAAAGTAATATTCCAAGGAGTTTGAGCTTGAAGCTCTTGCTTTAAGGCTAACAGTTCGGCATTGTTATGATTTAACAGTTGTGAGGCCAAATACCATGTTGCCAGCCATTCATGAGGGTAACGATAATCACTTTGAGCATTGCGTCCGTCTTCAAGGCGGAATTCTCCGCTATAATTTCCATAATTTTTTAAGGCTTCAAACAAAGGCATTTTAATAAAGCGAGCGGCTTCGGAATTATGTTCGTGGCGATTGATATCGGCAGAATTTGCAACTAAGCGGTTTAGTAAATCTTCTGGGGTTTTGAGTAAATGGCAATAGGGAGTAATGGCCCAGGCCATACCTTTGCCGTTCCAACGATTGATAATAAAATTGTCATCTTTAATATCCGGCATTCCGACAAGCTGCATTTTTTCAAAAGGAATATCATAATCGTATATACCCAGATTATTTAGCTCTTCACGAGTTTCCCGTATAACATTATTTTTACGGATAACATTGATGTCATCGGTTATAACAACATTTCCGTCTTTTAATATGACATCATCTTTATAATCAAGGAGTTGATGCTTTTTATGATCCGGAAGCAAGTTAAAATAGTCTTTATCCGTTCTCTCGGATAGTCCGCCCAAAGCACCGATACCGTCAGGTTCAGCTGTTTTGGCATTTAAGCGGGAGATAAGACCGACATACACATTTTTAAACTGTTCGGAAAAATTTTTACCGCCTGTAATATCCCCGCAATACAAAGTAACATTTGCTCCCGAACTTTTGATTAAATTACGATTTTTAAGATCTGCCAAAATTTGTTGACGAGCTTGACCTTTAGGGGCGTTTTTAAGGGCGTCTAAGACTTCTTGTGCTGACGAATATAACATAAAAGTTTCCTTTACATTGGGGCCATAAATTATTTGCGATTATAGCTAAAATTTAAAAAAAAGAAAGGGGAAAAAGTATCTCCCCTTAATTAAATTTAAGCTCGTAATTTATTTTACGGTACGGCGGAAATAAACATATTCCATAATGGCCAGTACTCCGAATAAAACGATATATAAACCCAAAATGGTAGTTATGGCAATAGCTCCAAGTCCGGGATAAGTTAGCATTAAAAAGCCGAATATAATGCCGGCCAGTCCCAAGACCATGCTTAATTGCCAAGGAAGCATAAATTTTTTCAAACGGTAGGAACTTACCAGTTGAGCCGCACCGATAGCCAAAATCCACAAAGCCAGGAAGATAGGCAAGGTAGCAGCAGTTACACCCAAATTGGCAACAAAAATAATACCCAAGATGATATCAATTAAGCCGACAAACATATGCCAACCCGAGGCAAAGTCTAAAGATACGGCGACATAGCCGATACCCGCCAAAATTAAGCCGACACCAATGTATAAGCTTAAAGCCATGAGGCTGGCCATAGGATTAAACCATACCATTAAACCTAAAGCTACAAGTAATATTCCCGAAAACAAGTGCCACAAACCGACACGGGGAGAATTTAATTCTTGTATTTTTACTTCAAACATTTTCAACTCCTTTTTTATTTATCACATATAATTATGTAGTGTTTGTTTTTGTAATTTTCTATAGTTCTAAAAAACTTTAAGAGAAACATCTTCAAAAAACTAAAACGATAATTATCTTTTTTAAGGCCAACTTTTTTAATAAGGAGAAGATAAATGAACAAAAAACTTTTAGCTTTAACAACGGCTTTAACGGTAGCTGTTTCAGGTGCGGCATTTGCCAAGTGCGATTATGAAGATTGTATGAAAATGATGCATCGTGACATGGGTGGATTTGTACAATCACAGGCCGATATTTCAACTGTCAAGCAAGCTATGGAAATGCCTGATGACGCAATAGTTACCTTAAAAGGCAATATTGAAAAGCAGGTTAAAAAAGACAAATATATTTTTAAGGATGCCACAGGAGAAATGACGGTTGAAATCGGTAAAAAAATTTGGGCCGGACAAACCGTAAGCCCGAGTGATACGGTAGTTATAACCGGTGAAATTGATAAAGACTTTGAACATAGAAAATTAGATGTTGAAAGATTAACCAAAGAATAAACCATTTATAATCAGACCATTATTTGTCAAGAAAAAAGATACCCGGCGTAAAACGTCGGATATCTTTTTTAATTTAATGAAAGGAAAAAATTATGACAAATAAAAAATATAATCCATTTGCGGATATGTATAACTTCAATGCTAACAGCAGTAACTGGGTACAAAGGTTAGGGCATAATGCGGACTTTTATAATAATCCGCTGGGTTACAACAGCTCACCCACCCCCAGACCTTATGACAACACAACTGCCTCTGGTATAAATAACAGCTTTAATATCAATAACCGGCAGCCGTCTTCAAGCGGATTGGAAAGTTACAATCAACCTCAAAAGCAGCAGTATACTAGCCCTAAAGTAAAACCCTTTACTTCATGGGATATTGCTTTATCAGCTCTTGAAGGATTTGGAGAGGGAGCAGTCGGCGGAATAGAACGAGATCTAAATACATCATCAAAAGGATTATATGATTTGGGTAGTGATCTTTTTTTTGACGGAAGCTATGAAAAAAGGCAAAAAGAACTTGAAAAACTGGCTCACGAAGCAAATTTGGATAAATTATACAAATATTCAAACTATATTATAGATAACTCAATTGAGTATTTAATAAAATATATGTTTATAAAAAATCTGGGAATTTTCTGAAATAATTTGCCTTGACATTGATTATCATATTTTTTAAATCTGAAGATTATAGTAGGGTAAGTTTTATGGAGAATGTTGATGAAAAAAATTACTGTATCAGATATTAACACCTGTATTTGGGGTGAAAGTCCGTTATCTTTTTATTTTTCCTTTGATGGAGTTTTTAATCGCTTGCAGTTTTTCGGAAGCATTGCTACATTAAACATTATCCTAAATATTATAAATGCTGCAGGAATATATATTTTGACGATGTTTGGTTATGCATTATGTCTTTATGCAATGCTGGCAGCAGCTCAAAAGCGTATGCATGATATGAATAGGCAAGGCAGTGCACTGATTTTGTTACTCTCTGTTAGTTGTATTTTAACAGGGGCTACGGCTCAATTGCATTTTTTGGGAGAAGTTGACATTGCCGAGAATATATACCTCAAAAACATTTTCGGAATATCGTTTTTAGTATATTTAGTTTTGCAAGCATTTTTATTGTTCATGCCCGGAGCAAAGAAGAAGGATATGAGCAAAAGAAGTCCGTTATTAAAAAATCCTCCGTTGTATTTTTTAATATGCGTGATAATTTATGCCATAGTCGCCTATTTTATCAGAGATTTATAGCCTGTAAGAGATTACCAAAGAGGGGGTAAAAGCTCCCTCTGTGGTATTTTAAAAGCAGACAAGGGAGAGGGAAATCGCTCTCAAAACGGACAAAAATGGCTTTTTTAATGACAAAATCGGACACTTTCGGACGGTTCCGGACACTTTCGGACAGTTTCGGACAGTTTCGGACACTTTCGGACTGGACATTTTTTGTAAAAAAAGGCTATAAAAAAGCTATAATCGTGAGAAGTTGTGCAAGCTGCTTTAAAAGAAAAGAGTGATGTTAAAAATGGTCGCAATACTATTGACAGTAGTTTAAGTGATAACTATGCTAACGAAATAGGACGGCTGTTAGGAACAAAATATCGCAAAGGAGATTGTGATGCTCTCATCCAACAATACATTAACAAAAATTGGTAAGTGGCTTATTGTATCTTTTGTTTTCGTTGCGGGGCTTGTGCTTACTGCCCTTATTAGTTTGAGCTGTGTCTACATCTTCAGCTTGTAACAGGTCTATAAAATTGTTTGAGTAAAACAAGGAGATTGCTGATGAAAAAGGCTCTGTACATTCTTTTAGAGGTCTTGTTTATATTTTTGATTGTAAATAATCGGGAATATTGGCTTGTTGCCGACCAAGCAGTCCGGGTAAGCGGAGTTTATGTATGGCTTATCTTAACGGCTTATTCTGTCCTTAAAACATACGGAGCCTTTAATTGGAAACTTACCATAAAACCTGTTTTTGTAATATGTGAACTATTGTTGTTTATATTATCGGGTTGCGTTTTGGAATTATACACCCAAAGTTTGGCAATAACCCCACAAATACACACTGTATTTTTACCCTTAATTTTTTATGTTTTGGTATTGGGGACGGGATGGTATATACTGCCTAAAAACAACCCGACAATAAACGATTTTACCACCCATTGTCAACAGCATTCCAAACGTTATCTTGCTTTGATTTGGTTTTTGGCTGCCTTGTTTATATGTCCGCCGATTTTAACCGTTGTTTACAGCAAGGTATGGTTTGTGCTGATACTGATGGGAATATACGTGTTTTTGCCGTATAAAATAAGTACTTTGTTGCTCAAAGATTTATCGTTAAACAAATTCTTTTCATTAGGAAAAGTAATTCCCGTAATGTTGATAATTTTTGTTCAGATAAATCTGGAAGCGATACTCAGTGGTTTTTGTTTTTACGGATCTTGGTTGGATGCTTATAGGTTGGTAAAATACATAATAATTATTGCCGTTTTGCGGTGTATTATTTGCAGCTTAATATTATGCGTATTAGATTACAAACAAACCAAAGGATTATTTATAACAGCCAAAACAAAATAAATAAGGTTAATCATATAAGAGGTGATTTATGGAAGAAGGAACAAAAAAGCCGGAAGAAGATGACGCATTGTTCAAAGAGGATGCCAAGACCATATATTTTTCATTTGAAGGGGTATTCGGTCGCATACAATTTTTTATAGTAGCGGTTACCCTCGGTGGTTTTATGGATTTGATGAGTACGGGAAATAATATAGTACTCGTAGCCATAGGCACAGCCATAGTATTTTATGCGATGCTGGCAGCGATTCAAAAACGCAGTCGTGATATGAATATTGGCGGTAGTTTGTTTATTTTATTGTATTCTCTGAGTTTTCCGATAAGTCGGATGATGTTATACGGTAGGGATACTGGAAATCCGATAATTATCCATAACGACATAATTCGGACCAGTTTTTACGGAGCGTTAATAGGATATTTGATAGTATCATTGCTTTTAGTGCTTATACCCGGAGCAAAGAAGAAGGATATGAGCAAAAGAAGTCCGTTATTAAAAAATCCTCCGCTGTATTTTTTAATATGCGTAATAATTTATGCCATAGTCGCCTACTTTATCAGAGATTTATAGTCTGTAAGAGATTACCAAAGAGGGGGTAAAAGCTCCCTCTTTAGTGTTTTAAAAGCAGACACAATATATAGTAATTTTGTAACAAATATATTATGCACAAGTGCCGAAGCTCATAACTTCGGTATTTTTTATATAAAAGAAAGGAAAAAATTATGACAAATAAACTAATTACCATGGCTGGTAAATATGCAGTTAAAAAAGTTCGTAATAAAACCGTTAATAAGGCCATGGAAAAAATAAGCGAGCCATATGAAAAATTCAAAAAATAGGTTTTCGGCATAAAACCTCTAAATGTTGGGGAAAGAGAAACCATAAAATGTTTACAAAATCGTCATAATACCTTAGATTATTGTAAGAATATAGGAAACAAGGCAAGGAAAGCTTATCAAAAATCCGTAAAATATAGGTAACTTTTTATTAAAACCAAAATACGCATCAACACGGACAATATGCACTGTATAACGGGAAGATAATATGAAAAAGATAATACTGTTTATAATTGGTCTTATGTGTATACCGCCGATATTGGGTTATTTGACGACATATGTAAGTAACAATCCGGAATATGAAATATACACCGGATTTTGGGGAGTCCTGTATCTATTTATTTATATTCTTTTTCCTTTGTTATATAAAGGGAAAATAAAACAAGCTATGAATAGATATGCTTTTTATGCCTTGTTGTACGGCATTTTGTTTCTGATAATAAATATATTGCTCATTTGCTTTAATTAAATATGATGAAGCTGTAAAAAGCAGCAAGATTATAATGGTAAATAGAAAGGATAGAGAAATGAAGAATATAATATTTTTACTGTTGGCAGTACTAATTCCGACATTGAGTTTGGCAGCAGAAGAAAAGTCAATATTTACATATGAAGCAGAAAAATGTTCCGGTGAAGAAGATGTATTTATACGAGGTTTAGAGGAAGAATTAGCTAATTGTAAAATTCAAATGCCGGATAATCCATCTACGGTAGATATGAATGAAACTTATTACAAAGTCGGCGATTGCTCTATTGCTGTAGCCAATAAACTTTTTGATAGAAATTACAAAAAGTATAATGAGCAGGTAAAACAGGATTTTGATGCACTTGTCAAAGCATTTTATGCAAATGCTCATGATATGGTTCAACATAGCGATTTTGGACTTTTAAGAGGAGGAACTATGTACAATACGGAAGCCATTGCTACGGGGGCTTTTTGGATTAGAGATGTGGTAAAAGAATACCTTTATCAAGCACGAATGGAATGCGATGATAAGGCAGGATTTGATTCACTGGATATAGAATAGATTATTTTAATCAAACAATGAAAAAGAGACTTGTAAAAGTCTCTTTTTTGTGCTTTTAAAGAAAGGAAAAATAAGTTAGGCTAGATAAAATGATATGGAAATCGCTCTCAAAACGGACAAAAACGGCGTATTTAATGACAAAACCGAACAAAATTGAACAATTCTGAACAAAATTAAACAAAAGTGAACATTTTTGAACAAAATTGAACAATCTTTAAGCGGATTGGAAAGTTACAATCAACCTCAAAAGAAGCAGTATACTAACCCTAAAGTAAAACCCTTTACTTCATGGGATATTGCTTTATCAGCTCTTGAAGGATTTGGAGAGGGTATTATTGCTGTTCCTAATAGATCTTTTGAAATACTAAAAAACAGTCCTGATCGCCTATCTTCTCTGACAGATACGATGTATAATTTAGTTACAAATTCAAAAAATTTATTTAATAATGAGCAAGAATATAAAACTAGAGATCCTGTTTCAACAAATCAATCTACCTTGGAAAATGTTATAAATTATTTGAAACAATACCAATTAGATAGAGAAATACAACTTTCAGATATTAACAAGCATCAACATATGAGCTGTTTATCAGGAAAGGATGGATTGAGTTTAGGTCTTTTAGGCTTAACAGTGGGTGCAGGAAAGGAAATAGCGGAGTTTTTCAAAAAATCTTTCAGTCCACAACAAAGAAAAGCATATGGTGGTATTAGCGGTATACTTGCAGACGGTATTAAAGATATGAATAATAATGTCAAAGGATTTAAACATTCTTATGTTGATGGTAAGGAATGTTATCCACTATTAAAAGAACCATTGCCATAATACTTTACAAAGCACATAAAAAGATTAAATATATAAGGAGGGTTATAATTGTTGGGAAATGTAATAAATGATCATTAAACTGCAGAATGTTTTGTTTGTATTGGGAGTTACTTTTGTTATACAACTGCTATATATGTTGTTGATGTTTATAATTTTTTTATTAAATAACAATCTAGCAGTTAATAATGAAGAGCTTTTTTTATTTGTTTTGGACAATGTTTTATTTGTATCCATAGCCTTAGGAGCCATTAACCTATTTAGTAATAGGTTGTCTTTATATATTTACGAAAAAAGTATAAAAAAAATACCTAATTTACGGTGGTATTGTATGTTCTTTAGCTGGACTGTCATTATCCAAAAATTCATACCCGAATTTGAAATCTTTTATGCTGTTTTAATAAGTTGTATAGTTGGTGCATTGTGTTATCCTGATCGTACCTGGAAACAAAGAGTTAGATATTCATTGATATTTGTTGCTATTTTATTGATGTATTTCTTGGGAGGTTTTACCGATTTTGAAAATTAACATCATACCAAAGAGGGAGGATAAAAACTCCCTCTTTAGTGTTTTAAAAGCAGACAAGGGATAGGGAAACCGCTCTCAAAGCGGACAAAAACGGCGTATTTAATGACAAAATCGGACACTTTCGGACGGTTCCGGACACTTTCGGACATAATCGGACAGTTTCGGACACTTTCGGACTGGACATTTTTTGTAAAAAAAGGCTATAAAAAAGCTATAATCGTGAGAATTTGTGCAAACTACAAAATCTCACGATTATATTTTAACTTAAACTAAAATTTTAACAACAAATACCGAAGCTCATAACTTCGGTATTTTTTTATTTAAAAGAAAGGAAAATAAATCATGACAAATAAAAAATATAATCCATTTGCGGATATGTATAACTTCAATGCCAACAGCAGTAACTGGGTGCAAAGGTTAGGATATAATGCGGATTTTTATAATAATCCGCTGGGCTATAACAGCTCTCCCACCCCCAGACCTTATAAAATCGCCAGTAATGATATACCAGTGGTAAATAACAATAAAAAAGTTGATTACTCAGCTTATGGAGAGGGTTTTAGTAAAGAATTTATTGATAAGATGCTTGATGATAAACGTTTCAATAATATCATGAACAGTAGAGTAATAAATAACGAAGGTGGATACGTTAATCATCCTAATGATTTAGGAGGTGAAACAAAATATGGGATTACTAGTAGATGGTATCCTAATGAAGATATAAAAAACCTAACAAGAGAAAGGGCTAATGCTATTTTATACAGAGACTATTGGCAAAAAACAAATATTCATCAACTTCCCGATGAATTTGCCGATATTGTTTTTGATGACAGCATTGTTCAAGGACAGCCAACAGCTATTAGAAATTTACAAAAAGCTTTGGGTGTTAATGATGATGGTATCATCGGTCCCAAAACATTAAAAGCATTTCAGCACCAAAATCACAATATTATACGAACAAAATTTATAAAAAATGTTAATGATGTTGAAAATGAAAATATAAAGAACAACCCTTCTCAAAAAGTTTTTGAAAAGGGTCATAGAAACAGATTTAACGCTTATTAGTTTCTAGCTAATATTGACCTAATTATAGTTGATATATAATTTTTTAGTGCTTCAGTTGTGGCGTATTCGCTATATAAATAAGGTGAAACGCCACAATTATTTTTACGGCAATAGTTAGTTTCATTATATACAAATAAATAGTTGTCATACATATAATTATCATACTGATTAAGGCGTTCCCTTGCTTCTCTGTCAGATAAATTATAGTATTCTGTTATAATTATTTCACCTACATCTTTATAGCAATCTCTGGTTTTATGATGTAAATCAATTAAAAAGTTATAACATTTCATACTCCAAGTTTCAGGGCATGTTGTACTTTGTTTAGTAAATTCATCAGAACATTTTATAAAATCATCATCTAATTTATTTATAGAGGATGATATTTCAGCACTAACACTGGTTGCAGACATTAAAAAGCTCAAAAGAGAAATAATGTATATTTTTTTCATAATCAATTATCCTTATGCATAAAACCGACGAAGAAAGTTTAGATTTAATCCATAATATAAGCAACAACTTTTATAGTTAAAGCACAAGAAAATAATATTTTAACTCAAACTAAAATTTTAACAACCAATACCGAAGCTCATAACTTCGGTATTTTTTTATAATAAGAAAGGAAAATAATGTTCGCATATACTCTTGAAAAAGAAAGCTTTATGTCAACGGGAAATCCCGATGATAAGCGGGCAGTAGTTCAAGATGTGGTGGATTTATTCACATCTTGGGATACTGTTCGTACCAAACAAAAAAATATTGCCGATAAGTTGCATTCGGAAATCTATCTGGATGACCGAAAAAAAACTTATGTCCCGGAAGATGACGAATGGAAATCGGATATCCATCTTAATAAAATCTATTCGTTATTCCAAACACATCAGGCCTACATTTGGGATAATATCTATTCTAATGTGGAAAATATGTTTGATGTTGAAGGAATTGATGATCTTTCGGCACAAACGGCTTTGTTGCAAAAACAAAAACTGGTTAATACCTTTTATAATATCGGTATTCAACGCAAGCTGGATACCGCTATTGAGCATTTAGACAGTGTCGGTGAAATTTGTTTGTTTATCGGTTGGCAAAAAAAATATAAACAAATCCGCCGTCGTTTGGATAAATTCAGCTCCTCTGCCGATAAGCCCTTGCTTACTCAAGGCTTGTTCGGGGTGTTTAATCAGGAAATTTATAACGGAGCCGATGTTGAGGCCATCAACCCGCTCAATTTGGTATTTGACCCCAGGGTTAATCCCGACGATAAGGAAAAATGGGATGCCTGTGGTAAAATTATTAAATCATGGGAAACTTATCAGTCGGTAGCTTCCAATAAATTGTATAATCTTAAAAAAGAAGAGCTTGATGATTTGCATAAAATGTTAAACTCTCCTTCCAAAGATGAAGATCGTTCGGAAACCGATAAAACCGATGATGTGGTTGATAGCGATAGGGTTGAGGTTTTACAATATTGGGGGGATTATGTTACCCCCAAAGGCAATGTTTTAAAAAACTGGCATATCGTAGTTATCGGTCGTAAATATCTGGCGGTGTTTGAACCTAATCGCTGGGTAATTAACCCGATTATCAATATGGCTTTGTTTAGGGATATCAACAGTAAACGAGGTATTCCCGAATTATGGTCCATTTACGATATATGTAAGGAACAGGAAAATAAAGTAAACTTACAAAATGATGCTCAATCACTTAACCTAAATCCTCCGGCCTATGCTCCGGAGGGTTTTTTTAAGGAGGAAAAAGTAAAACTCTTCCCCGGTAAACAAGTGGAATACAAACAGGGTCTTGAAGATCCCGGAGCAATCATCAAAATGCAGTTTCCGTTGTTCAGCAATGAAAATATTATTCAGTATTATGACAATACGGCTTCAAGCGTAAGCGGTATTTTTCCCAATATGCAGGGACAACAGGAAATAAGCAAAGCCACGGCCACCGAAATAAGCATTAAGGTTCAGGGACAAACCACGCGTTTGGGTAAAACTTTGGATACCATCAAGCAAAATGTTATTGTCCCGATGGTGCAAAAAGTTGCCGAACTTGAAGCTAATATGAAATTCGGCGATGAGGTTTTAAAGCTTAACATTTTGGGGTATCCGGTTACCAAAACCATTGATGATGTGGTGCGTCAGGGCAATTATGAATATCGTTATACCGATAATACCGGTATTCAGAAAAAACTTAACACCAATCAAACGCTTATTCAGATTTTTACGCAAATCTGGAATGATGAAAGCGTCCCCTTAAACAAACTGCAAATTGTTAAAGAAGTACTGCGTAATGCCGGCATAGAAAATACCGAAAAGTTTTTTCTAAGCCAAAATCAAATTCCGGCAGCCAATCAAAATACAGCGGCTGCCGGTGTCAACAATAATCTTTTACCCGTTCAAAAGTAGAAAGTATTTATCGTGGATTTAATAGAACTTCGTGAACTGATGCGTTCCGAAAAGGGTCGGCTGTTGTTATGCTACCTTACGGATTTTATGGTTGAAGTTTCCACCCGCGGTAATGCCAACGCCGAATGGATAAAAGGTATGGGCATGCTTATCAATCATTTAAAAGAAATTGATGAAATATGCCAAAAATTAAATGAAGAAAAAAGGAGATAAAAATGACAATTAAAACTAAATCAACACCTTCACAGCGTTTGACGGATAACTCCTCTGATATATTTGTTGCGGATACCTCTCTAAAAGAGCCTGAAGCAGTATATCAAGAGCCCGTAAGCGATGCTATGGAAGCTGATGTTAATGATAAAGCCTTGGAAGATGGCGGTCTTATCTTTGGTAAGTTTAAGACCATGGAAGAGGCTCAAAAAGGCTATAAAGAGGCGGAACGAGCCATCACGAGAGCCGCCGATTTGGAAAAAGAACTGCAAAACTACCAGTATCTTTCCAAAGCTTATGAAGAAGATGCCATAGCTAGGCAGAACGGTTATTCCGATCGTTTGGAAATGGCACTTAATCATGATGTAAAGCAACATGAACTTGACAGTTATGCCTTGGCGGCAAGCCATACATTACCGTATCAGGCTCAGTTGGAAGTTGCTCAATTGATAAATATGTGCCGTCTTGGCGGTACGGAAAAGGAATTCAACCTTTTACGGCAGTATTTTCCGCCGCAAGTGGTAGCATTGGTTTCCGAAGATGCGGCTTTATACAAAAATTCGCGTCAGGGCGAGTTTGATAATATCCGCAGTAACGATAAAGCCATTCGTTATGCTCGGAAATTGCATGAATTCCGCAATCAAAACGAGAGTTGGTTTGATTCTCCCTTAAAAGAAGACCTTATAAATCAGGCTCTGGAAGTCTCGGACGGCAGAGTAGATTTAAACGGGCTTAAAAAAATGGCCGATGCCGTAGTGGAAGAAGCTCTCAAAAAATATCAAACCGGTCAGGATACGGCGTATCAAAATGCTCTGATGCAAGACAGTTTGCAAACTCCGGGCAATGATAACACGCGTATCAAAAACAAAAAATGGCTTACCAAGGATGAGTACTACAAACTCACTCCGGCACAGGAAGCCGAAAAATATGATTTAATCGTGGAACAGGTTTTGCTTGAAAAACAAGGCAAGTTACCGCGTATGTTAACCAAATAATTTAATTTTTGAAAGGAAAAAACTATGTCAACAAATGCAGAAACTTTAAACAGACAATTATCCGCCATTATTCCCGAAGTATGGAGTATGTCTTTAACCAAAGGTTTGGATAAATCCGGTGTGGGAATGAAGGTAGTTAATCGTATTCACGAAGCCGATACTCACGAATACGGCGATACCGTAAACATCGGTGAATTGGGTGATGTAACTATTTCCGATTACTCGGAAGATGTATCCTCAGGCGGTGTAAATTACCAAAGAATTGATGCCAAAAATCAGCAATTAAAGCTTGATCAAAGCAAGGCTTTCGGTATTTTTGTTTCCGATATCAGCAACAAACAGGGCAACATTAAAGACTTGCAGTCTAAAATTGAAGCCAAAGCCAAAACGGCAATTGATTTGGCCAAAGATACCTATATTCTTTCGGCATTTTCGGAAATTCCTGAGGAAAACAAACTGGATAACATTACTTTAACTCCTGATAATGCTTATAAGTGCTTGGTATGGTTGTCTAAGACCTTAAAGAACAATAACGCCGTTCAACTTAAAAACGATCAGGTGTTTAAGTCCAATCAAGCCGGCGGCGATGCCATGCCGTATGTAATAATCAATCCGGATGTTGAAGCAATTTTATTGCAATCACCCGATTTTATTCATGCTACCCAAGCCGGCGACAGAGTGTTGCGTGAGGGTTCAATCGGTACCATTGCCGGATTGGATGTTTTGGTATCCACCAACTTGCCGACAACCGAGAAAAAAGTCAACATTATGGCCGGTATCAATGATGCCATTGCCTTTGTGGGCAATATTTCGCATATTGAAGCCATTCGTGATGAAAAATTCTTCGGCACCAATATCCGCGGCTTATATGTTTACGGTAAAAAAGTAGTTTTACCGAAAGCCTTAGCCGGTATGACGGTAGATGTAAGTGCTGCTGATTCCATTGTGGAAGCTGCAGCTTAACATTAAAATAGAGTCATATAAATCCTTTCGTTATAAAAAACAGAGGACGCAATGTAAATTGCGTCCTCTGCTGGTTTAAAGGAAAAATGTTTTGAGGAGAAATAAAAATGGCATCGGAAATTGCAGATAAAGTTTTAGGCAAAAAGACCGATAACTTTACAAAAAACGATAAATATCTGACCGCCGATTGCATATGGCAGGTTTATAAAACCGGCTGTGGCAATAGCCGCGTCAACGGGTTAATGGCAGCCGAAATGCTAAGTCCGGAAGGTAAGAAAAAAGCCAGAAGAGGCATTAAAAAAATTACTGACAAAGACTTTGTTTTTGAGCGGCAATAATAAAAAGGAGGAAAGATGAAAACCTATTTTGATATTATACGCGATGTATCCAATTTAAGATGGTCGGTAGTTGATACCGATCCTTCATCTTTTGCGGAAGTTCAAAAAGCCGTAAAGTTAGCAATACAACAGGCTAATAGCTATATTTGGGGATTGGATAATTTTCCGTTTAAGGTAAAAAAAGAGGCTTTTAAGATTAACAAAGGGCAGTCGGCATTACCGGCACCTAAAGGCAGTATTGTTAATATTTGGCTTGATGGTTCCAATACATATTTGGAAGAAATCAGTCAGGAAAAAGCCGATTTTCTTTCGGGAGAAGAGAAGGGTAAGCCGGTGTGTTTTTGGATAGAATTCGGAGATGATGGCGCCGAAGTGCATTTTTATCCCAAGGCTTCCGAAGACTGCACCATGTTAATCCGTTATATAACTAACTGTAAGGCCAGAGCCCAAGACGGCACTTTAAAAGCCAACTTATCGGATATGGACGATGTATTAAACTTGCCTGACGACAGTGTGATAGAGGACTTGTTTTTGCATTGTTTAAATACCAAGGCAATGGAGTATTTAATTGCCGATACCAATGATGAAAACTATCAGCCCTATCAGAAAGAATTTGCGGAAGCTTATTCGTCGTTATTATGTTTTAGCGGGGTTAAGCATAATCCTCGTTTAATAGTTTAGGGAGGCGGCCATGCTAAACACACTGTTTATTGATAATTTTCGGGGAATTCGCAAATTTAATCCGGTGGCAGATTTGCTATCAAGCGGAGTGGTTTCGGCCTTAAACTGTCAAAATGTAGAGCTTACCAATACCGAACACAGTAAAAATTTAGCCATTTTTACGGCCAAAGGCAACAAAGCGGTTAAAGATATCGGGCAAAAAGTTGTCGGACAGTTTGAAAGTATTCAAAACGGGACATCTTATTGGTTTATATATGCCACGGACGATACAAGAGGGTATCTTTACACTTTGGGAACCGATAATGAGCTGACGCTTTTAGATGTAAATTTATCGGTAAGTGATGATTGTAACGGTATTACCATTGCCCAAGGTTATAACGACTGGTTTGTATTTACCAACGGTGTGGATGATTATTTGGGAGTTTGTATGTCGCAAGCAGCTCCTGAAGACCGTATTAAATTTTTGAATGCAACCGATGCCGAAGGGCGAGATATCAGAGGCTTAGGGCTTGAAGTTCAGGACGGAAGATTGGTAACCTTTTGCCAAAATCGGGTTCATTGGTCAGGACAATCCAACATTTTTGACTGGATATCAAGCGATGAAGAGTTGCTTACGGCTCCGGCATATCAGGAGTTTGATCGTGATGTAACGGCCATTACTCTTTACAATGATATGTTGATAGCCTTTACCGATGAGTATTCCACTTATTTTAAGGGCAATCCCGGAGATGCAAGTACCTTCACCCGAGGCGGAGCTTCTGGCGGAGGGTGTCCGTCGTTTCGTTCGGTAATCAAGTTTGATAACAAGCTTTTTTATTACGATAACAAAGCCAAAAATGTTTTTGCTTATTACTTAATGGACAGCGGACAAACGCGTCCGAGTGAAGGGCTTGCCAATAATGTCATTTCTTATTTTGAAGAAATTGATGAAAGTAAATTAAATAAAATAGAAATGGTAAGTTATATCCACGGTAATAAAAGTGAGATATGGCTTAAATTTCCCTCAACAGAGAGGAATGTAATTTTAATTTACGATTATTTGAACGGCGAATGGTGTGAACGTGTTGCTCAAGCCGATATTCACGGATTAAGCCTGATAAAGGGCGGATTATATTCACTGTCCGGAACTAAGGTCTTAAAAGAATATGTCGGTTCTACATTTGATGGGGAATATATACCTTCGGAATATAAGACCAACATCATCAACCTGCAAAGCGACAGTAACATCAAAGTGCCGAAAATGCCTTTGATTTTAACCTTGGATTTTGACTGTGAAAACGACTTTTATATGGAGTTTATCTACGATGATATGCCTAAAAAAAGCCGCACATTTCATATTGTTAAAATGATGAAAGGTTACTTGATTTGGGCAAACTCTACAGCAGATGAAAAAGGCGGTCTTTGGAGTTTGGATGCATCAGATGAAAACGGCGGCATGTGGGTAAGTTCGGATAAAAACACCGTAATGTTTAACTTGGCGGGAGTTTTACCGTTTAAGCAGTTGCAGATACGAATTTTTACCAAAGACAGTCCGCAAGAGTTTGCCGTTAAACGGCTGGAATTCAAACGCGTCGGCTTAAAAACCAAAAGCCTGGGTTAATTTTAAATAAAGAGGAGGCAATAATGAAAAAAAAGGCAACCGGCAAAGTAAGTTATCAGCCTTCGGAAAGTTTTGAGCAGTTAAACAAGCTACAAGAAATGGCAATTTCGCAAGAAAATGTAAGTTTGGCATTAAAAGCGGAAGAGCTCAAAGGCAAGCTTGCCGGATTGTATAGCGATAAAAAAGAGGCTGAAGAAGTTGATACGACGCCTCTTGAGATAAAAATCATCAAATAGGAGGTTGGTAAAATGGTAGTTTTAATAGAAAAAGACAGTCCTTTTTTTGAAAGGCAGAAAGCCAAAGAGCTATTTGAAGCCAATCGGGAAAATTTGGATGATGAAAACGGGTTTGAGGGCATATTAGCCAACAGCCGTTTTTTTAATGTCTATCAACACGGTTATATCGGCTCCGGGTTTGTATATCAGGGAGCCGACGATAATCGCAATTATTTGGGTGGATATATGCTGCGAAAACATCATAAAGAAGCGGTGGAGGCCATTAAGCAAATCTGTTCGCTTTTTGATGAAGTTTACGCCCATACCCGCCATGTAAATGCGGTTATAGCCTTAAAACGAGCAGGTTTTAAGTGGTATGATCGCAACAAAAAATTGTTAGTTAAGAAAAACAAAATCAAGAAAGGAGAAAAATAATGTCAAGTAATGTAAAAGCCAAACCGCAAACCTTTTCAAGTTCAGGTTTATACGGAACGGCAACCACCAATAAAAACGGAACAACTTATAATCCGAGTAATTTTGAAAAACAGCTTGTGGGAATGACCACGCAGTATATTCCGCAGTATTTGCAGCAGCTGGTAAACCCGACATATGACAGTGAGGTTTTTAAGGCCCAGACCACGCAAAGGAACAGACTTGCCAATCAAAGCTTTGAAAACAATTTAATAAATCCGCTGTCGCAAAGAGGTTTGACCAGAGGTTCAAGCGTTAATCAGATGAGTAACCAGTTTGCCAACAAATTGGCTGATTTGGAGACAGATGCTATGGCCAATGAGGATACGCGTAATGCCAATATGTTGAATAACTTGTTTAATTACTATCAAGTGCCATACGGTATAATGATGGGCATGTCCGATTTCAGCAATCAGCAATATCAGAGTGCCGTTCAAAATGCCTTAAAACAGAATGAGTTAAATAATAAAGCATTAAAAACTTGGGCAACTTCATTGGGCAATATGTCGGGATTTGGAGCTGGTCAAGGAGACAACTCATCCGGCATGGGCTGGGGAGGCTTAGTAGGCACCGGCCTTGGTTATGCACTCGGAGGTCCGGCAGGAGCATCAGTTGGTTCCATATTTGGCAATCAATTGGGCAATTTGTGGAAATAACAGTAAAATTAAGAATAAAACTCCGCTTATTAAAAGCGGAGTTTTAAATTTTTAAAGGAGATAAAAAATGGCAGATACCAATTTAGTGTATCCGTATGAGTTCCAGGGAGGAACAAAGGCTGTTGCATCGGAAGTAAATGCCAACTTTGAAGCGGTCAGAAACTTTGCCGGAGGTATCAATGCAACGCTTGATGAATTGCGTAGTGCAATTGCGGATTTAAAGAATAAGCCGACACGGGAGATGTTTGATATTTATTACAGTTTTTCAAGTAACACTCCGGCCGGAGCATATCCGTTATGGACGGGGGAGACCATAACTCACTGTAAAAGTTTATATCCGGATTTTTGGAACAAATTAAACAATCTGGTAAGTTTGGGTAATGTTGTGAGTGTAACTCAAGAGGAATATGAAGAAAAGCTGGAGGAGTACGGGCAATGTGCCGGTTTTTACATAGATAGTTTAAACGGGCATGTCAGATTGCCGAAAATTACGCGTTTTATTTCAGGAATTGATGAGTTGAGTCAATTAGCAGCTGAGGAAAACGCAGTAAATACGGCTCATACACATAATTTAAAGGCCTATACCGGATCTGGTAACCGCAATGCTTCAGAGGAAAGATATTTAGGCTCGGGGACCGATAACTCAAAATCGGATATGTTCTGGAGCGATACGACTGATGTTGAAAACACGGCAGCGGTCGTAAGCCAAGGCGAAGAAGAGGGGCATCCTAAAAATGTGCGTTTATGCCTGTATATTCAGGTTGCCAATAATTTAGGAGAGTTATCAGAACTTGATACCAATGCTATTGCCAAGGAGCTTGAAAGCGGATTGATTGCCTTGGAAAATGCTTATAGTACATATAGCACCGAATTAAACAGCTTATATTCCAAGGTCAAGGCCGATATTTTAAATTCTTCGCCGGTAGTCAAAGATGTAAGTTTGACGGTAACACCGGAGATGTTTAAGAGCGACGATACATACAAGGACTATCCGTACAGTGCCGATATTGAGTTTGAAGATGCCTCATCCGAACTTATTCCGACGGTAAATTTTAATTTAGCAGAAAGTCAAAGTGATAATTATGCACCTGTAGCGGAAAGTTTGGACGGGTTTGTCAGGATATATGCCAAGCAAATACCGGAACAAAGCTTTGAGATAGCTTCAATTGTACTGCAATAGAGATTATGCCGCATTTTAGCTAATGCGGCATAAGTTTTGTAAAAAGGAGAGAAAAATGGATTTTTTAAACTTACTGGGAGCGATGTCGGGGTGTGCCTCAATCGTGTCTTTTTTGGCTTTAGTAATAAGGCTTGGGGAGTGGAAGGCCCGCCATGAAGAGCGATTGGCAAGCCAGGGCAAACGCATTGACGGGATAGAGATAAAGCAAGATTCTCTATCATTATTATTAAACAAAAACAACGAGATATTAGCAGAAATTAAAGTAAAAGTTGACTTAATGCACAAGGAAAAAAATAAAAGGAGCAAACAATGATAGATGAAGAAGAAATCATAAGAAGATTGATATTACATGAAGGTATGAGATTGGAGGCGTACAAATGTTCCAACGGATATTTAACCATAGGCGTGGGCCGAAATTTAATAACCAATCCTTTAAGTAAAGAGGAACAAGAGCATATCGGAGACTGGAGCAAGGGAATAAGCCGAGAAGATGCAATATACTTGTTAAGGAATGATATTAAAAGACTGATAAGAGAGTGCCGAGAAAAAATAAGCTGTTGGAGAGGATTGGATGCGGAGCGAAAATATGCCCTTTTGGATATGGCGTTTAATTTAGGGATAACCGGCTTGTTAAAGTTTAAGAAGATGTTGCATGCGTTATCAATCGGTGATTACCGCGGAGCCGCCAAAGAATGTTTAAATTCCAAATACGCCAAGGATGTAGGAATAAGAGCGGTCAGAATAGCTCATACATTGGAAACGGGGAGGTTTGAAATATGATAAAGAAAAAAGAACATAGTTGTAAATATCAGTTACGAAGAGAAATTATTCATAAACTAAGTAGGTGGCAATTATTTTGGCTATGTGTGTTGTTTTTGGTGGTAATGGGAATAATCGGAGTTTTTGCCCCGAGTGCCATAATCGGAATTTTATAGGTTGTGTAAGATTAAAAATAAGATTTACAAATCAAAAAATACATGATTTAATCACAACATATTCAGAATATTCCGAGAAGGGAAATAAATATGAAGATATTCTTGCAACAGGCTTGTGTGCTGGGAGGATTTTATTTTATTGCATCGGTCATTTTAGGCAAAATGCCGCAAGTTGATTTTGTGGTATGGCTGGAGTGGCTGCTTGTGGTAGCGTTAATTGCAATACTTATGGTTCTTGCTTTCAAAAAAAAGTTAGGATTTATGGAAAAATTTGTCGGCAAATATGCAAAAATCAGCAATTATCTGGCAGCATTGGGCGTAGCGTCATATTTCGGATTTTTCTTCGGTTTTATTCCCGGAGCCATAGACGGTTATTTTGCCGCTCAAGCAAGTTTTATGCAACAAATATATGTATCTCAGTTTGTCAGTTATTTACCGATTTTTACGGTTTTATACAGGGTGGTATTTTGGACGGCATTATTGCTGGCAACATACTTAAGCTTTATTAAGCCGTGGATTTACAAGGAAGATAACAAAAATTAAGGATTATGTACAACACTCAACCATTAACTGTAAAAATAAGGAGGAAATATGCGACAGTTTATTAAAGAGTCTCTTTTGTTGGGAGGATTTTACTTTTTTATTTCATACATAGTATGTTATTTGGCCGGTAATGATGCATGGAAGTGGAGTTTGGCAATTATTACGATTTTATTGATTACGGTAATAATATTAGCTTTCAAGAAGTCTTTTGCCCCGTTGGCTAAGTTCTGGAAAAAGTATCCAAAAATTTCCACATATTTGGCAGGTCTGGGTGTCGTAAAATACTTTAGTATTGTTTTTGGGGGAATTCCGGGAGCGATTGATGGTTACTTAATGGTAACGGCAACAGATATTGCGTGGTATGAGGAATATTTTGCGGCATATATGCCGACCTTTATTTTTGTTTATTGGTTAGTATTTTGGTGTTGTTTGTTCGGTGCTACATATTTGGCGTTTTTCTCAGACATTAAGCTGGTTAAGATAATAGAAGTTCCGGTTAAAGCCGAGAGTAAAGATGTAGCAAAGAGTCAATCCAAGGCTCACAAAAAAGCCAATCACAAAAAAGCTAATCACAACAAAACAGCTAAAAAGAAATAAATTAAGTTAAAAACAAAAAATCCCGCTTGATGCGGGATTTTTTGTGTGTGAAGAAAATTATTGCACGCCGAGAGCATGAATTTCAAAGCCCAAAGAGCGAGCTTTATCACGATTGATAAGGTTGCGTAAATCAACAATTTTAGGTGTTTTCATCAATTGCTTAGCCTTAGTTAAATCTAGAGATTTAAAATCTTCCCATTCGGTTAAAACAGCCAAGACATCGGCATTAGGTAAGGTTGCGTACATATCTTGAGCATAGGTTACCTTATCGCCCAGAATTTTTTTAGCATTATCCATGGCTTCGGGATCAAAAAGCGTAACGGAAGCACCTTTTTCCAAAAGAACCTGAATAATTTGCATAGCCGGAGATTCACGGCAATCATCGGTACCTCCTTTAAATGCGGTTCCCAAGACGGCGACATGCGGATTACGGACATTATCAACCGTTTCCAGTATGCGTTTAGCCATATTGATTTTGCGCTTATCATTACCATGGATGGTAGCTTCAATTAAGGACAAATCAACACCTTTGACGCGTCCCATATAGGCCATGGCGTTAGTATCTTTCGGAAAGCAAAAACCGCCGTATCCCGGACCTGGGTTTAAGAACTTGTTACCGATACGGGAATCAAGGCCCATACCCTGAGCAACTTCATAAACATCGGCACCGGCCTTTTCGCAAAAATCAGCCATTTCGTTAATGTACTGAATTTTCATGGCTAAAAAGGCATTGGAAGCGTATTTAATGGTTTCCGAAGAGCGGCGGTGAACATACAATATTTTAGTTTTGCCGGCAAAGGGTTCATAAAGTTTGGCAATAACATTTTTAGCCCGTTCGGTATTGGCCCCGACAATAATTCGGTCCGGATTAAAAAAGTCATGCACGGCAAAACCTTCGCGTAAGAATTCCGGTAAGGAAACAACATCAAATTCGCCTTTGGGTTTTTGAGAGGCAATAATTTTTTCAACCTCATCGCCGGTATTAACCGGAACGGTAGATTTTACGGCAACAACGGTATATCCGCTGATATAATGAGCCAATTCTTCGGCAGCAGCGTAGATATATTTCATATCGGCTTCTTTGGTAATGGGATTAGGAGGGGTTCCCACGGCCAAGATTACCAAATCGGCATTTTGCACGGCTTCTTGCATGGAAGTAGTAAATTTAACTTTGCCGTTAGTGGTGTTTTTATTAAAGAGTTCTTCCAAGCCATATTCAAAAATAGTTAATTTTCCGGATTTTAGGGAATTTATTTTATTTTCATCTTTATCAATACAGATTACATCATTACCAAGTTCGGCAAGTCCCACGCCCGTAGGTAGGCCGACATAGCCGGTTCCGACGACAGCAATTTTCATTTTAAACCTCACAAAACATTATACTGACTTGAGTTTAATCATATGCGGATGAAAAGCAAGCAATTAAGATTAGTTATCTACTTGTGTTTGAATTGCGGATAGATAACAAACACAATTCCCAAAGAAATAACGGCAATACCGATAAGTTTAATAAAATCCGGGATTTGGTTAAGGAAGATGTAAGAGAAGAACATGGTAAAGATGGGCATGGTATAGTACAGAGATCCGGCGGCAACGGTGCCGATTTTGGGCACGGCGTTATCCCAGCAGAGGTAGGCCAAAAAGGAGTTAGCAAAACCCAAGATGAAGAGGATGGCCCAAGTTTGGTAATCAAGATTAAGAAAATCGGTTAGGGAAAACTGATAAACAAAGGCCGGAGTAAAGATAAGAGTACTTAATAAAATAGCGGCCAAGAGCAGGGAGGAAGAGTGGATATTATCGGGGAGTTTTCTTTGCGACAAAGAGTATATGGCAAAGAGCAGGGCAGAACCGAGCATAAACACATCACCGGGGACAAAGTTAAAATCGGTCAGATTAGTAAAATTACCGTCCAAGATAATAAGGAGAACACCGAAGACGGTAACGGATATGCCCAACATTTGGATAAAAGAGATAGCCTGAGCCGATAAGATAATAAGGAATATAGGTCCCAAGATGCTGATGAGGGCCATATTGGTAGGTGAGGCGGTATATCCGGCATGATAGATAAAGTAGTTTATACCGCTGATACCGCTTAGGGCCATAATAAAAATCAAGAGCCAATGTTTTTTAAGATTTTGCCAATCGGTTTGAAGATTTTTAAAAAAGAAGGGGAGCATAATTATGGAAGCGATAAACCAGCGATAGAAAGATATTTGTACCGGGGTGAGGGCTCCGGCCAGATGGGAGGAATATATAAGATTAAGGCTCCACATCATGATAGTAAAAAAAGCAAGTAAGTAACCTTTAAGCATGAGAATGACTATCCTTGTTAAAGCAAAAAAATATAAAAAGGATATAATCACAAAAAAAATAAATTAAACATGAACTTTCTTTTAAAACTTTTCGTTATAGAGTAATGAAAGGAGGAAACAATGGAAGATATATCTGCCCTGATTAAGGAAGCCAAGCCGTTATACTTTGCCCGCAAGCGTCGCAATCGGATAATAAAGGGAGCGATGGGGGTTATGGCTTGTTTTTTCCTGATTAACATATCTTTATTAAAGCCGCAAGAGGAGCTTTACGATTCGTGGACACAGCAGTTATACATAACGGAAAGCGGATCGGTCATTGAGGATATGGGACTTCCGGTAGATGAATACGGATTATTGATGGTAGGCTAATGAAAGACATTATAGCAGATAACAAGAAGTATATCAAATCCGTAATCAGAAAATTTACGGGAACGGATAACGAAGACATAGAGCAAGAGGTTTACATCAAGACCTGGCAGAATTTGCCCAAATACCGTGAGGGTGGCAAATTCAAGCAATGGATATGTACCTTAACGGCGAATGTCTGCCGGGATTATTTTCGTTCCAAGAGCTTTAAGAAAGCAAGGCAGGAAGTAGGGGAAGAAAATTTGGAAGATATATATCAGGAAGGGGTTACGCCTGAAGACAGAATAGATTCCAAGAAGCGTCAAAAGATTATATTAAGGGCGGTAGACAATTTACCGAAGATATATCGTGAAGTGGTAGTATTATTTGAGTTTGAGGAGTACAGCACGGAGGAAGTGGCCCAAAAGCTAAAAATACCCACAGGTACGGTAAAATCCAGGTTATCCAATGCTCGCAAGATATTAAGTAAAGAATTAAGTTTTTTGAAAGGAGAATAAGATGAACAAGAAACTATTATCGGTAATGTTAGCCACGACCATTTTAGCGGCGGGAGCTTTACAAGCGGCGCCCAAGGACGAAAAGGGAGGAGAGATGGAAGCTCCGGTTAAGGTAGAAAAGGTAGAAAAGGCTCGTCGTTTGGGAAAGAAGCATCATCAAGAGATGGCCGAGCGTATGGCCAAAGACTTAGGTTTAACGGCCGAACAGCGACAAAAGGCAGATGAGCTTCGCAAGAAGAGTCAGGAGAAGATAAAACCCTTAATGGACGAGATGAAGGATTTAAGGGAGAAGATAGATGCAGAGCGTAAAGCTAATATGGAAGAGTTTGAAGATATATTAACTCCGGAGCAAAAGCAAAAGTTTGAGGAAATAAAGGAGCGAGGAGCCAAAGATTTCAAGAAGCGTCGGGAAGAAGTGCGTGACATAATGCGAGGCCGGGGCGAAGGCAGAGATTTTAGGCCGCCTCACGAGAGGGAGTATGAAAGGATGAGAGGTCACGGTCCGGAGCATGAGGGAGAGTTTTTACCGCCGCATCGCAGGGGAAAGTGGCATGAGGCTGAACACGAGGGAGACATATTACCTCCTCCGCCTCCTCCGGCAGATGACGAAGCTCCGATACCACCGATGCCGTTATTGGAAGATGAGGGTGTATTGCCACCTCCGCCAGAGGCAGAATAATAGAGAGATTGTATATTTTATGGATAAGGGCCTTAGGAATAAGGCCCTTGATTGTAACAAGAAAACCACGCGTTTTACGCGTGGGTTCCTTTTTTTTTGGAAATATTAATCCCTCCATATAATCTGTAACTGGCAACCTCCTCCTTGTTGAAATTCTTCCGTACAAATTTCACAGACTTCCGAAGTGTCGTTTAAGGTCATATTTTTC
>CALXTJ010000003.1 GCA_944391375.1 uncultured Alphaproteobacteria bacterium
AAGAGGATTAACTCCTTTTCCGGTTTACCGAGATTTTATGAATTAGTGACATTATCTTATTAACAAGTAAGAAATCATTATAGAGGGCTGCTTTCAGGATTTAACAAATCAATATATCCTGTATATGCGTAAGTTTGTCCCCATTTTTTCTCAGATGTATTGGTTAAAATTCCTAAACTTATCAATTTGTTTATCGTGCTAATAATTGTTGGGCGCGATAATTTTATTTTATCTTCAATTTCTGCAACCGTTAAAATAGGCTTCTGCTCAAATTGTTTAAAAACGATTTTTGCAGATGTTCTCGCTTTTCCTAAAGTTTCTAATTTTTGTTCATCATCGGCAAACAATTTATGGATAAGAATAATTGTTTCTCTTGCGTCATCAGATGTTTCAATAACACCTTCTAAAAAGAATTGTATCCAGCTTTCCCAATCTCCTTGGTAACGGACATTGTTTAAATGTTCATAATACAACTTACGATTTTTCTTGAAAAACAGACTTAAATATAAAAATGGAGATTTAAGAAGTCCTTTTACACAAAGGAAAAACGTTATTAACAACCGTCCCAATCTGCCATTTCCATCTAAAAACGGGTGTATTGTTTCAAACTGAACATGAATAAGTGCTGCTTTGATTAAAGATGGTATATTATCTTCTTCATTTATAAATTTTTCCAACCTACTTAAAATATCTAACAATTTATCTGGTGGACAAGGAACAAAGCGAGCATTTCCCGGACGCGTTCCGCCAATCCAATTTTGCGAAGTGCGGAATTCTCCCGGAGATTTTGTTTTTCCTCGCGAGTTTTTTAGCAAAATTGCATGAATTTCTTTAATTAAACGCAAAGCCAGAGGAAATCCTTCATTTATTCTTTTTATGCCATGATTAAGAGCAGCAACATAAGAAGATACCTCAGAAGCGTCCTCGACAGGAATTCCTTGTGTTTGCTGTGCCTCATATTTTAATAAATCATCAAGTGTCGATTGCGTTCCCTCAATTTGTGATGATAGTAGAGCTTCTTTACGGACATACATATAATTTATAATTGCAGAGTTAGGAACGGTTGAAATAACACCATTTAACGCCCCAATGGCTTGGTTGGCTTTTTCTAAAAGAGAAGAAATAGCTATTGTATCAATTTCCGGTGTTGGTGGCAAATCATTTGGAATAAAAGCATTATAACTTTCTGATATTATAGAGCATTTAACTAATTTTCCTTGCATACCTCTTCTCATTTTGGCCTCTGTTTTATAAAATTCCACTTATAATAAGTTAACGATAAAGCATTAAGTTTAATTTTTTACTAAAGAAAGTTAAAGATAAGCTGCTAACTTTAATTTTCTCCAAAAGAAAGTTAAAGATAAGATTGTTGATTTAAAATATTATCCTCAAACAGCTCGATTTTCTTACCCAAGTCTTTAAAATTCTCATAATTTTTAGTCCGATAATCGCACAGTATCGTGCACCATTAAAAAAGCCTCCTTTATGGAGGTTTTTTTAATGGTTTTTTGCCACAGTTATCGGACTTACGGGGGCAAGTAAGTCCGGCGACAGAGCCAAGCGAAGTTTGGCTAGGGAGAGCAAGCGAAGCGAGAACCGAAGGTTTGCATGGTGGCTTAAGCCGCACGCACAAGCTTACTAGCGGCACCTTTTTTGATATTTCCGCCCAAGTGGTGGATTTTTTGTTTTTAAACAATCCCTTATTTAGGCTGATTTATGAGGTTTTTAGCCTTTTTATAAACTCACGCTGCGGCTTCAATAAAGTATTCCCGATACTTTAAATTGTCTACCAGTTTTTTAGCTAAAGGCTCGTCTTTTTCAGCGGCACGCTATAATTTATTGTTTGAAACAAAAAAGGGATTTATTCTACGAACTTTACAAAAAACTCTATCAATATAATTATTGGGATTATTTTTGAAACAAGATATATCTTTTTGTAACAGTGTATAAAAATATTTTAATTCATCATCTTGCAAATTAGATTTAATTTTTTGTATTATTAGATTTATCATAAAACTTGTAATTGTACACAATTTTTAAAAAGGCACCTTAAATATGCCCTTTTACAGTCTCGGTATTTTATCCTTGAATTTATGATACAATATTATATTCTATTACTTGTTATTGAGAGGAATAAATATGCTGATTATCTGGGATTTTGACGGAGTTATTTGTGACAGCGATTATATTTGGGCCAATAACTTGTTATAAAAAATTATTTTATTTTTTTACTTGTAATCGTTACTTTAATTTGGTGTTTTGCCTGTGGGGGCAATTGAATGCTATAATCCCCTACATTTGAAGGTTCTACACACACAAAAGTTTTGTACTGGTCTTTACTCATCTCAGCTAAATCTTTATTAGGGTTCCACACTACCGTCGTGTTTGAGCCTTCTTTTGTAATTTCTATAACACGATTATATCCGCTATCTGCTATCTGTACCGGATTGGTTTGATTTAGAAAAATAGAATCAACCTCGCCTTTGATTTGTAAATCATCTTCCTGCTTATAAAGCTTGCCGTCTAAAGAATTTTTATAAGTATGGCCCGTTAAGCCCTTAATTTCCACATTATCAACCGAACTTACATTAAAATAAGCGTGCAAGGCCTCGCTGAAAGTAAAAGTTTCTTGACCGAGGTTGATGGTTTCCAAACAATATTCAAGCTTATCGGTTATGGTAATATACAACTTAACCGCTGCTTCAATATTGTACTTAGAATCAGGCTTTAATGATAATTCAACATCTATCTTTTTATCATCTACAAAAGCTTTTTCCAAATTCCAATATGATAAACGAGCAAAGCCGTGACGAGGCAGGTTATTGTTTAATTCTTCTTCGGCAAAACGCGGCCAACTTACAGGAATTCCTCCCCTTATAGCTTGGACATCATCAAACTTATTTAAATCCCCAAGCCAAAAAACATCGTGCTCATCACCTTTTAAACGGTATGATAACAAATTTCCCCCGAAAAGAGCTATTTTACATTCAGCTAATTTATTACTCAAACAAACAATTCCACTATTTTCCATTTTTTACCCTACATCGCACTGTTTTTGAAAAAGTTGTTGGCGGAACCGGCTTTTATAAGTTCTATACCCTCATCGTCAAAAATTTCACACACATCTTTTAACGGTAATAAAGATTTTTCTTCCTCAGTTAATTTAACCTGGTCGGTCGGTATGCCTTGTTCTTGGGCAATCGCCATTATTAACCAAACATCTCTTAATTCTGCCAATTCCTCATAAACGCTTTGTTCCGTCCACTTATTAAGTTCAGGAGTTATGTACGAAAATAGCTCCTCTATGGTATATCCTTTTTGAGCAAGATTCTTTTGCAAATTATCTATATCTTGAGCAAAATAAGCCTTAAATTCTTGCGGATATTTCTGTAAAACATAGCCCTCTTTGGCACAAACACTTTCATATACTTTGGTATGGCGGTATATAAAACCGATTGCCTCCCAATCTTTTTCCGAAGGCTCCGGATTTTGCCGACTTTCTACCGATACCGCAAGAATGTTAAGAACCAGCATTAAAAAGCCCAATAAGGTTAAAACAACTTCTCCGAAATATGCTTTTTTATCCCTTTCTTTTTTCAGAACTTCTGTCGTATATTTATTAACTGCTCTTTGTACGGGAAGCAAAACCGTCATGATAATTAAATAGCATACAATCCAAATAAGTGCCATAATTCCGTATAATGCCGGATTGGTAACATCCGTTGCATTTAATATCAATATACCCACATAAGCCAAAAAGTAAGCAATGCCGCAAGCCAGTAAAAACTTTCCTTTTTTAAGAGTTTTGTTCATTTTAAAACATAGTAAAGGAGCCGTAAAATTGATAAAAAAACCGCATAAATAGGGATTAACATCATCTTTTGTGGTTTCTTGATAAGCTTTCCATTGCCTAAAACCCCAGTAAATGTTGTAGATACCCAGACTTAATAGGCTCAGCAAAAACATCCTAACCGAAGATACGGCGTAGTATTCCACCGGACGAGAGCTGTCGGCATCTTTAAACTTTTCAACAAAGTTTTGTTGATAAGCTCTGTACTTTTTATTAGCAAGAAAACCGGCAATGGTATGCGATATCAAAAACGCTATTAAAAAGGCCCAATTGATATATACCACAAACATCAGCGGCAAGGTGAGCAAAAACGGCAGAAACAAAAACAAGGAGAACAGCCACGGACATTCTATATACCAAAAATAAAATGATGAAAAAATAAAGGCCCAGATATTAAATGGTTTGAGTTTTTTGTTTTCCTTTAATTCTTGGTTGAATTTTTTAACTTTATCTTGAACTTCCATAGCTACCTCCTTGGCTTAAATTTCTCTCATTATATCACTTGCTAGATTAAAAGCAACTAATATGTGTGGATTTTACCACTTTACTTTTAATAAAAATATTATATCATCTATACGTATAGCGATTGTAAAAGAAGATGATAACGGAAGATAGATTAAATCATATAATCGGGGTAGCAAGAAAAGCCCATAAACTTGCCGAAAAAATTAAACCGGGAGATGAAAATTATGCTCGGGAAATGTTTATTATGGGCTTTCTTCATGATATCGGATATGAGTTTTTACCAAGCGGTAAAGGACATGCCGCTTTAGCCGGTGAGTTATTACAAACTTCAGGGTATAAATATTATAAGGAAATTGCTAATCACGGATACCATAAACTTACGGATGTTTCCGATGAGCTTTTTATACTAAATGCCGCAGATATGACAACCGATGTTCACGGTCATGATTGTTCTTTAAGCGAGAGACTTGACGATATTGCCTTTAGGTACGGCAACCAATCAGATGCATATCTCGGTGCCGCTTTAGAAATGCAGCAATTACAACAAGACTGCCGATTTTTGTTAATTGAACCACTGCTTAAAAAATAAAAATCAAACTACTTTTTGTACCTTACTATCATGTACAAAACCGCCAAAGCAAAAAGTAAAGATATAAGGTTAAAGATTATCATCTGGATTGAAGATAAATAAGTCCCGTATATCAGCCAACAAAGCATGCCTAAGCTATAAATAACATAACTAGGTGCCGATAAACCTTTTACCTCGCGGCTCTTAAGCGTCTGTATAGTTTGCGGCAAAAAGCAAGTTGCCGTGCATATGCCGGCAACATAACCTATTATCTCTAAAACTACATCCATAAAAGCCTACTTAATTAAAGAATTGCCGTTAAAGTAGTTAATACCCATTGCGGTTTTAACTTCATCCAAAGTTTGAGCCGCAACTTCACGGGCTTTTTCACTTCCTTGGTGCAATTTTTCAAAAATATAGGGCAAATCTTTGGCTAGCTCTTCTCTTTTTTCACGAATCGGCTTCAATTCGGCTTGCAAAATTTCATTTAAAAACTTTTTAACCGTACCGTCTCCCAAACCGCCGCGTTCGTAATGAGCCTTCATCTCCGCCAAATTGGCATAAGTCGGCAAAAAGGCCTTAAAATGCTCATCTTTGCAAAAAGCATCCAAGTAAATAAATACCGGATTATTTTCCGTATGGCCGGGATCTTCTATTCTTAAATGCGTCGGATCGGTAAACATACTTTGTACTTTTTTCTTAATATCATTAGAGCTGTCGGATAAATATATGCAGTTACCAAGTGATTTACTCATTTTAGCGGCTCCGTCCAGACCGGGTAATCTCAAACAATGACTGTTTTCCGGCAATACCGCCGTGGGTTCAACCAAAACTTCCTTATAAAGTGAGTTAAAAGAACGAACTATCTCACGGGTTTGCTCAATCATCGGCAATTGGTCTTCCCCTACCGGCACCAAATTGGCCTTAAATGCGGTTATATCCGCCGCCTGACTTATCGGATAAGTAAAGAAGCCTACCGGAATACTTTGCTTAAAGTCTCGCAATTGTATCTCGTTTTTTACCGTAGGATTCCTTTGTAAACGCGATACCGTTACCAAATTCATGTAATAAAAAGATAACTCACATAATTCCGATATTTGCGACTGAATAAATATGGTCGTCTTATCAAAATCCAGCCCACATGATAAATAATCTAACGCAACTTCCGATATGTTGTTTCTGACTTTGTTAATATCATCGGCGTTATCGGTTAGAGCTTGAGCATCGGCAATCATGATATACATGTTATACTTGCCGGTATTTTGCATTTCTACCCGTCGCTTTAACGAGCCGACATAATGCCCTAAATGTAATTTTCCCGTAGGTCTGTCTCCGGTTAATACTATTTCCATCTTATTACCTTTTTATATGTTATTTTAACTTTTCTTATTATTGAGAGTTTTTTTATTTAAAACAATCTTTTTAATGAGTTTTTCTATATTTTTTTAAATAATGCTTGTTTAGACAAAAATATTGTGCTATACTCACTGCCGAAAATAAAAACAACGGAAACCGTGATGAGTAAAGATAACAATTTGCCACTTGATGATTTCAGCAATCCTCCCGCTGTTCCTTTAGTATTGGATGTGGAGCAGGAAATTAAAATACCTATGGATACGATTGATAATCGGGCCGAGGTGGTTGAGGAAATGTCCAAGTCCGATATTGATGAATACGGACGGCCTAATCTGGAATTATCACAAACCGATTTGCAAAAAAAACAACACCGGCAAGACTTACAAAACTTAAAAGAAATTGATAAAAGTTTCGCTGCCGGAGAAATTGATGAAAACACAAAGAATTTCTTATATTCATATTATAAGGACAGTACCGAAATATACCATAAATTTAAACAAAGCATTAACGGATTGTTTGGATGTAATCCAAAGTCCATAAAATATATAAACCTTTTAGAAGGTAAAATTGATAACGAAACTCCCTATTTTTATGAACATGTCAATCCTAATACCACAATGGTTTTTGAATATGAAATTGAAGCTCCCTGGAGAGTTGAAAGTAAAATACCCGGATCTCCGGTTGAACGCATCAACATTTTGGTGGTTATTCCCAAAATGAAGGATGTTAAAAGAGCTATTCAAAAAGTTAAAGTCGGAGGTAAATATGACTTGGAGCGGCAAAAAGAATTGGCAAAATTAAAATCAGGTCAAACTATTGAAGAGGCCGGTCTTGATAAAGCTAAGCTACGCACCCCTTTGCAAAAAATGAAAGATATTTTGCGGTGCTCCGTTTTAGCTCCTCGCTATGATGATGTTTTAGCTCTTTATTCACAGAGCCTTACTCTTGGCTTAGCCGATAAAAGCTCTCGTCCCAGCAAATATTTGGACAATAATATCCAAAATGCTCAGCTGTTTTTTAAAAACAGTAAAAATTATCGCGATATGAAAAATTATCTTCATATTCAAAATACAGACGGAGAACCCTTTAACTTCTTCGGCGAAGTACAATATAAAATGGAAGCTCAATTCTTCAGAGCCGACATTAAAACTCATCTTGAATATGAATATGCCCGTAAACATCAGCAAGAGTTTTTTGCCGCTCAAACCGAAGGTGATAAAAAACTTATTAACGCTAAAATTTATAACCGCTTACTTAATATTCAAAAATTGAATTCTCAAGCTTTTGATTATTACAATCTGAGCGTGTTACAAGATGCTCGTATTTTAGAGGACCGCCTAAAAAACCGCGGATTTAAACCTGATAAAGACGGTACTTTCGGTTATTGTCGGGAATTGTTGGATAATAATTTATTGGTACGCTCTTCAATGGCTTTAACCGATAAAACTTTTGAAAAGGCTCCGGCTTGGCTTAAAGATATGTATCAAAGATATAAACTGAATGTTGATAAAAAATATTTGGTAAAACTACTTAGTAAATATAACAAAAAAGGTAAGCAAAAAACAACAACAACCAATTTAGCCAAAATCAACCGTAACAAAAGGGACAGATAGTTTCTGTCTCTTTTATTTTAATCTTTCTTCAATGTAGTTTTTACTGATTTCTTCTATATTTTTTTGTTGGACCGAGTTTTTATTATGTGCCGAAAGCACACTTAATAAATATTCCGACAAACCATGAAATTTTATAAATTTGAATGAAGACTTGAAGTTAATGTCAAATATAAACGATAATACCTGTAAAAAGCGGTCGTTTAGGTTTTTAACTTTAGAAGTTTTTGCCAGTTGATGATTGGAAAAAGAATCGTATATTTCTTCCGAAACGGAACTATCTAAAGGTTGTTGTAATATCTTTTTGGAAAGTAAATCATGAAACAGGCGATTTTGCGTTTTGGCAATATAAAGATTGGCCAGTTTGTCGGTATCTTTAAGCAGTTTATAAATTTCAATTATTTCGGCTTTTAATTTGTTATCTTGAATGTTTATAAATTCATCATCGTTTTCAAGTAAGCTTATATCATAAGTATGGTACTTAACCGGCAATAATATACGAAGATTGTTGTAACCGGCATCTTTTAATACTTGATAGCTGTATAACGCATGATTGTGATGAGAATTTATATCATTATACAAAAATTCCAACTCCTTAAAGCGGCCGATATCATGTAACAGACATACGGCTTGACAGTCGGTTATATAATCGGAGTTTTTATTTTTAAATAACGGTTCGTTACGCAACAGGTAATTACCTGTCCCCAAAACTTGAAAAGAATGTTTTAGTTTAGAACGAGCCGTTTGCTCACAAAACTCATTATCCTTAATTTTAGAATAACTCTCTGCAAAGGCTTTTTGTAACAGTTGTTTTCCCCGATTCATGTTAATTAACACTGGCATCCATGGGGTTAAATCTTAACAGTAAAGTATTCCAGAGTTTATATTTATCGGCGTACTTTTCGGGAAAGATTTTATAAATATTGACATTGTTTTTATTAGAGCATGTATATACCGCCCGACGGGCACTTTCGGCTATGGCTCTAAAGTGCGGATCGGAACGCATACGAGCCGTATCTAAAATTTGTACATCCCTGATTGAGCCGTCACGATTTAAATAGGCTCTTATTTCTATTATCATATCTTCAATGCCGCGAGCACCGGGGTCTAAGTTCCAACATTCTCTTAAGCGGCCGGCAATGGCATCGGTTTCGGAAATGGTTAAATCACTGAAATACGAACCGCCGGTTCCGCCTTCAACACCCATATTATTAACCTCGGTGCCTTCTTTAATTACTGCCGGAGCGGCTTCCTTACCCAACTCTTTTTCAATAGAGCTTACCGAATCCATTAAGCTCTTAAGCGGATTGGTTATGGTTTTATTTTCCGCCTTGGGTTTGGCCTTAGAGGCAGGCTTTTTAACCGGCGGAGTTTTACTCTGCGGCTTGGGTTGCGGCTTAGGCTGAGGTTTGGGTGTGGGCTTTTGTGCTGGCTTGGGTGCCGATTTAGGTGTTGGTTTGGTATCAGGTTTTTTAACCGGCTTTTTTTCCGGCACCGGAGGAGTGGTATCCAGATAATCTTTTTTAGGTTCTTCTACCTTGGTTTCTTGAGGCACCGGAGGTAAATCAGGTTGTTTGGTTTCCTCGGTTGTCCATTTTTGCGTAGGCTTTTTTTCGGGAACGGTTGCTTTTTTATCTTCCTTGCCCAACACGGCTTTAGGCGGGAGATTAGTCATTTCCGCCAGTTTTATATCTTTTAAATCAACAATTATCGGGGCTTGGCCCATGGTTATTTTATCGTGGCCGAAAAACGGCAAATCAATCACCAACACCAAAAAGGCGGCGATGTGCAAGGCAATTGAACGATAAAGATAACGCTTATTCATGGCTTAAATTAACGCTCCTTAACCAGCGGGCGAGCCTCGGTTTTAAGCCCGACTTTTTCAAAACCGGCTTCTTTTAACATGGCCATCAAGTTAATTACCCTGCCGTATGACGATTGCGTATCGCCGGATATGGTAACACTGGCTTGCGAATTTTCACCGCGAATCGCCTTTACCTTGGCAATAATTTTATCATCGGGGACTTCGGTTTTGCCGATATAGTATAATCCGTCCTTATCAACGCTGATGTTTATGGAGGTTTCTTTACCCTCTAAAGCTTTACCGCCGACTTTGGGTAAATCAAGGGCAATACCCGATGTCATAAGCGGTGCGGCTACCATAAACACCACCAACAACACCATCATAACATCCATTAAGTTGGTAATGTTGACATCGGCATTGCGGCGGCTGCCGCGGCGGGTTGAGGAACGATATGAAGAACTTATCATTAAAGCTTCTCCTTTTTTATTTTATTCACCGGCCATTTCGGCTTTTAAGGTCGTATCATCAATTTCTCGGGAGAGAATCGTTGAAAATTCGGCAATAAAGTTTTCAAGCCGTTTGGCATAGCGGTCAATATCGGTAGTAATAATGTTATAAGCAACCACTGCCGGAATGGCGGCAATCAAACCGAATGCGGTAGTAAACAAGGCTTCGGCAATACCGGGAGCCATGGCCGAAAGTGAGTTACTTTGGGTGGCGGCAATGGCGTTAAAGCTGTTAATAATACCCCAAACCGTACCAAACAAACCGACCAACGGGGCAACCGAACCGGTGGAAGCCAAAAATCCTAAGCGATTATCCAAGTCTTCCAGTTCTTTATCCATGGCCACCGTCATGGCTTTTTCAATGCGTTGCTGCAAGGAAGCTCCTCTTAAGCTGCGGTCGGTTTTGGACTGCATAATATTAGAGCGACGCCACTCTTTCATGGCCGAAACAAACATTGCCGACATCGGATCACGGGGATGATTACCGATAGCATCATACAATCTGTCAAGTGAGCCGCCCGACCAGAAAGCTTCTTCAAACTTTTTGGAGGTCTTTTTTACCTGTCGCAGGGTAGATATTTTTTCAAAAATAATTGCCCACGACCACACGGAAGCGGCAATTAAGCCTATCATAACCACTTTGGTAACCGTATCGGAAGCCCAAACCAAATCCCACATGGACATTTGTTGAGCGGCGGTATTGACAACATCTGAAAGAGCTTCTGTTTCCATTTTTCTAACCTTTTTTAACTGATTTTATTAAAATGACACTATTTTGGCTTTTATTAGCACAAAATATTAAATTTTCAATTAACTTATGGAATAAAAACAGATGATTTTTAAAATAAAAAGCACCGTGATGAATTTTATTCAACACGGTGCTAATCTTACCTTCTTACCTTTGTTCTAATCGCAAGGAACACCTCGCGAATGAACATCGGTACAACACCCACCCAGAAAGGATGAATGCCGTAGATGTGAATATCTCCCCACCAGCCTATAAACCATCCGAAACCCATGATTCCGAACAGCAAAAGGCCGGTGAAGAGCCCGGGGACAAAAAACGAAACTATTGTTGCCAATAGCGGTTCGCTTTTGTCCCATAATTTTTCTAATAACGCCCAAACTGCACCCACCAGGGCACAGATGAGCAAAAAATTCCAAAACATATATAAATTTTTTAATTATTATTCAAATAAAAGGAAAAATTTAAAATCAGCGGTAAGGACCAACCCTAACAAAACCCACACAATATCACACACTAATTTTTTTCCAAAATCAGTGTAACACGCTTTGCTCATTCTGGCAAGAGTTTTTAGTTGTCTGTACAACTCATGCTAATTGGCCCAGCGGATGTTTTGAGCACATTGTTGTTGCGTCATGCCTTTTACTCGGCAACGATTAACTATGATGTTGGGGGCTTTGTCCATGCCGTAACAGCCTTCCCCCAATAAGGAATAATCAAAATAAGTGCGGGTATCCGGCTCTACATCATCAAAAACCAATACCGTTTCCATATCCGGCCATTTTAACCGACAACTCAAATTGGTAAGCTTTTCTTTTAAGGTGGTGTAAACATAAAACCGCATGGAACAGTTTATGCTCCCGTTTAAAGTACGAGATACCTTAAAATCTCTCATATAAATGAATATCTGCGGCTTGGGCTTTTGTTGATTAACATTGCCGATATTGTAAGTTTGGGTTTGATAACGATATCCCGCCGTATTGCCGGACGAGCTGTTGTTGCTCTCAACCGCATTTTTCTGACGCATATAACCGGTTGCCGCAGGTTGACGACTGTTTGCCTCTTTGGCTTGTTCCGGTATATTAGCACTATCCGCCTGCCCCGCCGAACCTGCCGTTGCTGCCGTTGCCGCTTGCGGAACCTTATTGCCTACGCTTCCGGCCGGAGCAAACATCTGAGCCGCTGCCGATGCCGAATATAACCCTAAACAAAAGGCAAGCATTATTCCCCTCCTAAAGCTTGCTGCCATAATACCTGAAATAAACTTGCCCATTGTTATTATACCCTATGTTATAAAGGCCTATTTAATGTTGTTCATAACACTTTCGGCTTTTTCAAAGTTTTTAACAATCGTCTCATAGGAACTGTCAATTTCCGTTGTGTCTTGAGCCTTGTCATTGCTCAATAAACGCTCCTGCTCGGAATATGATATGTTCTTAAATTCATCATAATATTCCGGATTTTTAGAATCTACATACTGGAATAAATTGCTGCACTCCGAGGCACTGCGATTGGCCGTAACCCGACTGCGGCGATTGTTGTTGGTTGTGTTGCTCTCTGTCTTGCCGATAATGTTACAGGAGCTTACATTAAACTCCAAATTATCCAACAGTAAAAAACATTTTTCCGTCTTAACATTACCTTTTACCGTGGCTTGCTTATATGCTCCCAAAGCCGGCATATCAACCGTTGTGGTAAATTCTCCCAAACTTACCGGCTTGTTGCGTTGACTGCTCCGGTTTACTTGGGTAACTCTTTCCGGTTCGGCCTTTTCTTCTTCTTCCACTACATATTTATCGGTTATATTATCCGTCCAACCCATTTCAACCTTGGCATCACGAAAACTGTCCGTTGTACGATTGTAAAATGTTACCAAAAAATCGCACTCGGTTATTACGCCTTCGGCATTCTCTACCGGTTTAATGTCATGTACTTTAAACAATACCGCTCTGGGTTTGGTGGTATCTTCCTGTACGGCCGCCTCTTGAGCTTGTACCGTAAAGGCAGCTACGCTCAAAGCTAAACTTACACTTCCCAGTAATGCTCTCTTTAATGTTTTCATCATCTTGTCCCCTTAATATATTAAAGTTGCTCTTAACTTATCACTATTTTATTTAATTTTCCTTTAATTTTTTTAATACTCGCAAAAAATCTATCCAGGCCTTGCCCTTTTGGGCCCCGTTACGCAATAAAAAGGCCGGATGAAAACTTGCCAATGCCACAATTTTACTCTTGTCGGTGCTTGTGTACTCAAGCCACCGCCCCCTTAATTTGGATATCGGCTCGGTATTATCTAACAACGCATTGGCCGCACTCCCGCCTAAAAGTAATATTATTTGCGGTTTAATTAAATCTATCTGCTTTCTTAAAAACGGTAAACATACCGCAACTTCCCCATCGGTCGGCGTTCTGTTCCCCGGCGGACGCCACGGTAAAACATTGGTAATGTATACCTCCTCTCGGCTTAAACCTATCGCTCTTAGCATTTTTTCCAGTAATTGTCCGCTCCGGCCCACAAACGGCTTGCCTATTCTGTCTTCATCGGCTCCCGGTGCTTCCCCGATTATCATCACTTTTGCTTTATCGCTTCCGGCCCCGAATACCGTGTTCTTGGCATTGAATTTTAATGCACAGCCCTCAAAATTTTCAATAATCTCTTTTAATTGCTCCAAACTTAACGCTTTTTCACATAATTCTCGGGCATTTTTACACGCCGCTACCGTCGTTTGGGCTAAATTACTGATGGCCTGACGAGCCGCAATTTGCGACTTTCCGTCCGCTTGCGGCAACTCACCACTGGCCGCAACAGATGTTTGTAACAATCCTGCTTCCGAACCGCAACTCTCCGTCACATCGGCCTCTATGTACCATTCTAAAATGCTTTTTATGTCTGCTCTTTGTTCCATAACCGAAATTATATATCCTAAATCTCTTTTTATTGCAACATAAAGCAATTATTTACACATATAATTGTATTATTTATGTTGAATACTGTTTAAAATTTGTTATACAATACTTAAAGTTTAAAAAAGATGTTAAGTGTTATGAAAATAGGATATGTTGCCGCTTTAATATTGAGCGTTGCCGTTTTTAATTCTTGTTCCGACGGTTTTATCAATAAATCGCAACAAGATTTTACGGCCTATTATTCCGTACCCAGAATGAATACGGCTTACGGCTCTTATTTAGCCGGTCGTGTTGCCCACCTCAGGCAGGATTTTAATACCGCCGCCGATTATTATATACAATCTATAAATCTTGGTGCCGATAAACCCGAAATTGTTACCCAAACATACCTTCTGCTTACCATGGAAGGCCGCTTGAATCAGGCCGCAAAGTATGCCAAAACCGCCCTTGATAACGGTGATGACGGTAATTTTATACGCTTTGTTATTATGAGCGATGATATCCAAAATAATAACTTTGATGATGCTCTTAATGTTTTACAGCCTATTGATGACGAAGTTTATAAAAAATTTATTCTGCCTTTGTTCCGGGCTTGGATTTATGCCGGTAATAATAATCAGTCCCAAGCTCTTAAACAACTGGAAATACTAAAGCAAGAAGAAGGCCTGCTCTCGCTCTATTATATGCATAACGGTATGATAAATGATTATTTCGGTAATACTGCCGAGGCTAAAAAAGCTTTTGATACCGTAGTTGATAATCAAAATTTACAGCTTTCTTACCGCTCTTTGCAAATTATCAGCAACTTCTATCTACGCAACGGACAAAAACAACAGGCTGAGGACTTAATTAAAACCTATTATGATAAAAGCCAACAGTCCGTCACTCTTCAAGATTTGTATACGCAAGTTAAAAATGCCGACCCGGATGCGGTTAAAAAACTTATTGATACTCCGCAAAAAGGTACTGCCGAAGCCGTGTTTAATATAGCCACCGCTTTTATTCCTTACCAAACCGATATATCGCAAATGTTTAATGCCATTGCTTTATATCTTAATCCAAAAAACGAAATTGCCCTCATTTCCATGGCCGGACTATTGGAAAGTAATCAGCAGTTTGATGAGGCTGTCCAAAAATATCGGCAGGTAGATAAACATTCTTCGGTATATTTTATAGCTCAGCTTAAAATTGCCGCTATATACTTAGCTCAAAAGCAAAACGAAAATGCCTTAAAACAACTTAAAAAAATGCAAAAAGAATTTCCCGATAATTATCAGGTGTTGTTTAATTTGGGCGAGGTTAGCCGGATGATGAACAATCAGTCCGATGCTGTTGATTTTTACAATCAGGCTATTAAAGTTATGCCTAAAGCCATTAAAAATGATTGGACAATTTATTACGCTCTGGGAATGGCTTATGAACGAAACGGCCAATGGCCGGAGGCCGAAAAAGCTTTGCAAAAGGCTCTTAAAATAAGTAACCGCCACCCCTTTGTCTTAAATTATTTGGGCTATACCTGGCTTGAACAAAATCAAAATTTTAATGAAGCTCTGTTTATGATTTTTGAGGCTTATAACGCTAATCCCGAAGACGGTCATATTATGGATAGTCTGGGCTGGGCTTTGTATCGTATGGGCAAATATGAAGATGCTGTCAAAATTTTGGAACGAGCCTCCGAATATCTTCCCGGAAACGCCCTCTTGTGCGACCATTTAGGTGATGCTTACTGGCAGGTCGGTCGTAAAGCCGAAGCTAAGTTTCAGTGGCAACACGCCCTTACCTTGAAGGAAGATGCCGAAACCTTAAATAAAAAACTCATCGCCGAAAAAATCCATAACGGCGTGACTCCGCCGCCGGTTATTAACTTTAATGAACCTTTGCTCGTGGAAAGATTAAAAACTTTGGATTTGGGACAATAATTTTTTTATTCGTTGTCTTCTACATTTTCTATTAAGCGGTCTAAATTGTCCGCCTCATCTTTTTTGTATCCGCTGAAATCAGCCGCCTTTTCTTTAATATCTTTTTTGGCTTTTTCTATTTGCGGTTGGGCCAATTTTTCAAACAATTCATCTATTTCTTTTTGGTCTTCCTGCTCTTGCTTTTGCTCCTGCTCTTGCTCTTTGCCTGATGCGGAATCCTTATCTTCTTTATCGCTCTGTTCTTTACCCAAACCTACCTCGGCACTCTTGTCTCTGATTAAATCTATCGTGCTTTCGGGAATTAAACTTACTAACGGTTCGGCAAAGCGTCCGGCTATGTTAAAGTATCGCGAATCCTTAAACATACCCTCTTTGCTCTCTTCGGGCAGCATCCAGGTTACCAAAATATTGAACAAAATCACTAACAAACAAGCCCGCAAAACACCAAATACCAGCCCTAAAATTCTATCTAAGGCGCTTAATTTGCTGGTACGGATTTTGCTGACCATTTTGTCGGTACTTAATAACCAGATAATATAAAATACTATCAAAATCAACAGGGCCGTTACAATTCCGGCCATCATGGAACTGGCTATATAATTCTTGGCAAGCGGCGTTAATATCGGCAACAGATAAAAAACCACAACGGCTGCTAAAACCCACCCGATGATGGATAAAACCTCTTTTACCAAACCGCGGCATAACGCTATTAACGCCGAAACCGCCGTTATAATTAAAATTACCACATCCAAGTTATTTAACTGTTCCATTTGTTTTTTCAGCTCCTAATTAAACCAATTTATTAAACGATGAACATTACCGATTTCGTACGAGGTTATTTCCGTATTTTTCTTTTCCTTACCGAATGTCGGCGGAACTATTGCCGTGTTAAAGCCTAACTTTTTAGCCTCTTTTAACCGCAAATTGGGCTGGCTGACGGCTCGTATTTCACCTGATAAGCCTATCTCGCCGAAAATGACCATATCTGCCGGCAACGGTTTGTTGGTCAATGAGGAAATAACTGCCATCGCTACCGCTAAATCGGCCGCCGGTTCCGAAATTTTTAATCCGCCGGCAATGTTTAAGTAAACATCCTGCGAACTGAAATTCATCCCGCATCGGGCTTCCAATACCGCCAAAATCATTGCCAAACGGTTAGAATCCCAACCTACTACCGCCCGTTTGGGACTGGAATATCCCGATGGACTTACAAGAGCTTGAATTTCTACCAAAACCGGCCGGGAACCCTCAATTCCGGCAAATACACAAGAACCCGATACATTACCCTGACGCTCGGCCAAGAACAAAGCCGAAGGATTTTCCACTTCCACAAGTCCTTTATCCTGCATTTCAAAAACACCGATTTCATCGGTTGCTCCGTAACGGTTTTTAACCGCTCTTAAAATCCGGAAATGGTGTCCTCTTTCGCCCTCAAAATATAAAACCGTATCTACCATGTGCTCTAATACCCTCGGGCCGGCTATGGCTCCCTGTTTGGTAACATGGCCTACCAAAAACAGTACAAAACCCTTTCTTTTGGCCAGTTTAATCAGCTCATAAGAACAGGCTCTTACTTGGGCAACACTGCCGGGGGTGGATTCTACATCCTCTAAATACATGGTCTGGATAGAATCTATGATTACCACCGCCGGATGAGCTTTATCCAAAGTGGCAACAATATCTTTAACTTCCGTGGTACTTGCCAATTTAACCGGCGATGAGGCAAGCCCCAATCTTTGGGCTCTTATCCGCACTTGGTCAATGGCCTCTTCCCCGGATATGTAAAAACACTCTAACTCCGGAAACTTGTCGGCTACTCCGGCACACACTTGTAATAACAATGTTGACTTTCCGATACCCGGATCACCGCCGACCAATATTGCCGAACCGGGAACTAAGCCGCCGCCGGTGACGCGATCTATTTCTTTAATGCCGGTATTTAAACGCTTAAAGGTTTGAGCTGAACCGCTTAACGGAACAAACTCTATCATCTCGCCTTTTTTCTTCGGCGGCAAAATGGAAAATCCTCCGCCTTGAACTTTTTCTTCCTCAATAGTATTCCACTCACCGCAAGCATCACACTTACCCTGCCATTTGGGGTAAACCGCTCCGCAGTTTTGGCATACATATTCTACCGCATTCTTTTTTGCCATGTCTTATACTTCCACTTTTATCGGACCTTGCGAACTGCCGTTAATAAATTGCCGAACATACGGATTTTCCGTCTTGTCCATTTCTTTGACCGTTCCCTGCCAAATAATCTTTCCCTGATACAACATTGCCACTTTATCGGCAATTTTACGAGCCGAAGCTAAATCATGGGTAATGGTCAAGGTGGTCGCTCCCAATCCTTTGGCCGATTCAACTATCAAGTCATTTATTACATCCGCCATTATCGGATCCAATCCCGTCGTCGGCTCATCAAAAAAGATTATCTCCGGCTTGGTGATAATTGCTCTTGCCAAACCAACCCTCTTTTGCATACCTCCCGATAATTCCGATGGCGATAAATCGGCCACATCAGGCGTTAAACCAACTTGCCTTAATACTCTTATGGCCTCAACCTTAGCTTTTTCTCGTGGCGTTTTTTTGTTCTCCAACAACGAAAATGCCACATTTTCCCAAACGCTCAAACTATCAAACAAGGCTCCGCCCTGAAAGAGCATGCCCATTTTATCATGAAACTTTTTTTGCTGGGAAAGGCCTAAGCCCACAACTTCTTGATTATCTATTTTTATAGAGCCGTCATCAGGAGTTAATAAGCCTTGTATGCACTTAATCAAAACCGACTTTCCCGTACCCGAACCGCCGATTACAACCAAAGACTCTCCGGCGTTAATATCTAAATCAACTCCGGTTAATACCCTCTTTTTACCGAAAGATTTATGCAAATTTCTGATGGATATTTTTACTTTTTCCATATTCTACCTCTTATTTTGAGAAAAATATTTCGGTTAAAACATAGTTGAAAATCAACACCAAAATAGAGGCCGAAACCACCGCATTGGTAGTAGCCTGACCAACTCCTTGAGCTCCGCCTTTGGAACGATAGCCGTTATAACATCCCATTAAAGCTACAATAAAACCAAATACCGCCGCTTTAACCAAACCTGAAACAATGTCTATGCTTTCCATATTCTGTAAAGTAGAGTTAATGTAGTTGGCCGGATTAAATCCTAACTTGTAAACCCCTACCACATATCCGCCAAATATTCCGATAATATCGCCTATTAAAACCAAAATCGGCAAAACAATTACCCCTGACCACAAACGCGGAGCTATTAAATATTTAAACGGATTGGTAGATAAGGTTACCAAAGCATCTATTTGCTCGGTTACCCTCATAGTGCCGATTTCAGCCGCCATTGCCGCTCCGACACGGCCGGCTACCATTAACGCCGATAATACCGGTGCCAACTCACGCGTTACCGATATCAACACTACCGAAGCTACTGCACTCTCCGCTCCGAAACGAGCAAACCCCGAATAACTTTGCAAAGCTATTACCATGCCGGCAAATATGGTAGTTAAACCTACTACCGGCAATGAATAAAAACCCATTTCCAAAAGCTGTTTGATAAAGTTTTTAACATAAAACGGCGGCGTAAAACAATGATATAAGGCCTTAACAATAAAAAGAGTTAATTCGCCCAAACTGATAATAAATTTTACCAGCGGCTTGCCTAACTTCCTTAAAAAATGTTCAACCTGATGTTTTTTCATCATAAAATCCTTCTTTAGTCTGCCTTTATTGTATGTATTTTTTTATAACAATCAAGAACTGCCTTTAATTTTATAACAATCTTATCTGCTGCGGAAACCTCAAAAGCATAAAGCTTGATTAACGGTATGCGACAACCCTTAAATTCAAAAAACTCAGCCTCAGGCATCCTTTCAACTTTTTCGGCACTATCTACCAACTCTACCGCCATTTTAACGGCAATATCTTCAATGTACGGAACTTTTACAATCCCTACCCCTCTTACCTCCAGTAACCCCTTAAGGTTTTGAGGAGCATAAGCGTAAATTATACCCTCTTTTAAGCAAATATCCGTACGGTCGTCTGCTACCAACACCGCCTCTTTATTTTCAATTAAACGCAAGGCTAAATCAGATTTTCCGCTGCCGCTTTTTCCTAAAAGCAAAATGCCTGCTTTTTTTATGCTGACACAAGTGGCATAAATGTTTGATGTTTCAGAGTTCTGATTGTTCATCGGGTAATCGTCCGGCTCTTAAAATTCGTTCTTTTTTACCTTTATCTTCGGTTTGCAGAGTAATTTTGCGAGTATTATCTTGTAATATTTCTATTGTAATGCGTAAAATGTTACGCGGCAGATATCCGCCCATTTTTTCCGGCCATTCAATTAAACATATGCCCTCATGCATGGCTTCTTCTATGTTTAATTCCCATATCTCTTCAGGCGATTTTATGCGATATAAATCGTAATGGTAAATTTCCGTATTACCGGCATCATAAGTTTGCAACAAGGTAAAGGTTGGGCTCGGAACTTCCTCGGCCTTACTCAACTCCTGTATAAAGGCTCGGGAAAACACGCTCTTTCCCGCACCTAAAGTACCAAACAAGGCCCACACATCTCCGACTTGAGATGTTTTGGCCAGAGCTTTAGCTAAATCAAGAGTATCTTCCTCTTTGGGGCAACTGTAAACTGCCTTAAATGTCATCAATCAAACATTCCTTTGCTTTTCTTTTTGGGCTTAATAACTTTTATATCCGCTTTACGAGATTGCAATTTACGCCAATCCCAAGGTTTATAAAATGTTCCCTGCCACAAACCGGCCCGATTTTTTTGAGCCTGTATTTCATAAGGATAGTAGATGTCGGTATATTTCGGATTGGAAACCGCCCAGCCGGCATTGACTAACGCCGCTCCCAAATCATACGGACCGTAAGAACAGGTGCCCACCATGTTACCTTTGGTATCTTGCTGAATAACATGGCATTCAAGCTCGTTATCCAATATCCAGTTTTTAAGCCACATTGCCGCTTCTCGTCCGCAATTATACGCTCTTCCTTGCCGATTGGCACAGGTTTGATTAACTTCCGGGGCATCTATACCGAAAAGTTGGAAAATTTTACCGTACATTTCCAATGTGTCTCCGCTTATAACCCTAACCGACCCGTAAACAACCGGATAGTTATTGGGGTTAAAAGCTTGCGGTTCTTGTTTGGCTTTTTTTCCGACAATCTTGGCTACCATATTTTCGGCAAATCCCGGTTCTTCTTTTTCTTCCTTGTATTCATCTGCCGAAACGGGCTCCGGATTTCCTCCGAACAAGTTGGGACTGGCTTTGTCCTCATTGTTTTTCTCTACTTTGCCGGGTGTTGCGGAGGAGCGTTTAACATCTCTTTCAAAATTTTCCGAAGCTCTGACCTTTCTTTGTGGCTCTTCTTGATAATTTTGCTCTTCTTCCATACTTGCCGCCGACATGCTTTCCGTGTTACCGCCCTTGTAGCCTACAAAATCGCTTAGAGCATCACCGACGCCGCTTATCCCGTTATTAAACATTCCCAAAGCATACATCATAAAACCGGCTATTGCCAACAATATAAACAATGAAGGCATACAACCTAAGCCTTTCCACATCATGCGGCCGAATATGTATAAAATTATTAACCCGACCAACAGTCCAAAAAAGCCTAAGCCCTGCATAAACAAACTACTGCTTTGTGTTCCCGAGCCGCCGGCATATATTAAGCCTAACACTCCGAGCCCGATAAAAATTCTTTTTAAAAAAGCCATGTCTTTTTCCTAAAAATTTTAATCTTTGCCTAAATTAAAACATACAAAAGTTAAGATTGCAATAATTATTCATACAATTGCGGCAACACTTCCTTGTCTGTTTTTTTTGATTTGTTTTTAATTACTCGTTCCAAACTGTCGGCAAATACTTTTGGGTTCCAAAGTACCTCATCCTTAGGATTATACAGTTTAGTTAAAATTATATCCATCTGCCGACCAAACTCTTCATCGTCGGCGGCTTTGGCGATATCTTTTAAGTTGTTTATCGGCTTATCATCATAAAATCCGGTTGCCCAGGAAATTAAGCCGTCTCGTAAGGCTCTGAAATCATTTTGATAAGCTTTTTTGATTAAAAATGACGGATATTGACGCATTTCACACTCAGGTTTGGCTCGGTTTTTGTTTTGATATCTTAACAATAAATATCCTAACAACAAACCGCAGATAAAGGCTAAGCCCAGCCCAAAATACTCATATTGCGGTTGAGTATTTGCTTGAGGTTGCGGCATTTTCATCGGAGCTAAGTTTTCCGGCTCAGCTTTGGGCTCCGGCTCGGCTTTGACAGGTTCTGTAACTTGAGGCTCCGTTGCCGTATAACCCAATCCCGGCAAAACCTCAATTTCTTCGGCAGGAAGCAGAGCCTGCTCAAAAGTTTGAGTTTTTGTATTATACCAATCAACCTTTATCGCCGGTATGGTTATTTTTCCGGATTTTTCGGGAATATACACATTAACAATTTTTTCCTGAGCTGCCGGATTTTGATTATACAATCCGCCTTTAAGTTCCGGCTTTTCAGGATATTGCTTTAACCCGACCGCCGACGGAAAATTTATCTCCGGCAGTTGATTTTCGGTTACTCCTACCGCTTCCAAAGTTACCGTACGGCTTATGGCCTCTCCGGCTTTAAGATTGCTAATATCCTTATCCCATTTGCTTTCCAATCGGACGCTTTGAGCCGGAAGCCACCAACTGCCCTTATATCCGCCCGGTACCGGCAAAATGTTGATTTTTTGCTCGGGGGCTCTTAAGCTTACCGGCTTATCCATCCCAAACAATGAGGGCATACGAACACTGATGTTGAAAATATCCTGATTGAAAATATCTTCCGCCGACATATCGTTATTTAGAGTATAACCGTTAAACCATACGGCGGGAATCGTTAATTCACCGCTCTTTTGCGGAAATAAAGCGTACTTAAAAGTTATTTTGCGAATCGGGTTACCGTTTTTATCAACCTCATTTATAACCGTCGGATTACCTAAGCCTCTTATTATCCAATCATCAGCACCGTTTATGTCAAAGGCCGGTTCATTACCCCGTAAACTGCCGCTATCGGTTAAAGTTACCTCGTAATCTATTTGCTGTTGCACATAATATTTGTTATCTTGATTAACGAGTTTGGCACTCAAATAATACGGCGAAACTTTGGCTTGCTCACCATTTGTGTTTTGATTGTCTGTTGTAATACTGCTTGCATCGGCTACCGTGATTTTAAGAGGTGATGATTTATCCTTACCGATACTGATGGACGGTATTTCCTGCTCTCCTAAACTTAAGGCCATAAGCCCGATTTGCCAACTGGTTGAGGCACTGGATTGGCCGTTGATAATGTAATTTTGCCGTGATACAGAGGTGGAATATACCTTAAAATTGTTTTCCAAAACACTTAAATCCGGCGTGGCATTAACACTCTCATCGGCAGTTAAAGTTAAAGTAAATACCTCACCTAAAGGCACCGGGGAACGATTAACTTTGGCCGTAATATTTGCCGCCTGACAATTTAAGCTTAAACTTAACAGAAACATTACCCATATTAAAAGTTTTTTCATATCAGCCTCCGTAACGATTTTTTTGATATTCTTTATAAATAAACGCTCTTAACAAGCCTCCCTTGTCTTCACTTATTTCCCGAAAAAGTTGCTTGCGGGCTTGAACCTCCTCATCATATCTATCATCCTTATCTCCTTCCTTGGCAGGTGCTGTTTGAGCCTTTTGTTCTTCCAAACTTTGTTGCTGTTTTTGCTCATTATTCTCACTGCTGTTTTGCGAATCTTCTTGCGGCTGCTCTTTATCTTCCTCTTTACTGTCTGAAGAAGATTTAGCATTTTGATTTTGCTCATTTTGGTTTTGCTCTTCTTTATTATTCTCTTCCGAATTTTGTTGAGAATTGTCTTTATTTTCTTGATTTTGCTGTTGATTTTGGTTTTGCGATTGTTGTTCCTTATTATCGTTTGCTTGAGATTGATTATTTTGGTTTTGTTGCTGCTGTTGTTGATTTTGTTGTTGTTTTAAGTACTCCAAATTAAACTTGGCATCCTCATTTTGAGGGTTGATTTTTAACACTTCCTCATACTTTTCCATTGCCTCTTTAATTTTGCCGCTTTTGGCCAAGGCATTACCCAGATTATATAAATTATCTTCACTCTTTGACATTTGAGAATACTCTTTTACGGCCTTCTGATAATCGCCGGCTTTATACCAAGAGGCCGCCTGCCAATTACCGTCTTCAAACTTTTGAGCGGCTTGCTGATAAGCTCCTTTATTAAATTGTTGCATACCTTCTTGGTCGGCACTGTATAAAAATCCGGCAAAAGACGGCGAACTCAAGCCCATAATCAAAACAACCGCCAATATTCCCCTTCTGAAAAAATATAAACAGCACAACAGTGGTATAAACAGTAAATAATAGCCGCAGTCTTGCCAACTTTCGGTTAAGTTTTGACTCTCTTTCCAATCGGTTTTAGTTTCACTTAATTTTTTTGCAAAAACCCCGGCATTAAAATTTTGCTCAACCGCAAAAATGCCCCCGCCGGCCTCGGCCACTTCTTTTAATCTTTCTCCGCCGCTTTGAGCCACATGAACGGCGTTCACATAAATATTTTCCGCCCTTGCGGCTTTGGCTTCGGCTAAGGCTAAATTAAAATTTTTGCCGACATCGGCACTTAAAATTAAAATATTGCCGTTTTTATATCCGGCGGCTTTAATTTTTTCTTTGGCAAGCTTTATGGCTCTGTCCAACCTATCGCCGTTTAACGGCATAATATCAAAACCAACTGCCGGAAGTAAGTTGATTATCAATTTGTTATCGGCCGATAACGGCGATATTAAAAACGGTTCATCGGTATAAACCATCAAACCGCTTTCTACGCCTTTTATGTCTCGCAAAATTTCGGTTAAGTTAATTTTGGCACGAGCTAACCGATTAGGCGTAATATCGGAACTTTTCATCTCTGAAGATAAGTTTAACACAATCATTAGCGGCGTATTGCTCTCCAAAGCCGGAATTTCTTGCTTTTTCCAGCTGGGGCCGGCGGCAATGACAATCGCCGAAATTAAGCCTAAATACATCATTATCACACTTAACTTTCGTGCTCCGCTTTGCCCTTTTACCAGCAAAAACTGCAAAAGTTTTTTATCGCAAACCTTTTCCCAACTGCTTAAATTGTGGTCGTTTTTGAACACCCAAGAATAAAATAAAATCGGCACTATCAACAGTAACAGCCACCACGGTCGCAAAAAATGAAAATTTAACAACAAACTTTCCGTCATGACCGATTTCTCCTGTATGTATAAGCCAAAATCATTGCCAGTATAATGGCTGACAACAGCGGAACATAATATAACTCCGTTTTGGGATAGATAAAGTTTTCTTCCGTTTCTTTAGGCTCTAGAGCATCTATGGCTTTATAAACATTTAACAAACCGGCAACATCATCGGCTCTGAAATATCTTCCTTTGGTTTCATCGGCCAGCTCTTTTAAGCTTTTTTCATCCAATGATGATGTTTTAATCCCGAAAAAAGCGTTAGCCAGCGAAAAACTGCCGCCGCCGACACCTATTGTATAAACCTTAACCCCTTCTTTTTTGGCCAACTGAATAGCTTCCGGCAAACTTAATTTTCCGTCATTGTTTTCACCGTCGGTTAGTAAAATAATTATCTTGTTATTCTTACTTTCCTTATCCTCGTTTTGCAAACTTTTTAGCCCCAAGCCCAAGGCATCGCCGATGGCCGTGGAATTTCCCGCCATACCGGCTTCCATGGACATTAAAACTTCTTCAAGCGAGGTTTTATCGTAAGTAAGAGGCACTTGTAAATAAGCCCTTGTACCAAACAAAACTAAACCAATTCTATCCGAAGGACGCTTCTTTATAAAATCGGATGCCACCAATTTAACCGCCGTTAAGCGGTCTAACCGTCTGCCCTGAAGTGCAAAATCCTGTTCCAACATGGAGGTGGAAATATCGGTTACCATTAAAATATCGCGGCCTTCGTTTTTAATGCGTATCGGCTCACCTACTTTTATCGGACGCATAACTGCCAAAGTCAAAAGCACCCAAACCAAAAACCACAACCAAAAACTTAAGCTTAATTTATCTGAACCGGATATGCTGCCAACCCTTTGTCCGCTTTTTTCGTTAATGGCGGCAAAGTCATGCAAAAACGGCACTTGTAAAGCATCGCCGTATAAGCCCTTTACTCTCGGCAGCAAATACCGCACCGCAAACGGCAACAATACTAGAACCACTAAATACGGATACAAGAAAGTTATCATAAGTTTTCTCCTATCCATAATTTACTGAAACTTCTTAAGCTATCATAATCTTGCGGTAAATATACATTCTCTGCCGCATACGGGGCATAAATCAACAATTCTGCCGCCTTACCCTCAAGCTTTTGTGAACAGTGTTCATTTAAAAAATCTATCCACGGTTTATTATACAAAGCCTTCGCTTCGGGGTATTTATACAGGCAAATTCTTCGTAAAATATTTGATATATCACGGGCAGACTTTAAATTATTATTTTCGGCTTTTTGCAGCAATCTTAAAGCATAAAGTTTTTTGCTCTTTTTTCTTACCCACAAAAACAATTTATATCCGGCAATCACGGCAATTATGATTGCTATTAAAACTATCCACCAATAACCCAATGGAAACATGGTTATTTCCGGAGGAAGGTGTATGTCTTTTAATAACGGTAAATTGTTTTCCATAATTTATTCCTTACATTCATATTGAATTTAAGGCGGTTTGTTTTAAATATCAAGGCCGTAATTTAAAAAATTGAAAGCCTCCGATGCGGAGGCTCCCTGTTGTTTTAAGCTTTTAATAAGCCGTGCTTTTTCTTACCTTGCGAAAGTTTAACCTCGCCGTTTTTGTAATCGGCACTGACGATTACATAGTTTTCATCAACTACCGTAACATCGTTTATTTTTAATCCTCCTTGCTTAATCAGACGACGAGCCTCGCCTTTACTTGCCACAAAACCGATTTGCAAAAAAGCATCCAAGACGCTTATATCACCGTTTACCTTTATGCTCGGCAACTCACCGCCGGCCATGCCTTGCTCAAAAAGTTTAACGGCCGTTTCTTGGGCGGTCTTGGCTTCGTTTTCTCCGCGGCAGATTTTGGTGGCTTCAAAGGCTAAAATCTTTTTAGCCTCGTTGATTTCTTTATCTTGCAAAGCTTCCAAACGCCTTACCTCATCCATCGGTAAATCGGTATAAATCCTTAAACATTTACCAACCTCGCTGTCACCGATGTTTCTAAAGTACTGATAATAGTCGTATGAGCTTAATTTTTCATCGTTAATCCATACTGCATTACCCTCCGATTTACCCATTTTTTTACCGTTGGAATCGGTAATAATCGGACTGGTAAAACCAAACAATTCAACATCGTATTTACGGCGTCCCAATTCTGTTCCCGAGACAATATTACCCCACTGGTCAGAGCCGGCAATTTGTGCCCGACAGCCGTATTTTTGGTACAATACGCAAAAATCATAGCCCTGTAACAGCATGTAGTTGAACTCTAAAAAGCTCATCGGCTGTTCTCTTTCCAAACGGGTTTTAACGCTGTCCATGGTCAACATCCGATTAACCGAATAACAGGTACCGATATCGCGTAAAAAGCTTAAGTAATTGATATCCTTAAACCAATCCCAGTTATCTACCATTACGGCATCGGAAGCATTATCTCCGAACCTTAAAAACTTGGAAAAAGATTTTTTTAAGCCTTCAATATTATGAGCTAAAGTTTGTTCATCCAAAAACGGACGAAGCTTGTCTTTACCCGACGGATCGCCGATACGAGCCGTGGCTCCGCCTACCAAAGTAAGCGGCTTGTGTCCGCATTTTTGAAACCATCTTAACATCATCAACGGCACAATATGCCCCACATGCAAGCTGTCTCCCGTTGGGTCTGAGCCTAAATAACCGACGGCCGGTTTTCCTTGCTTTTCACACTCATATAAATACTCATCAAAGCCCTCTATGTTGGTGCATTGATTGTAAAAACCCCGCTCTTGCATAATGTTGACGAATTCTGATTTAAACTTGCTCATTTTTCCTTTCCTTTATAACCAAATTTTAACGCATATTAGCATAAATTAACTATATTTCAAGAAGTGAGGTGATTTTTTTGACAACAATGATTAAACCTTTAACCATTTTAGGTCTTATGGGCGGAACTTCCTTAGACGGAATTAAGTTTGCCGTCGTTTCCACCGACGGTTTGGATGTTTATAATGTAAAATCTGCCAGTAAAATTTTGTATCCGGAATTTTTGCAACAAAAAATCCGCTCCGTTTTGGGTAAAAAAATCACCAACCCTGAAGATAAAGCCTTAATTGATGAAGTTGAAGCTCTATTTACCGACTTTTTAATCAACTCAATTTCCGAAATCATCAGAGAACAAGATGAACCGATTGATGTTATCGGTCTTGAGGGACCGACTATTTGCCACGACGGCGAAGATAAATATACCTATCAGCTCGGTAAAGGCCGCACAATTGCCGAAAAACTCGGTATAAAGTTGGTAACCCATTTTCGTAATGCCGACATCTTAAACGGCGGGCAGGGCTCGCCTATTACTGCCACTTATTATAGTGCGTTATCCCAAAATTTGGAAAAACCAACAGTTTTTATTAACATCGGCGGTATTACCAAACTTACCTGGACCGGTGCTTTGGGTGAAATTGTGGCTTTTGACTGCGGGCCGGGAAATGCTCTTATTGATGATTGGGTATTTAAACATGCCCATCTGCTTATGGATTATAACGGCAAACTTGCCGCTACCGGCAATACCCACGAAAAAATTATTGCCCAACTTATGAAACACGACTTTTTTGCCAAGTATCCGCCAAAATCTTTAGATCGTAACTCTTTTAACGATAAAGTTGAACATTTGGAAGGTCTTTCTTTAGAAGACGGAGCGGCCACCGCTACCGCTTTTGTTTGTGAATCTATTGCCTATTCTTTGGCTTTTTACTTACCGGAAGTTCCCAAACTTGCCGTACTGTGCGGCGGCGGAGCTCAAAACCCGACTTTGGTCAGATTTATCAGACACCGCCTCAAAGAAATGGGTATTGAAACCGCTCTGGAAGATGTTTTTGATTATAAAATCGGCGATGCTCAAGCTATTGCTTTTTTAGCGGCAAGACGTATCTATTCATTACCGATTACCTTCCCGACCACCACGGGTGTGGCCGCTCCCATAACCGGCGGCGAAATTTACCAAAAGGAGCAAGAAAATGCTTAAAAATTCCATAAAAACCGTTAATCTATGTAAATATTACGGCTCCATAAAGGCCGTTGATGACTTTAATTTTTCTGCTCAAAAAGGCCAGATTATTGCTCTTTTGGGCCCGAATGGTGCCGGAAAATCTACTTTAATGAACATGATAAGCGGTTTTTTATCGCCCACCGGCGGTGACATTTTTGTTGAAGACTTAAATATTGCCGATAACCCTACCCTCATCAAGCAAAAAATCGGCTTTTTGGCCGAAGGATCTCCTTTATATCCGGACATGAGCGTTAAAATGTTCCTAAAATATATGGCCGATTTAAGAGGTGTTGATAACAGCTCTTTGCAAACCGCCGTGGAACTTGCCAATATCGGCAATGTTCTTAACCAAAAAATTGAAACTCTTTCCAAAGGTTATCAACGACGCGTCGGCTTTGCTCAAAGTATTTTACATAATCCCGATATTTTGCTCTTAGATGAACCGACCGACGGTTTGGACCCCAACCAAAAAGAGCATATGCGTAACTTAATTGCCAAAATGGGCAAGCAAAAAACCATTTTAATTTCCACTCATTTGTTGGAAGAGGCCGAAACCGTCTGTAACCGCATTGTTTTAATCAATAAAGGCCGACTTGTGGCCGACGGAAGTTTGCAAGATATTTTAAAAACCGCTAAAGCAAAATCACTGGACGAGGCTTTTAAAAAATTAACCCAAACCGAAGAATAATGCCGCTTAACCTGAAAGGACAAGACAATGAAACAGCTTTTTATTGTTACCAAAAATGAATTGATGCGTTATTTTATATCGCCCTTAGCTTATGTATATTTGGTATCTTTTTTAGTATTAAATGCCGCATTTGCCTTTTATTTTGGGCATTTTTTTGAAAGAGGCCAAGCTTCCCTTGATGTTATGTTTTATTACCAGCCTTGGCTCTATTTATTGTTTATTCCCGGTATTTCCATGCGGCTGTGGGCCGAGGAATTTAAAAATAAAACCATTGTCCAAATCATGACCATGCCGGTCAGTACCGAAACCTTGGTATGGGGCAAGTTTTTTGCTTCCTGGCTGTTTTGTGCTTTGGCTTTAGTTTTAACCTTCCCGTTTTGGATTACCGTTAATGTTTTGGGTAGTCCCGATAATACTGTTATTTTTATCGGCTACTTGGGGAGTCTTACCATCGCCGGATGTATGCTTGCCATATCACAAACCATGTCGGCTTTAACTAAAAATCAGGTGATTGCTCTTGTCCTTTCGGTTGCCGCTAACTTGGTGTTTTTCTGGAGCGGCATTGAGTTTGTTTTATCCTTCTTTAGAATGTTTTTGCCCGACTATATGATTGATGCCATCGCCTCTTTTAGCTTTTTAACGCATTTTAACACCATAGCACAAGGCCTTGTTGAGCTTAGAGATATTTTGTTTTTTGTTTCGGTTATCTTATTATTTAACTTTACTACCGTTTTAATCATCAGTTTTAGGACTTCGGGTACCGCTTCCTGGCTTAAATCTACCAGCCGCTCTTACTACATAATCGCCTGGTTTATGCTTCTTATCGGTTTTATGGGCTTTAACTTACTGGCCAACAATTTAACCCGCGGTACGCAAATTGATTTTAGTCAAGACAAGCTCTTTACCTTAAATAAAAATACTGTCTATACCTTGCAAAATCTGCCCGAACCCGTTACCGCAAAACTTTATTATTCCACCGTTTTGGAACAACGCAATCCGGCTATGCGGCAGATGTTTGATAAAGTAAGACTTTTACTTGAACAATATAAAAATAACTCTAACGGGCGGTTTGATTATCGGATTTATCATCCGCAAAGCTTGGATGATGTTGAAGATAGGGCCATTGCCGACGGTATTCAGCCTATTCCTTTAATTGATATTAACCAAAATGCCCTTTTTGGCTTAACGGTTGCCGATACTTTGCAAAATAAGCAAACTATTGCCTATTTTGCACCTGAAAGAATGCCCTTTTTGGAACAAGATTTAACTTCACTTATCTACCGCTTGTCGCACAAAAAGAAAAAAGCCTTTGTGCTTTCAAACTTACCGATTAACGGCGGCGGAACCGATAATATGGTGGCTCAACCTTGGGAAATAAGTCGTAAAATCAGTGAGTTTTATGATGTTTCCTACATATCCTCTCCGCAAGAGTTGGAAAAAAATCCTGATGTGTTAATTTTAATCCACCCGCAAAATTTATCTGATGAAATGGTGGAGGCTATTAAAAAATATTCTGAAAATTACGGTAATATTTTACTGCTTTTAGATAATGCCACCGAAGCTACGCGTTTATATTCGCCGGTAAATTATCCCTTTACTCCTTCAACCTTAAACGGTCTTGATAAGTTCTGGGGCTTTAGATTTTATAATGAATATACCGTGGCCGATTTAGATAACTCCATTATGGTGGATGCCACCAGCAATTATAAAAATAATCCGGCATTTACTCAGGATGTGATTCAATTTAAGTTGAAAAAGGAAAATTTTAACCCCAATCACCCCGTAACCAAAAATTTGCAAAGCTTACTGATGTCTTCGGCAGCGGTTATATTACCTCAATCCGACAACATTGACTTTGTGCCTTTGTTGCAAGCCAGCAAAAATTCTTCGTTAATGCCGGTGGGAGTTGTATATGACGGGCTTAATCCGCGGCAAATACTTTCCATGTTTAAAGCCGATGAAAACCCCAAAATTTTGGCAGCCTATATCCATGGTAAAAAGCCCGATAATCAATTTAATTTAATCGTGGTCGGCGATACCGATTTTATTTACGATAATTTTTGGACGGCTCCCAGTATGTTTTTGGAAAGAACTTACTTTTTGCCTTTGTTCAATAACGGCGATTTTATTCTTAACAGTTTGGACTTTTTGACCAACAATTCCGACTTACTTGCTTTACGAGGAAAATCGGCTCAAGACCGCTCGTTTTCCGGTATTGAAAAATTAAGAAAACAAAATGTCCTTGATTTTAAGCTCAAAGAAGAAGAAACTTTCCAAAAAATTGATGATGTTAAACAACAGCTTAATGAAATTTGGGGCAAGCGAGATTTTGAAGGTCGGCAAAACTTTACTGCCGATGAGCTTGCCGTTATCAACGGTATCAGGAAAAATTTGGAAACTTTACGCAAAGAATTAAGCGATATTCGCCTGCAAGCCAATAAATCCATTGAGCAGATTGAGGCGGTTGTTAAATTTATAAACATATTTGCCGTACCTTTGCTTTTAAGCTTGTTCATTTTAATTGTCGGGCTTAAAAAACGGCAAAAATCCGCAACCGTAAAGCTTAGTTTAAATAAGCCCTTATTAAAACTCATGGGCGGAGCTTTTATTGTTTTAATTTTGGGTATAATTTCCGTTTATATAGCCAACCTTTCCGATATTCAGAAATATGAGGATAAACCCTTGTTTCCAGAACTTTCAAAACAGATAAACGAGGTGGAAAACATTACAATTAAAACCCATGATACCACGCTTTCCTTTATTAAAAAAGACGGCGTATGGATGTTAAAAGAGCATCCTGATTTTGCCGTATTTCAAGAGCGGATTAAAAGCTTTTTAAGTGCTTTATTGGAAGCTCGTTTTTATGAGAAAAAGTCCGACAAAGCCGAAAATTTGGCCTTATTCGGCTTGCAACCGATTGAAAGCGAAAATTCGCCCAATACCCGCATTGAACTCTTGTCATCAGGCGGGCAAAACATTTTAAGCTTTGAGGTCGGTAAATACAATCTGGATTTAGGCCGAGGTTCCAATGCCGCTTATGTTAAGTTTGACGGCAAGTTTCAAGTTTGGCTGGTAGAAGCCGATTTTGTGGACCTATCACCTGATTGGCAGCAATGGACTTACAGTCGTATTTGGGATTTGCGGTTCGGCAGATTAAAAAGCATAAATAATGATACCAACCCCGATATGATTGCCGAAGTAATGAAACATCTTTTAAATACACCGTTCACATCTTCCGTTACCGAGCTTGAAAATCCTGAACTTATCAAAGAACTTGCTCTAAAAACCGAAGATGATAATGAGATTGTTCTTAAATTTTATGAAAGCAACTCCAAAGTATGGATGCAATATGATTTTAAGCAACCTTTGGCAGGAAAACATTTGCAATTTTTTGCACCTTATGTTAAAGACCGTTTTTTAGAAATTGATACTAAAAATTGGGAGGCAATAAACAATGCAAGTAAAGGAAAATAAGGAAGACTTAAACAGACTTAAACGCTTGGCGGCAACTTTGAGCGTATCGCTGGCGGTGGCCTTGTGCTTTCTTAAAATATTCGGTTCCATCTATACCGGCTCTTTGGCGATTTTGTCGTCGCTGATTGACAGTCTGGCCGATGTTTTTGCTTCGTCTTTGTCTTTTGTGGCCATTAAATTTTCTACTCGTCCGGCTTCTTTGGAGCATCGTTACGGTTATGGCAGAGCCGAATCCATCAGTGCTCTGGCTCAGTCCGCTTTTATTGCCGGCTCGGGTTTGTTTGTTATGTATGACGGTATTACTCGTATAATCAGCCCCGCTCCTTTAGAGCAAACCGATTTCGGTATTATGGTTATGACCATAAGTTTACTTGCCACTTTGGCTTTGATTGCTTTTCAAAAATATGTTACCAAAAAAACCGCTTCTCCGGCCATTAAGGCGGATTCAGCCCATTATACGGTGGATGTTTTAACTAACCTCTCTATTATCATTTCCCTTTTGGTGGTTAAATTTTTGGGCATTAACTGGTTTGATATTTTAACCGCTTTTGTTATTTCGGCTTACTTAATCTTTAATGCTTATAAACTTGCAGCCGAAGCCGTATCGGCCTTAACCGACAGAGAGTTAAGCCCCGAAATCAGGCAAAAAGTTATTGATATCGTAAATAACAGTGATGGCATTAAGGGTTATCACGACTTTAGAAGCCGCGATTTGGGCGGTACTTATTGCTTTGAAATTCATTTGGAATTAGACGGTAATTTAACCTTAAATATAACTCACCAATTAACCGATAAAGTGGAAGAGGCTATAAAAAGACAATTCCCTGAGGCTCAGGTGATTATTCATCAAGATCCTTACGGCTTGCGGGAAAATCGTTTGGATTACACCATTGAAGGCAGTTGTAAACTTTAAATACACTGTTTAAAAAATTTAAAAGCTCTTCATTTTCAACAAAGAGCTTTTATTATCCTAACCTTAAAAACGGACGCGTAAAAGCGTACTGACATTCTTCTATATACTCTTCCCGTTCTAAGGATAAATCTACCCCGACACGCATATCAAACCCGATCTTGTCTCGTCCCCAATATTTTTTGGAACGCAACAAAGGGAGGTTGAGCATTTCAAGCGTACGGTCAACTTCCGACCTATACTCCAGCAACATCCTAAGTTGCTTGGTATTAGGTATCTGCCAGTACAGATTTGCAACTTCCATATCCCAACATAATCTGTTGGCATCCTTCCATGGCAGCTTTGGTAAATCATCTACATATATGGCCGCCTTATCTTCCCGTAAAAAGATAGCTATCGGACGGGCTCTCTGCGGATACCAAAACTCACCATTTTCATACATTACTAATAATGGTGTCTTTTCCATGATAATTTATTTTGTGCCCATATTGACACAGATAAAAAATTTTGTCAAGTCTATTGTTCAGAATCTTTTTTAGATTTTAATTGACCGCAGGCAGCTAAAATATCTTGGCCTCTGGCAACCCTTACCGGAGCGGCAAAGCCCGCCTTTTCCAAGGCATCGGCAAAGGCTTTAACTTTTTGAGACGGACTGGGCTTAAAACAACATCCCGGCCACGGATTAAACGGTATTAAATTGAATGATGCCCGAATATGATACTTTTTCATCAGCCTTATCAGCTCATTGGCATTTTCTAAAGAATCGTTTATACCGTCTAATAACAAATATTCAAAAGTTATATAACGGCTGCCGTCCTCGGCTTGATATTCCTGACAGGCTTTTAAAACTTCTTCTATCGGATAGCGGTTGTTAATGGGCATAATCTGTGAACGGATTTCATTATTGGGTGCGTGTAAAGAAACAGCTAAACGAACTCCCGTGGCTTTTAAGGTTTCAACAATTTTGGGAGCAATGCCCGATGTTGACATGGTAACTCTACGACGCGAAATGGCTATGCCGTCGCCGTCGGTTAAAATATTTAAAGCCTTAATAACATTATCTTGATTGTGTAACGGCTCACCCATACCCATTACCACAATATTGGATAAATATCTTACTTCATTGGTGGGACTCGGCCATTCGCCATATGTATCACGAGCTACCATAAATTGGCTGACAATTTCACCGGCTGTTAAATTTCGCGTTAGTTTTTGACTTCCCGTATGGCAAAATTTACAGCCCACCGCACATCCGACTTGAGTGGATATACAAACCGCTCCGCGGTCTTCTTCGGGAATGTAAACCATTTCCACACGCTCACCGTCTTTAAATTCCAAAAGCCACTTGCGGGTTTTGTCTTTAGATAGCTGCTCGGCAACGATTTTCGGACGAGTTATCGTAAAATTTTCCGCCAACTTTTCCCGCAACTCTTTGGAAAAATTGGTCATCTTGGCAAAATCGGTTTCGCCCCTGAAATACAGCCACTGCCATAACTGCTTGCTGCGAAATTTTTTCTCGCCGAGTTTTAATATTTCTTCTTCTATTTCGGACTTACTTAAGCCGATTAACTCTTTTTTTTCCATGATTACTTCTTACCGCATTTGGCACTGATTACTTTATAAGCCCGCGTAAAACCGCTTAAGGAATATGTGTCTTTGGTTTGCGTTCCGCGGGAAGATACGCCTTTTACTATCATTCTTTGCCCTCTTTTCATGGCCGCAACCAAAGCTTGATCGTCCTTTTCGGTTAGAGTCCAAGCCTTATCGGCATCGGTAAAAATGTTATTAAAGGTCTCTTTACCGATTTTAATTTCTACTTTAGAGCCTTTTTTATAAGTATATCCGGCCACAAAATTAACAACATCAAAACTTTTTTCACCGGGACGATGAGTTACTACCGCATAAATATCGCCTCGTTGGGTATATTTTCCTTCATCCCTTTTGGGGGTTGAGGCCATATAACATACATTTTTGCCGTTTTCTTTGTAGGTATAGGCCGACCAATCGCCGTATTTGCCCAGTAACTTGGGAGCTTCCATGGCTTGTACACTGCCAATACTTAAAAAAAACACTAAAATTAAATACTTAATCATTTTAAAATACCCACTTATTATCATTTTTAATAAAATATTGGTTGCATTATAAATTTAAACTGTTAAAAGAAAGCAAATATTTGAAAATTTTCGGAGATTTTTATGATACGACCCGAATATATTGATATCAATAACATTATTCCCGATAAATCGGTGTTAAAACTGTTTAAAACCGTTGCCGATCACGGCGGAGTTTTAAGGTTTGTCGGAGGTGCCGTTCGCGATACCTTGGCCGGACTAAAAGGTTTTGAACTGGATTTGGCTACCGACTTAACCCCCGAAGAACTTGTTGAAGCTTGTCAGGATAACGGGCTTAAAACCGTACCCATCGGTATTAAGTTTGCCACCACCGGCGTGGTTATTAACAATAAAGTTGTTGCCGTATCATCCTTGTATCAACAAAGAGACGGTTATAAATTTTCTTCCGATTTTAATTTTACCGATGACTGGAAGGCCGATGCTTCAAAACGCGATTTAACCATAAATGCCGTCTATGCCGATGAGCAAGGTAATGTTTTTGATTATTATAACGGTATTGATGATCTGGAAAAAGGACTTATTCGTTTTATCGGTAATGCCGATGAACAAATAAAAAAAGATCCTATCAGAATTATGCGGTTTTTCAGATTTTATTCCATCTTCGGAAAAGGCGAACCGGATTTGAAATCTTTAAAAGCCTGTGTTGAAAACAGAGATTTACTTAAGAGCGTAGCCATAGAGCAAGTCAGAGAAGAATTGTTTAAAATTTTACTGACACCCAATATTGTCAAAACCTTACGCATTATTTTTGAAAATGATATTTTGAGCTATATTTTGCCGACTTCTTCACACTTGCAGGAATTGCAAAACTTAGCTGATATTATCATTCAAAACAATTTGCAACCCGATGCTTTGAGAAGACTCTACATTATGTATTTACCTGATGAAAGTTTGGCCGAAAATTTGGCCATGCGTCTGCATTTAAGCAAAGAGCAGAAAAAGCGTTTGGTAGATTGGGCTAAATTTGATGTAGATTGCGATAAAATTACCGATACCAACTATTTACAAAAAATATCTTACCTTTACGGTAAAGAATTTTGTAAAGATAAAGTGTTGTTTTGTGCCGCAAAATGTCCGAACTGTTTATTGCGTCTTAAAGACATACTAAAACAGATTGACACTTTGACTATTCCGCAATTTAGCATTTCCGGAGCTGATTTAATCGGGTTGGGAATCCAAAACAACGCCAAAATCGGTGCCGTTTTGCAGATTTTGAAAAACGAGTGGATACAAAGCAATTTTACTTTAAGTAATGATAATTTGGTAAATCTGGCCAAAACCTTTGTGCAAAATTAAAAAGCACGGAAAATTTCCGTGCTTTTTTGTCAGTGTTCAAACTTTTCCAGCAAATCTTCCAATTCCGATAGGTTGTTATAACTTATAACGATTTTACCTTTGCCGTTTTTGGTATTGTTAATTTGAACCTTGGCTCCCAACTTGGAACTTAATTCATTTTCAATAGCGGCCAACTCCGAATCTTTGATTTTTGAGCTATTTTGATTTAAAGGCCTTTTTTTAGCCTCTGGAGAAGAATTTTTGTTTTCCGAGACCATTGCCTCAACTTGACGCACATTCAGCCCCTCAGCAACGATTTTTGAGGCCAGCTCTTCGGCATCTTGTAAACCGATTAAACAACGAGCATGTCCGGCAGTTAATTTTCCTTGATTTAACAAAGACTTAACTCCGTCCGGCAGATTTAAAAGACGCAAAGTATTGGCAATATAACTGCGGGATTTACCGACAACTTCCGATAATTTTTCCTGAGTATAGGCAAATTCCTGCATTAGCTGTTCAAAACCTTTGGCCTCTTCCAACGGGGTTAAATCCTGACGCACGATATTTTCAATCAACGCAATTTCCAAAGCCTCGTTATCGGCCATAGATTTTTCAATAACCGGAACTTCGGTTAATCCGGCCTGAAGGGCGGCACGATACCGTCTTTCGCCGGCAATAATTTCATATTTGTCATTTTGCTTGCGAACCAAAATCGGTTGAAGAATGCCTTTTTCCTTGACCGACTTGGCCAGAGCATTGATAGCCTCTTCATCAAACTGTTGACGCGGCTGATAACGACCGGCAACAATTTGATTAAGTTTAACACTTTTTATGGCTCCTTTGTCGGAGGAATTTAAATCCAAATCTAAATCCATATCTCCCAACAAAGCACCCAAACCTCTGCCCAAACCGTGTTTATTTGCTGCCGACATTTTATATCTCCTTTTCCCGTTTTAAGACTTCTTTGGCTAAGTTTATATAAGCCTGAGCCCCTACACTTTTAAAATCGTAAATTAAAATCGGTTTACCGTGGGACGGTGCTTCCGAAATACGCACACTTCGGGGAATAACCGTTTGATAAACCAAATCGCCGAAGTAACTTCTGACATCTTTTTCCACCATGGAGCTTAAATTATTTCTGCGATCAAACATGGTAAGAACAATGCCTTGTACTTTAAGTTCAGGATTAAAGACTTTTTTTATCTGATTGATGTTTTTAATTAAATCGGTTAATCCTTCCAGAGCCAAAAATTCGCATTGTAAAGGTATTATAACCGAATCGGAAGCCACCAACGCATTAACGGTAATTAAATTTAAGGACGGCGGACAGTCTATTAAAACATAATCATAGTCATTTTTTAAAGTTTGCAAGGCGTTTTTTAAGACGAACTCTCTTTTATTGACATTTATCAATTCAATTTCCGCACCGGCCAATTCGGGGGTGGAGGGTAAAATATAAAAGCCGGGAATTTCGCAGGCTTTAACGGCTTGTTGCGGATTAAGACCGTTTATCAAGACATCGTATGAGGATGTAGAGCATTGTTTTTTATCTACACCCATGGAGGTAGTGGCATTACCCTGCGGATCCAAATCAAGTACCAAAACTTTTTTACCGATGGCTGCCATGGCGGTAGCTATGTTAATGGCGGTTGTAGTTTTACCTACGCCGCCTTTCCGATTGGCAACGGCAATTACTTTCATGTTACTTTCTCCTTAAATTTTCCAATAATAAAATTACACCGTCTTGAGAAGTTTGGCTGGCATCAACCTTTAACTTAAAATTCCAAAATTTTTTAGCTTCTTCAAGCTCTTCTTGATAGCTTTTTCCCTTAGGAAAAACAAGTTTAGTCTGACGGTCGGTAAATTTAAATACATAGTTCAAAAGCTTATCTAAAGAAGCAACGGCACGGGCTGTTACAACATCAGCCTTGGGCAAATTTAAATCCTCGGAGCGGCCGTTGATTACGGTTACATTATCCAGATTAAGTTTAGCCTTAACCTCATTTAAATACAGTGTTTTTTTAGCAATACTTTCCATTAAAGTAAACTTAATGTGCGGATATTTTTCTTTAGCCATAATCGCCAGGACCATAGCCGGAAATCCGGCACCGCTGCCCAGATCATAAACAGAATCAACTTCATTGTTTAAGTATTTGAAAAGCTGTGCGGAATCTGCCATATGCCGATTCCAAACATCTGCCAAAGAGTTGTTGCTTACCAAATTAAACTTTTGTTGCCACTCTTGTAAAAGAGCAACATAAGTTTCCAAATTTTGAAATGTTTCACATGAAACATTATATGTTGTGATAAAATTTTGCATACGATTTTTATATAACGAGCAAACTTATATATAAACCTAAATTACAAGTTATAAACATTATTTTAAAACAAAACGACTGTTGCAACCCAACTCTTTAAGAACATTTTCCGCTTTATCAAAAGCATAGCCCAATTCAGAAGTTTTATGGGCATCATCACTGATTACTAAGGGAACTTGTTCTTTAACAAGAGCTTGTAAAATGTTGTTTTGCGGATAATAATCCCCTGTTTTACGCAATCCTTTAGTGCTTAACTCACAACCCATTCCCGAATTTTTTAGCGCCTCAACTACCGCTAAACAATCTTTTTTAAACTTATCCGATTCGTATGCTTTAACTTTGCGAACATAATCTAAATGTGCCAAAAAATTAAACAATCCGCTTTGTACCGCTTTTTTTATGGTGTTGAAATGAATGTGAATATAATCATCCACATTACCGAGTTTATCGCTATCTTCCTTATTTTTATAATCCGAAATATCACCGATAAAGCCACCCGTTTCATTTAGAAAAAAATGATTACCGCTCACCAAATAATCATGATCTATACGACCTATAAAATTTTTAAACTCCTCTTCCCAACCGTTATAGGTAAAGTAATCAACCTCAAACCCGATGTATACTTTAAGCGGATATTTTTTAGCCGTTTTACGAATAAATTCCGTATTGCGGATAAAAAAACCTTCGGCTTCTTTAAAATCAGCAAACGCCATGTGCGGACGATTTTCACGGCAAACTTTTTGATAATAGTTTGTACTTTTAACATCTTTATGGATTATCATATGGTCGGAAATTCCGATAGCTTCCCAGCCGAGTTTAACAGCCTGAGCCAACATTTCTTCCAACAAATTATCGCCGTCGGAAAATACGGTATGAGTATGATAACTAAACTTTTGCATAAATCTACTTCTTTAAATATCCTAAAATTGCCGTTATTGCCGCCGGTGTTACTCCGGGTATACGCGAAGCCTCACCGATGGTTGCCGGACGAACACGACTTAATTTATCTACCATTTCGCGGGAGAGACCCCCGATTTTATGATAATCTATATCATCTCGCAATTTTAAATTTTCATCTTTTTTGAAAACTTCAATATCTGCCATTTGACGCTTAATATAACCGGCATAACGAGATTCTATTTCAATTTGTTCATAAACTTTTTCATCAAACTCTTTGAGTTCGGGAAATAAATTTAAAATTGTTTCATGTGAAACATCATTGTAACTCATCAACTGATAGGCCGTACGCTTGGAGCCGTCATGATTAACCGTAATGCCGCAACTTTCTAACGCACCGTAATCGGCTTTGAGCTTTTGAGCCGCCTCTCGGCAAGAATCTATAGCCTGTTTCTTAGCTTTAAATACACTGTTCCGATATTCTCCGACACAGCCCGTTTCATAACCCATTTCCGTTAAACGCATATCCGCATTGTCAGCCCTTAAAAATAAACGATACTCCGAACGCGAAGTAAACATCCGATAAGGCTCATCAACCCCTTTGGTAATTAAATCATCCACCATAACCCCGATATAAGCCTGACTGCGGTCAATAACAAACTCCCCGCCCTTGTTTTCAGCCCGTAACGCCGCATTAACTCCGGCTAACAAACCTTGAGCCGCCGCCTCTTCATAACCGGTGGTGCCGTTAATCTGTCCGGCTAAAAACAAACCGCCTACTTTTTTAACTTCCAAACAATGGTTAAGTTCTTGCGGATCAACATAATCATATTCTATGGCATATGCCGGACGCAAAATTTCAACATCTTCCAAACCTTTCATGGTATGGATAAATTGATGTTGAACATCCGCCGGTAAAGATGTGGAAATACCGTTAGGATATACCACATCGGTGTGTAAGCCTTCAGGCTCTAAAAATATTTGATGACTGGTTCTGTCGGCAAATTTTACCAATTTATCTTCAATACTCGGACAATATCGCGGACCAACTCCGGTTATTAACCCCGAAAATAAGGCACATTTTGAAAAATTATCACGAATTATTTTATGTGTTTGCTCGTTAGTGTGCGTAATGTAACACTTAATTTGCGGATTTTCTATTTGGGAAGTTAAATAGGAAAAAGGTTCGGGATTTTCATCTCCACATTGTTCTTCTAAAATATTCCATTTAATTGTTTTACCGTTTAAACGAGCCGGAGTACCGGTTTTTAACCTCCCGACCTTTAAGCCGATTTGCTTTAAATACGGTGTTATACCGGAACATGTAACATCATTGACACGGCCGCCGATGCTTGTTTCATGACCGATAAACATTACCCCGTTCAAAAAGGTTCCGGTGGTTAAAACTACTGCCTTGGCGGTTATTTTACGGCCATCGGAAAGTATAATTCCGCTCACTTGGGGTTTTTCTTGACTTTTATCAATCATCAATCCTTCAACCGCACCTTCCAATAAGGTAAGATTAGATTGTTGTTGTAGGGCCTCAAGCATATATTTTTTATACAATTCCCTATCGGCCTGAGCTCGCGGACCCCTGACTGCCGGACCTTTGGAAGAATTGAGCATTCTGAACTGAATTCCGGCTTTATCAATAACTCTGCCCATTAAACCGTCAAGTGCATCAACTTCGCGTACCAAATGGCCTTTACCGAGACCGCCGATAGCCGGATTGCAAGACATCTCACCGATAGTGTTGATTTTATGAGTAATCAAAACCGTATCGGCTCCCATGCGTGCTGCGGCTGCGGCTGCTTCACATCCGGCGTGTCCACCGCCGACGACTATAACATCATAGCTATTTTTCATTATTGTACCTTTTTTTGAATTTAGGGCTATAATAAGTTAAAATACTGAGATTTCAAGCCTAATTTTCAGCAATTTTCAGGTTTATTTATTTTATTAACGACTTAACTGGTTATATATGGTCTTTTTGCCAAATATAAATCAACAAACCTCTTGCAAAAAATATAAAAATATTTACTATAAACACTGTTGCCGGTTGGCGACGGTGTCCGAAAGACGCCTTACAAACAACCTCCTTGCAAGGGGAGTAGGTGATATAAGCGTATTTTATATACGACGAATAAACCTGACTGAGTTTGTACAGTTTTTCGGCTCCCCGCTTTGACTTTTTCAAAGCGGTTTTTCATTAACCGGAGCTTATGTTAAAGAAACAGCTTGCAAAACCGTAAACTTTCTTTAATATAAACACTGTCGCCGGTTGGCGACGGTGTCCGAAAGACGCCCACAACAAGAAACTCCTTGTAAGGGGAGTAGAGGATATAAGTGTATTTTGTATACAACGAATAACTCTGGCTGACTTGTTGCAGTTTTTCGGCTCCCCGCTTTGAATTTTCAAAGCGGTTTTTCATTAACCGGAGCTTATATTAAAGAAACAGCTTGCAAAACCGTAAACTTTCTTTAATATAAACACTGTCGCCGGTTGGCGATGGTGTCTCAAAAACATCTTCACTATTAGCTCCTTGATAAGGGGAGTGGATGATATAAGCATATCTATATGACGAATAAATCCGACTGCTTAGTGACAGTTTTTGAGCTCCCCGCTTTGAATTTTCAAAGCGGTTTTGTTTTAACCACATGTATTAAAATGAAATGGAGCATAAAAATGTTAAACAAAAAACAACATAAAGCCTGCTTTAAAAGAACTTTTAATGAGTTATCCGAACAAGTTTGGCACTTAAGACGAAATAAACGCTTGTCTTTAACCGAACTATCCATTCAAAGCCAAATACCTTCTCATCATCTGGAGGCTTTTGAAAACAAAGGTTATCCGTTTAATTTGGGAACTTTGGCCTATTTGGCCTCGTTTTATGACAAACGCATCAAAATTGAACTCGTGGATATTGAAGAGGATATAAAATCTTTGGTCTGATTATTTATCTTTATAAAAAATACCGCAACCCTCAAGCTTGCGGTATTTTTTATGTACATTTTCCATACTTACCGATACTACCGTCCGGAATATACAGCCTTAATCATGGTTGATATATAATCTCTCATTGCTTCGGTTGTTGCGTATTCACTGTATAAATACGGCGAAACTCCGCAATTGTTTTGTAAACAATATTCATTGTTATTGTATATAAACAAATAACTATTATATATGTAATCACCATATTGATTAAGTCGCTCTTTTACTTCTTTATCCGATAAATTATAGTATTCTCTCAGAACCTTTATTCCTACATCTTTGTAACATTCCCGGGTTTTATGGTGTAAATCCGTCAAAAAGTTATAGCACTTCATGCTCCATGTTTCTGAGCATTCTTCACTTTGCTTGGTAAAATCATCCAAACATTTAGCTAAACTATCATCTATTTTATTTATAGAACTTAGTGTTTCAGCCTTAACCGTTGTTACCGATATCAATACCATCCCCAGAAACAATATACTAAATATTTTCATGTTATCTATCCTTATTTTCCTATGCAAAATGAACCGAATATTTTATCTAAAATTTCATCTACTTCTATGCGGCCGGTGATTTTACCCAATGCTCTGGAGGCAAGTCTTATGTCTTCAGCCGCCAATTCTATTTCTTTATCAAAATTAAATCGCCGTAAATTGGCAACACACTCTTCAAGTGCTTCTCTGTACCTTTGCCTGGTTATCAATAAATTTGAACCCGAGGTAAAGTTTTTACCGATATATTCTGCTATATAATCCATCAACTCCTCAATTCCCTGATTATACTTGGCAGATATTAACAAACATCCCTCATTTTTTAATTCAGAACACTGTTCAAATGTTAATTTATCACTTTTATTGGCTATGTATATCAGCTTGTTTTTGGATTCTTTTTTAATTTCATTAAAAATATCCGGCTTGTCCGATGACGCATCAAACAAACCCAAAACTAAATCCGCCTCTCTTATTTTATCAAACGCTATCTCTATACCCTGCTTTTCAATTGCATCTTCCGAACTCCTTATTCCCGCCGTGTCCGTAAATATTACCGGATATCCCTTAATATCCAAATTTATATCTATTGCATCTCGCGTCGTTCCCGCTATGTCCGATACAATTACCGCATTCCTCTTAACTATTGCATTTATTAAACTGGATTTTCCCGCATTGGCCGGTCCGGCTATCACTACCCTAAAACCTTCCCGTAATCTTTCTCCATGTTTTGAATTGCTTAAATGTTCATCTATCACTTTAATCAATTTAAATACAGTGTTCAAATTAGACTCTTTTATGCTCTCGGGTATTTCTTCCTCCGGAAAATCTATGTACGCCTCCATGTATGCATATACTTTCAATAAATCTTCCCGCCAGCCTTCGTATAAATCCTTTAATCCGCCTTCCATCTGCCTTATGGCGTATTTTTGCTGCTCCGATGTTTCCGCATCTATTAAATCAGCCAAACCTTCCGCCTCGGTTAAATCCATCTTCTTATTATAAAAGGCCCTTCGCGAAAATTCTCCCGGCTCGGCTAACCTGAAATCTTCCATCTTACTTAATGATCTTATTACCGAACTTAATACCGCTCGCGAACCATGGCACTGTATTTCAACAATGTCCTCGCCGCTGAAAGATTGCGGTCCCTTAAAATAAATAACTATAGCCCTATCCAATGTTTCTTGTGAAACAATATCCTTAATTCTGGTAAAATATACATACCGCGGCTTTAAATACACTGTTTTAATATCCGTCATCCGCTCTATTACTTCTTTGGCTCGGCTTCCGGATACCCTTATTACCGCTACTCCCGATTTTCCGTATACCGTTGATAGTGCATATATCGTCTTGTTATCCATGTTTCCTCCGTTTACTTATATAATCTACTCCTCATATCTTAATAAATTTATAAATTTTTCGCTCTAATGCCCCTAAAATCGCTTTTTTATGCTTTTTTAATACTTACATCATAAACTCCCTTAAAATCTTCTCTGTGGCTTTTATACGAGGTTAATTTTTTTAAAGGATATATCATGGTTAAAAAACTTATTATCTGGGATTTTGACGGCGTTATCGCCGATACTGAAAAATTGTGGCTCAAAAATAGGCAAATCTTAATGAAAAAATTGTTGAATGTTGATTGGGATTGGCAAACAGTTAATCATTACTTAAGAGGAACCGGTGATAAAACTAAAAGAGATGTTCTTGATAATCTTGGTATAGTTACTAATGATGACTTTTGGAATAAATCTATTGAAATGGATATATATACAATGAATACCCAAGGTTTTGAATTGACTCCGGATATTGAACAAATTTTTAAACTTCCCATAAAACAGTGTATAGCCACCGGAGGTGTTAAGGATAAAACTGCCCTTAAAATAAAAATTACCGGTATATCATCATATTTTCCTGAAAATAAAGTTTTTACGGTAGATATGGTAAAAAACGGCAAACCGGAACCGGATTTATTTATTCTGGCCGCTAACTCTATGGGTGAAAAACCTCAAGATGCCGTCGTTATTGAAGACTCTATCGCCGGACTTACCGCCGCCATTAAAGCCGGTTGCTTACCTGTTGCCTTTTTGGCCGGAGATCTGCTTAACGATAAACAACACTTACAAAAAGTAAAAGACTTAGGTGTTAAATATATCTTCCACAACATGACGGATTTGAAAAACTTTTTACTTACCTTGTTTTAACTGACCTAATCTTTTAACCACACCGCATCGGTTAAACTGTTTTGTAAAAATTCTTCATGAAGTTTTTCTTCTTCATCACTTAACGGAAAATTACGAGCCTGACGATATTTTTTTTCATCGCTTTGCCAGGAATTTTTTTCTTGTGTTTTTTCAGCTACGGAACTTAAACTCATCGTCGGCTCCGCCCCGCCTAATAACTCCAAATATACTTCTGCCAATAACTCGGCATCTAATAAAGCTCCGTGCTTGGTACGAGCCGAATTGTCTATATTAAATCTTTTGCATAGTGCATCCAAACTGTTACGATTGCCAGGAAATTTGTTACGCGCTATCTCTAAAGTATCTACTACCCTATCCCAGGAATAGGTATGAAATCCTTTGTGCTTAAATTCGTAATTTATGAAATTGATATCAAATGAAGCATTGTGTGCTACCAAAATTCCGTCTTCGCCCACAAAATCTATAAAATCTTTGGCTATCTCTTGTACCTTAGGATAATTCTTTAAAAAATCATAGGTCAATCCGTGTACCTTAACCGCCTCTTCGGGAACTTCCCGCTCCGGATTTATGTATTGATGATAAGTCCTTCCCGTCGGGATATGGTTTATTAACTCAACCGCTCCTATTTCTATTAACCTATCACCCTCCTCCGGATTAAATCCCGTCGTTTCCGTATCAAATACTATTTCTCTTAACATGATTGCTCTATCTCTTCTATAACTTTTATAATGTTAGACCTTAATACACCTTCCGGGCAGTCGGTGTTTATTACATAATCCGATAATACAATCCTTTCCTCGTTACTCATCTGCACCGCCACTATCTCTTCAAACTCCTTGGTGCTTATCTTATCCCTTTTTATTACCCTTTGCTTTTGAACTTCATATGGAGCATCGGCTACTATTATATCCGTACAGTATTTGTCCCAACCCATCTCAAACAATAAGGCAACATCCACAAACACAACTTCCCTGCCCCTTAATTGATGTATCTTGCTTAAAAATTTACGCTTTAAAAACGGATGTGTCAAACTTTCAAGCTTTTTTAATTCAGCTTTGTTTCCAAATACCAGCTCTCTTAGCTTTCTCTTGTTAAAAACTTTACCATCATAGGCTTTAGGAAAATTCTGCCTTATTTTTTCCAAAAAATCAGCCTCAAAATATAATCTGCGACACCACTTGTCTACATCGTACACTACATAGCCAAGCTTTCTTATAATTCCGGCTATCGTCGTTTTACCGCATCCAATGGATCCGGTTATGGCAACTATTTTCATCTTTTTATCCTATATCAAACACTTATATAACTTATACACATATAATCCTTACCTTGTGTATAACTATTATATATTTTTCATAACTTATAATTTAATGCTCGTTTTGTAAAAACATTTAACTAAACTTATTAACATGTTATTAACTTTTATCAACACTTGTTAGTTTTGTTAATTATAAAAGTTATTAACAAGAAGTTAATTTTTACTAACTCTATGAATCTAAAAAATATTAACGAATTATTAAAATTTTTATTAACAACTCATTAACCTTTGGGATATCTCTGTGCATAAAAAATAATACACAATCATCACAGCCATATACAAATAACTACTATTATTTTTTTAAATTTAATTGGGTGGTTCGGATTGTGCATAAATGCGGCTAAATTAAAAGTTGACTTTTTATGCCTTTATTATATATATAAATCAGTTGCGTTCGCAACTTTCGTTTTAATTTTTCACACATAAGGTTAATATGCATATTAAAGAATTAAAAGATAAGTCTCCTAAAGAGCTTTTGACTTGGGCAGAAGATTTAGGTGTTGAAGATGCTTCTTCCATGCGTGTTCAGGATTTGATTTTTGCCATTATGAAAAAAATAGCCTCCGAAGATAATGTTATCTACGGTGACGGGGTTATTGAAGTTTTGCAAGACGGTTTTGGTTTTTTACGCTCTTCAAAATCTAATTATCTGGCCAGTCCCGATGATATTTATGTATCACCGGCTCAGGTTAAAAAATTCGGACTTCGTACCGGTGATACGGTTGAAGGTGAAATAAGAGCCCCGAAAGATAATGAAAGATATTTTGCTCTTACCAAAATTAACGCCATTAACTTTGAAGATCCCGAAAAGTCTAAATTACGTGTTAATTTTGATAACTTAACCCCTTTATATCCTACGCAAAAGCTTAATTTTGACATTATTTGCGGAGAAAAAGACTATACTACACGGGTAATTGATTTAATTGCTCCTCAAGGTAAAGGACAACGCGGACTTATCGTAGCTCCGCCGCGTACCGGTAAAACCGTTATGTTGCAAAATATTGCTCATGCAATTGCCGTTAATCATCCCGAAGTCTACTTGATGGTACTTTTAATTGATGAGCGTCCCGAAGAGGTTACCGATATGACTCGTTCGGTTAAAGGTGAGGTTATTTCCTCAACCTTTGATGAACCGGCAACTCGTCATGTTCAGGTGGCAGAACTTGTTATTGAAAAAGCTAAACGCTTGGTGGAAACCAAAAAAGATGTAGTTATCTTGCTTGATTCCATCACTCGTTTAGGTCGTGCTTACAATGCCGTTGTGCCCTCTTCCGGTAAAGTATTAACCGGTGGTGTTGATGCTAATGCCTTACAGCGTCCGAAGCGTCTGCTCGGTGCGGCTCGTAATGTTGAAGAAGGCGGTTCTTTAACCATTATTGCTACCGCCCTGATTGATACCGGCTCGCGTATGGATGAGGTTATTTTTGAAGAATTTAAAGGTACAGGTAACTCCGAAATTATCTTGGATAGAAAGCTTACCGATAAACGCTTATTCCCCACAATTGACATTACTCGTTCCGGAACTCGTAAGGAAGAATTGCTGGTGGATAAAAATACACTCTCCAAAATGTGGGTTCTGCGTCGCGTCTTGATGCAGATGGGTGTGACCGACGGTATGGAATTCTTACTGGAAAAACTCAGATTATCCAAAGATAATCAAGACTTTTTCAATAATATGAATAGCTGATAAAAATTAAGTATATCTTGTAAAAAGCTGTTGAGAATCGTGGGGGATTTTTCTATACTTAACCCGTTATGAAAGGTAATCGGTGCTAAGTTATGAAAAATCCCCAATTTGTACATCTTCGTGTTCATACAGCTTACTCCCTCTCCGAGGGTGCAATTAAAATTGCCGACTTAATTCATAACCTACACAATAAAAATATACCGGCCATAGCCGTTACCGATACCGCTAATATGTTCGGGGCTAAGGCTTTTTCTAAATACGCTTCCGAAGAGGGAATTAAACCGATTTTAGGGTGTATGTTTTTTGTAAGAAATCCTGATGCCGATAATCCTCTTAAAACTAAGGGCAAAGAAGTCCAAAGAGATAAACTGATTTTGCTCGTGATGAATAAAATCGGTTATGAAAATATTATGAAACTGATGAAAAGGTTTTATCTGGATAATACCGCAAACGGCGATGATCCACAACTTAAATATACCGATTTGGAAGAGTTTAATGAAGGTTTGATTGCCCTTACTGCCGGAGTTGACGGACCTATCGGACGCTTATTGCTTGAAAATAGAAAAACGGAAGCAGATGAACTTACACAAAAACTTTTGAGCATATTTAAAGACCGTTTGTATATGGAAATTTCCCGAATCGGCTTGGATGCAGAAAAACAAACCGAAGATGATTTTATTGATTTGGCTTATAAATATAATATTCCGTTAGTGGCTACCAACGAGGCATTTTTTATGGATGCTGATATGTACGAAGCTCATGATGCTTTGGTTTGTGTTGCTGCCGGTGAATATGTTGCCAATGAGAAAAGAAAACATTTTTCCCCAAATAATCGTTTGCGTTCCGAAGCGGAAATGGTTGAATTGTTCAAAGATTTGCCGGAAGCTTTGGATAATACCGTTAAAATTGCTAAAAAATGCAACTTTTTATCAACAAAAGTTAAACCTCTGCTGCCCATTTTTGAGTGTCCGGACGGTAAAACTCAAGATGAATTTATTACCGAAGAAGCTCACAAGGGTTTAGCCGAACGCATGGCTAAACATGTGTATTTTGAAGGTATGACCGAAGAACAAAAACAGGAAATTGATAAAAAATATTATGATCGTCTGGAATATGAGCTTAGCGTTATTAAAAGAATGGGATTTCCGGGATATTTTCTTATCGTATCGGATTTTATCAGATGGTCAAAAACACATGGCGTGCCGGTCGGACCGGGCAGAGGTTCAGGTGCCGGCTCAATTGTTGCTTGGTCATTAAAAATTACCGAACTTGATCCGATTAAGTTAGATTTACTGTTTGAAAGATTTTTAAATCCTGACCGCGTTAATATGCCCGATTTTGATGTGGATTTTTGCCAGGAGAATCGTTACAAAACCATTGAATATGTACAAAATAAATACGGGTTTGACCATGTGGCACAAATTATTACTTACGGTAAACTTCAATCTAAAGCCGTAATACGCGATGTGGCCAGAGTCTTGCAAATGCCCTATTCTCAGGCAGATAAAATTTCTAAAATGATACCTAATCCGGTGCAGGGAAAAAATGTATCTTTGCAAGAAGCATTAGATACCGTGCCGGAACTTGAGGAAATGCGTAAAAACGATCCGCAGGTTAATAAACTTTTTGATATTGCCATGAAGCTTGAAGGGCTTTATCGTCATTCAGGTGTCCATGCCGCCGGCGTGGTAATCGGTGACAGGCCTCTTGATCAACTTGTTCCTCTTTATAAAGATCCTAGAGCCGATATGCCGGTTACTCAATATGATATGAAATATGTTGAGGAAACCGGACTTATTAAGTTTGACTTTTTGGGCTTGAAAACATTAACGGTAATCAAAAAAGCCGTAGATTGGATTAAAATAGTTAGAGGAATTGATTTAGATATTGATTCAATACCTTTGGATGATAAACCAACCTATGAGTTGATGCAAAGAGGTGATACGGCGGCCGTTTTCCAGTTTGAATCAGCCGGCATGAAAGATGTTCATAAACAAATTAAACCCGACCGCTTTGAGGATTTAATAGCTATCGTTTCATTATACCGTCCGGGGCCGATGGATAATATTCCAACCTATATTAAACGCAAACACGGTGAGGAAGAAATTACCTACCTACACCCCAGTTTAGCCCCCATTTTGGATGAAACTTACGGAATTATGGTTTATCAGGAACAGGTTATGAATATTGCCAGAGCTCTCGGCGGTTATACCATGGGTGAAGCTGATAAACTTCGTAAGGTTATGGGTAAAAAACAACGAGAAGAAATCCCCAAGCAACGAGAAAAATTTACCAAAGGGGCTATTGCTAACGGTATTGCCGAAGATGTCGCTAAAAGCATTTTTGATCAAATGGAAAAGTTTGCTTCTTACGGATTTAATAAGTCTCACGCGGCCGCTTATTCCTTGATATCTTATCAAACCGCTTACTTAAAAGCTCATTATCCGGTTGAATTTATGTGTGCGGTTATGGATTTGGATATTACCAATGCCGATAAATTAGCCTTTTTCGTCAGTGAGTGCAAAGCTTCCGGAATGGATATTTTAAAGCCGGATATTAACTATTCTAATGCCGATTTTAAAGTTGAAGACGGTAAAATTCGTTATGCCCTCGGTGCCGTTAAAGGCGTTGGTACAACCTATATGCAAGGTATTGTTGAAGAACGGCAAAAAAACGGACTGTTTAAGGATATGTCGGATTTTTGCCACAGAGTTGATTTTAAATATGTTAATCGTAAACAACTTGAGCAACTTATTAAAGCCGGTGTTTTTGATTGTTTGGAACCTAATCGGGCAAAATTGTTGGAAAATATTCCGACTATTATGCAAAATGTTTATACTTCTACCGAAGTTAAGGTAAGTGAACAAAAATCACTATTCGGGGAACAGGAATTGGTAAGCATCGTAAAATTTAAAGAAGTTCCCGAATGGCCTAATTTGGAAAAATTAAGATACGAATCCGAAGCTATCGGCTTTTATTTGTCGGCACATCCTTTGGATGCTTATAAAAAAAGTATGTTAAAATTAGGCGTTAAAAATTGTTCGGATATTTTGCAAAATATTAAAACCGGCGACAGTATTAAGGCTAATGTTGCCGCCTGTGTGGAAAGTTTTAATAAAAGATTGAGTAAATCCGGAAATAAGTATGCTTTTGTAGGGTTATCCGATACTTCAGGTGCTTTTGAGGCTCTGTTGTTTTCCGACGGAATTGCTAAATATGAAAATGTTCTAACCCAAAAGGTTCCGGTTTTGGTAAAACTTACCATTGACCAACAAAATGAAGATGCTCATCCGCGGATTATGATTAACTCGGTTAAAACTCTGGATGAGGCTATTGCCGAACAGGCTAAAGGTTTGATTATTACCATAAGCAGTATTGAGGCGGTTACAAAAGTTAAAGAAATTTTAGGACAAGATAAACAGGGGGCATGCAAGGTTTATATTATACCCGATATCCCGGATTGGGATGTAAGAATTGATTTGGAAAAAGGTTATGCTTTTTATAATACCGGCATGATAACCATGTTGCAAAGTATTCCCGGAGTTAAAGTGGAGGAATTTTAATATGACCGAACAGGAAATAAAAGAAAATATTAAAACATATTCCGTCATTAAATCTATTATCAGGCCTTTGTGGTATATGTCGGAAAATATCAATATGTTTATTAAATTATCTTCCGTTTTTGTGGTGCTGCTTACCATACTTGCTTACTTGTTCGGAAAAACTTATTTTTGTGCTTTTCCCAATCCGTTAACTAATGCTTTGTCTTGTGATATAAGCCCCTTATATATCTATCTTATATACTTATTATGTAAAATTATATTGATGGTGTTTTTTATGCAAATATGGCTTGGTACGGCTTTGGAAAAACAATTACTCAATAAGGAAAATATACTTAATAACCGATATCTGTACTTAAAATCTGTTGGTTGGTTTTTTATATTTTTAATATTGAATTCTCTTCCCGTTATATCCGGCTTATTGTTACTGTTTAGGGTTCCCAATCCGGTATGGCAGATTGAACTTATATATTTTACAGTTGTGTCAATCGGATTTATTGTGCCTTTTATTATGATGAGGATTTATGCCGTGTTTGCCGATTTGTTAAACGCAAAAGGCTTTGTTAATCTTAAAAAAGTCTGGAAAAACACCGCAGGATGCGGGCTCAAAATTGTTTTTTCGGTAGCAGTTTTCTTTTTTGGAGTTTTGTTGTTGTTTTTAATAATGCAATCGGCACTTAATAATAGTACCGCCCCTTATCCGGAAATATATAATCTGCTGGCGGAGATAATCTTTAATTTTGTTATGTTGTTTATTTGTGCTTTATTTATAAACTTTATTAAAGTCCAAAACGAAATGTTGGTAAGGTAAAAAACGCCCCTTTGTATTTTTTATACAAAGGGGTTTTGAACTACCGTATATTTAGCGAATCGTTAAAATGTTTGGCATTTTTAAATGCCAGGCAGGAACATTCGTTATCTTTATTAAGTGCTGCTTCACAGTAAGGACAACAAGGAATTCCTTTTATTTCAAAGCGGGTAGGGAGCTTTCCTTCGTAGGGCAGGAAAATACAGGCCGGCCTACCGTCTTTTAATTTAATTTCCGTAATGTTTTGCGGAAGATTGTAGATATCGGTAAACATATACTTAAAGATTAAAAATGAAATACAATAATATATAATTGCCTAAAGTGTATACTCTATAAGGAAGATGTAAAGCGTTACAGTGGGGAAAATCACATATTTTTTATTTGCTTGATTGCATTTTTGTGTTGTTTTTTTTAACAGATTTGTTAATCTGACTAACCGCAGAAAAGTCAAACTGATTAGGATATTGAAAATGCTTGATATTAAATTTATCGTAGACAATGCCGATATGGTAAAAGAGGGTATTGCCAAAAAGGGTTATACCAAAGATGATTTGGATATAGATGAGTTAATTGCTCTTTATAAAGATATAAACAAACTTAAAACATCTTCTCAGGCGTTGGCCGAAGAAAAAAATAAATTAAGCAACTCAATAAAATCAGCATCAAACGAAGAGCGTCCGGCAATTATTGCCAAAAGTAAGGCTTTGGGCGAAGAATTAAAAGCCGAACAGGAAAAACTGAGTATAGAACAGGAAAAATTTAATTTAATAATGCTGAAAATGCCGAACTTGCCTTCTCCGGAAAGTCCGGTCGGTCCGGATGACAGTGCCAATGTGGTTCGTCGTAAGGTTGGCGAAATTCCCCATTTTGATTTTCCGATACGCGATCATGTGGAATTGATGGAGTTAAATGATTGGTCGGAAATGGAACGAATCGCCAAAGTTTCCGGTTCACGCACTTATGCCATTAAAAACGATTTGGCAAAATTGGAACTGGCTATGCATATGATGGTTTTGGATAAATTGCGTGATAACGGATTTACGGTTATTACCGTTCCTTCCATATCTAAAGAGAAACCGTTGTATGGGCAGGGGTATTTACCGTTTTCCAGAGATGAAGTTTATTATTTGCAACAAGATGATATTTATCTGTCGGGTACCGCAGAGTTAATTTTAAATTCTTTACGGGCCGATGAAATTTTGCAGGAAAACGAATTGCCGATTTTATATGCCGGATTTTCGCCGTGTTTTCGTCGTGAAGCCGGTGCCGCCGGAAAAGATACCAGAGGTCTTGTCAGAGTTCACCAATTTATGAAAACCGAACAATTCGTTATTTGTAAAAACGATATCAACGAAAGTGAAAAATGGCATAAAAAGCTGTTGCAAATTTCCGAAGAAGTTTTGCAAGATTTAGAATTACCTTATCAGGTTTTGGAAGTTTGCACCGGCGATATGGGGGCTCCCAAATATCGTCAATATGATTTGGAAGCTTGGGTTCCGAGCCAAAATTGCTATCGGGAAACGCATTCCTGTTCCAACATTACCGAATGGCAGGCCAGAAGAACAAACCTGCGTTATCGGGATAATGCCGACGGAAAAGTTAAGTTTGCACATACGCTTAACAATACCGGAATTGCTACCCCCAGAGCTTTGGTGCCGTTTATGGAAAATCATCAAAATGCCGACGGAACGGTTAATATTCCGGCTAAATTGCAGCCGTATATGGGTGGTAAAAAAATTATCGGTAAAAACTGTAAATAATTTTAAGGGCGGTTATATTACAATATCCGCCCTATATTTTAAGGAAAAGTAATGATTGAACCGAAATTGAACATTAAACATTTGCAAGTTGCGGTTTTTGATTGGGATAATACTTTGGCAGAAAGCCGCACGGCTTTGCTGTTTGCTATAGGTAGGGTTTTGCAAGAGTATAAATTGCCGGAATGGGATGTGGTTAAAAACTTAAGAGATGCTAATTTATCTTTTAAAGATAATTTTCCGAAAATATTCGGTGAAAAATCCGAAGAAGCTTACCGAAAATATGCCGATATATACTTAAAAAATGTTTCCGGTTTAATAAAATCTTTTCCTAAAGTACGGGAAGTTTTAGATTTTTTTACCGAGCATAATATTCCGATTATGATTATGACCAATAAAGATAGAAAGCTTTTGGAATATGAATTGCCGTTATTGTTTAAACCGCAGACTTTTGCCAACATTGTTTGCGGACACGAGGCAAAAGCCGATAAGCCGCATAAAGAACATTTACTTTATACCGTAAAAAATATTATAGGAGCCGATAAAATTACTCCGCAAAAAGTATGGGTAATAGGTGATAGTCCGCAAGACAGCACTTGTGCCAAACAGGCTGGTGCTTTGGCTATTCGTATCGGAAAGGCCATTTGGGCCGATAATGATGATGACAGAGAGGGTATTTTGTTTTTTGATTCGTTTGTGGATTTTTATCAAACTTTGCTTTTATCTAATCCGAAATAGGTTCACAATATCGGCAGTAACTTTTTGATTTTGGGAATATTATGGCTCTTAATAACCGATATCAGTTGTGGGTAAGTATGGCTAAAAAAACGGCTTTGATAATTGCCGTTATGATTTTGCTGGCTTTTAATATTTGTGTATTTATTCGGTATGCCGAAACCAATGAAGAATTTGTAAAAGACTATCAATCGCCGCAAGACGCATTAAAAGATTATAGGCAACCGTTGCCGGCCGCAATGTATTTTACGGGGAATCGTAAATATCACAATGTATATCCGGTTATGATGATACTTACCGATAATCAACGGATTTTTCAAAAAACGGCTTCCCAAGAATTAAAAAACAGATTGCAAAAATATAAAAATACTAAAAACGGTGTTATACTTGCTAAAAAAGATGATTATAGTTTTGCTAAAGAGCTTAATGATAAAATTTTTCATGATTACGAAGTTATACTTTATGATAAAAAATCCTCCGTACAACAACTGGTTAATGAATCTAATATATTTATTAAAAATAAGAAGATGGTAGTGTGGGTAACCGGCCTGGATACATCTAATTCGGACCAAGGTTTGGAAGCGGCCGAGCAAATTGCCACAAGTATGAAAATGCGTCCTTATGTTTTTAATTTAACGGCAGATATTCCGCAAGATATATTGCAGAAGCCATCGTTTACAAAATCCATTACATTGCAAGAACAGTATAATAGTTTGGAACAATTTAAAAAAGATTATGGTTCAGCCTTACAAAAGCTTATTAAACAAGTGTTGCGGGGAAATTATAAAATGCCGGAATATTCGGCGGATAGTAAGCATTTGTTTGATAAAGGCAACGTTTTTGTTGCGGTAAAAAATTTAGACGAAGAACAAACCGTTTATTTTGGTGATTTATTTGCCAAAGATGCTGTGGCACGCAGTTTGATTGATAATCTTAAACGAGCGTCTTTGCAGTACTTGAAAGGTAAATATAAAGTTTTTTTGGTAACCGGAGCAACCGAAAAGCAATATAAAAAAGAAAGTGAGTTGTCAGAAAATTTAATTCCCGGCCAAGACGGAATTATGATAATGAGCGGTTATCGGCAAGCGGTATTTTTGCCGTGCATGTGGAAAATTTATCCGCAGGTTGAGGAGTTTGTTAAGCATTTAAAAATCAAAGCGGGGTTAAATCCTGATTATTGGTCGGAAGAAATAAAAATATATCATTTCAGAGCGGTGGAGATTGAATATGAAAATTAAAGGGTATGAAATTAACTTTAGCGAACAGGAATTGGATGATATTTTGCATAATCAGATGCGGAAGATTGAGTTTATATCCAAGGATTTTGAGGGATATAAACAGCTGCCGGAAGGGGATAAAAAAGCCTTAGAACACTTGGTTAAAGCTGCCGATATCATTAACGATGTGGCATTAGAGCAGGATAATCCGTTAAATATACCCTTAAAAAGGGAGTTGGAAAAGTTAGCGGTAAAATATCCGTATGCGGCCAAAACTTTGGAATTGTTTAACAGCTTAAACGGAGTTGCCGGACATAACGGAATAAATCCGGAACCGATACAAATTTTTAAAGAGTTACCTTTATTACCGGGAAAAAATTTTTATCCGCAAGATTTATCGGTTGAGGAATTTCATGAAATTATTTTACGGATGGCACAGAGGGGAAAATTTGATAAATTAAAGAAAATATTATCGGCCAGAACCATGGTCAGACGCAACGGTGATGAATTGGAGGCCATAGATTATACAGAATATTTTGCAAAGCAGTTTTCCGAAATAGCCAATGAGTTGGAAGTTGCGGCATATTATTGTACGGAGCCGGAATTTAAGGAATTTTTACAATGGCAGGTTCAGGCTTTGTTGCAGAATAATAAAGATATGGATATGTTGGCCGACAGGCATTGGGCAAAATTACAGGATACAAAGCTGGAATTTACCATATCGCGGGAAAATTACGAAGACGAGATGACGGGAACGGTTTATGAAAATCCGGAAATTGTAAGAGTTATAGAAGAAAACGGTATCAATGTTGTGGCCAAAGATACTTTGGGCGGCAGAGTAGGGATAGTCAACTCGGAAGAGACCAAAAAGATTTTAATTTCTAAAAAGAGCTTGCCGTATTTGGCTCAGTGGATGCCTTTAAAAGAGCAATATCAGCAAAAACATTTAAGTGAAGATGACTTAAAGCAGAATATGGTAGATGTTGATATTGTAACTTTAACCGGAGATTATGCAATGTGTCGGGGAGGGATTACCACAGCCCAAAACTTACCGAACAGCGATAAGGATGAGGTAAAGTACGATGGCTGGCGACGCAATGTTTATCATCGGCAGATAAGATTTAGCAAAGACGAGGAAAATGAAAGGATTTTATTAAATCGTCTGGTTGATTCTGCTTTGCATCAGTATGTAGATCGGGAAAAGATTTTATCTTTTGTGGTTGGTCACGAAAACGGACATTCTTTGGGTCCGACAGCAGAATATCAAGATTCTTTAGGAGTGTTTAAGCACATTATAGAAGAGCACAAAGCCAACATTGCCTCCATCGCCTCCATTGCCGAACTGGCCAAAAAGGAAGGGTTGTTCAGCAAGGAAGACTTACGCAAAATTTATACTTCATGGATTGTCGGAAACTTATTTTTAAGGGCTCAGCCGGTGTTATCCAAACCGCATAGAGTGGCCGACTTGATAGAATTTAATTATTTGTTTGAAAATAAAGTTATTTGGTTTGACAGCAACAAAAAAATGCACATTGATTTTGATTTAATCGGGCCGATAACATATAAATTGTTGGAAGAAACAATACGAGTTCAGCTTTCAAAATCGGTAGAAGTGGCCAAAGAGTTTGTAAACAAATGGACGGTTTGGGGAGAATGGCCGCGATACATTGCCGGTGTGCAGCAAGAGTTGGGTATAAAGCCGTATATTAAAATTATAACCAAATTTTAAGATTATAAATTTAAGATTAAAACATGGTAAGGAAAGGAAGGTAAGAAAATGTTTGGTAAGCTTATTTACGGGCAGTATTCTTTAAAAGAAACTTTTTGGAAGTTTGGGGTGTTGGGTATTGCTTTTTGTGCTTTGATTACGAGATGCTTTAAGGCTTTTTTGTCTCAGCACTTACATGGTATATCGTTGGGCGATTACTACATGCATTATTTTTCGCCGTTAAAGATGGATAATATGATGTTATTTTTAACCATAGGTTATTTTGTATTTGCCTTTGTATTGTGTGCTTACAGCATAATGGTAATTTTCGGGGTATGGAGGAGTGCGGCCGAATATGACAAGAGTGTATGGATGCGGCACATTGCCAAGATAATGATTTTGGTGTTAGTTTACGGTGGATTGAGTTTCGGCTTGTAGGAGTAACAGGTGATGAAAAAGATAATTTTGTTGGCGGTTTTATTGTTAAATGCGTGTGTAGTTGCGGGAGATTTTCCGGAAAATCGGAATCGGCTGCATTCATTGGGGCAGGATGAAGAATATTGTCAGAAAAATCCGGACAGATGCGTTAATAATGTGCCGTGGTAGTACGGATTTAAAAAAAGAAAGGGGATGCTTCACAGCAGACCCTTTCT
>CALXTJ010000004.1 GCA_944391375.1 uncultured Alphaproteobacteria bacterium
AGTGAGCGAATGCTTGAAGAGCAGATGTGCTTACAGAGCATGAAGACGGCCTATATAGATTATGAGCTGTCTCATGAAAAAAATAAGGGTTCCTATTAGAGGAACCCTTATTTTTGTTTTAAGGCTTGAAATGATTACATATCCAAAGCTTTACGATAAGTATCAAGCAAAAATTCCTGTTCATCGCGGTCGGCGGCATTCATTTTACGAAGTTTTAAAATGGCCCGCATAACCTTAACATCAAAGCCGGCACTTTTAGCTTCGGCAAAAACTTCCCGAATATCCGTGGCAATTTCTTTTTTATCTTCTTCAAGTTTTTCAATGCGTTCAATCAGGGAACGCAATCTGTCGGTGGCAATTCCTCCAACTTCAGCCATAATTTTACTCCTTTATATAAAAAATTAACCAAATTGCTGTTAAAGAAAGTAACAAAAATGATTATATTTTACAAGTGGTAATTTTTGTTATATAGATAATAAAAATTATAAAATGAAAGAGAGAAGTAAAATGCCAGAAAATACACATACCAAAATATTAGCTACTTTAGGGCCGGCCACTTCCGATAAGGAAATGCTTGAAAAATTGGTTGAAGCCGGAGCCGATGCTTTTCGTTTTAATTTTTCGCACGGCACGCATGAAGAACATGCCAAACGTTATCAGGTGGTAAGAGATATAGCCGATTCGTACAAGCGTCATATCAGTATCATTGCCGATATGCAGGGACCGAAATTGCGTGTCGGTCGCTTTGCCAATGGTAAGATTACGCTCCAATCCGGACAAGAGTTTGTTTTGGATTTAGATGAAAAATTAGGGGATGAACATCGGGTACATTTGCCGCATAAAGAAATTTTTGCAGCGGTAAAAAAAGGCGATATTTTGCTGTTAAACGATGGTAACATTGCTTTGGAAGTTCTGTCATGTGACGATTCTCATGCCGTGACCAAAGTTAAAGTCGGAGGCGAGTTATCAGATCACAAAGGAGTTAATTTACCCAATATTACCTTACCGATATCGGCCTTAACCGAAAAAGATAAGGATGATTTGGAGTTTGCTCTAAGCTTGGGAGTTGACTGGATAAGTTTGTCTTTTGTGCAAAAAGCTCAAGATGTAAAAGAAGCCAAAGCCCTGATAGGCGATAGAGCTTTAGTTATATCCAAGCTTGAAAAGCCGAGTGCCATAGAAGAATTGGAAGATATTGTAAAGTTATCCGATGCCATTATGGTAGCCCGCGGCGATTTAGGTGTGGAATGTCCGATAGAAACGGTTCCGGTCCTGCAAAAGAAAATAGTAGCGACATGTCGTAAATATGCCAAACCGGTAATTATTGCCACGCAAATGTTGGAATCAATGATAAATTCACCGATGCCGACGCGTGCCGAAGCCTCTGATGTGGCAACGGCGGTATACGACGGAGCCGATACGGTGATGTTATCGGCCGAAACGGCAGTTGGTAAATATCCGGCGGAAACGGTAGCCATGATGCATAAAATTATTTCCGAAGTTGAACATCATACGGGTCTATGTAAATGTTTCCTTGGGTGCGAAGTCGGTATTTGTGAAACCGAAGCCAAAGGTATTACTTATGCTGCCAGTGAACTGGCCAAAGTATTACCCAATGTTGCGGCCATAGTTACTTACACATCATCGGGCTTTACAACCTTTTCCATGGCCAGAGAGCGGCCTGATTTGCCGATTTTGGCCATTACCCCGAGCAAAAAAGTTGCCAATCAATTAGGTATTGTTTGGGGCGTAAGGAGCTTTATCAATAAAGATGTATTTTTAAGTTTTGATTTAATAGAGGAAATTGCGGTAAAATATGTAAAATCGTGCGGTTACGGCAAATCCGGCGATTACATTATATCAACGGCCGGTTTCCCGCTTGGCCAGCAAGGGAGGACCAATTTATTGCATACCATAAAGATTCCTTAAAATAAAAAAATTCCCGTTTTTGCAAGACGGGAATTTTTTTTGCAACAATTTAGAAATAAATGTTGATTGAAGATAGTAATCTTTAAGGTTGTTTATTAAATAAAGTCTGTCATTATAATGGCAGGAAAAATTAAATGTGGAGAAAACAATTATGGTACAAAAAGAAGTAAAACCGGTAGATGAAGCCGCTGAAGAAAAATATATTGACGAGTTGGTAGAAAGAGTAAGCAAAGCTCAAAAGAAGTTTGCCGAATACAGTCAGGAACAAGTTGATGAGATTTTTCGCCGCGTAGCTTTAAAGATGAGCTCGTTAAGAATTCCGCTGGCCAAAATGGCGGTAGAAGAAACCGGCATGGGAGTTGTGGAAGATAAAGTAATAAAGAATCATTTTGCTTCCGAGTACATTTATAATAAGTTCAAAAACACCAAGACCTGTGGAATATTGGAGGAAGATAAAGATAACGGCTATATTAAAATCGGCGAACCTTTGGGTGTAATTGCCGGTGTTGTACCGACCACCAATCCGACATCAACAACCATCTTCAAAACCTTAATAGCCTTAAAAACGCGTAACGGCATTATCTTTTCGCCGCATCCGCGTGCCAAAAAATGCACGGTAGAAACGGCTCGTTTAATGCTTGAAGAAGCCGTTAAGGCCGGAGCTCCGGAAGATATTATCGGCTGGATTGACGAGCCGAGTATTTTGCGTACGCAATATTTAATGAAGCACCCCAAGATTGATACAATTTTAGCCACCGGCGGTCCGGGAATGGTAAAATCGGCCTATTCATCGGGCAAACCGGCATTGGGCGTAGGTTCGGGAAATGTTCCGGCGGTTATTGATGAAACAGCCGACATTCAAATGGCAGTAAGCTCTATTTTAATGTCAAAAACCTTTGATAACGGCATGATATGTGCCTCTGAGCAATCGGTAATTGTTGTAAAAGATATTTACGATGCGGTTAAGGCCGAATTTTTGAAACGGGGAGCCTATATTTTATCAGCCAAGGAAAAAGAAAAATTAGGCAAGGTGATTATGATTGACGGCAAGTTAAATTCCGCCATTGTCGGCCAGAAAGCTGCAACCATAGCCGCCATGGCCGACATTAAAGTTGCTCATGAAACCAAAGTTCTGATTGCCGAAGTTTCCAAAGTCGGCCAAGAAGAGCCGTTTTCGGCCGAAAAGTTATCGCCGGTATTAGCCATGTACAAAGCCCCTGATTTTGAGGCAGCGGCAAAACTGGCCAAAGAGCTTGTAACTTTCGGCGGCAACGGCCATACATCGGTATTGTACACCGATCCGCATAATGATGAACGGATAAAACACTTCGGACACTTGTTGCATACCGGCAGAGTAATGATTAACTGCCCTTCATCGCAAGGTGCAATAGGCGATATTTATAACTTTAGACTTGAACCGTCTTTGACCTTGGGCTGCGGCTCCTGGGGCGGAAACTCGGTTAGTGAAAATGTGGGAGTAAAACATCTGATGAATATTAAAACGGTAGCACAAAGAGAAGAAAATATGTTGTGGTTTAGAGTACCTCCGAAAGTATACTTCAAACCCGGTTGCCTGTCCTTTGCATTAAAAGAGTTGGCAGGCAAAAAGAGAGCCTTTATCATTACCGATAAATCGTTGTTTGATTTGGGCTATACTTCAAAAGTAACGGATATTTTGGAACCGTTGGGTATTCAATGCCAGATATTCAGTGATGTTCGTCCGGATCCGGATTTGACAACCATTAACAAAGCTAAAGCCATGGTAGACAGTTTTAATCCTGATGTTTTGATAGCGTTGGGCGGTGGTTCACCGATTGATGCGGCCAAAATTTTGTGGATTATGTACGAACACCCTGAATTGAAGTTTGAAGATTTGGCAATGCGTTTTATGGATATTCGCAAACGTATTTTTGAATTTCCTCACTTGGGGCAGAAGGCAGAGTTGGTGGCCATTCCGACCACATCGGGAACAGGTTCGGAAGTAACTCCGTTTTCAATTATTACCGATGATTCTACGGGTATTAAATATGCCATTGCCGATTATGTATTAACTCCGAGCATGGCGATTGTAGATTCGGATTTGGTGTTGACCATGCCTAAAGGCTTGTGTGCGGCATCGGGTATTGATGTAATGACTCACGCACTTGAGTCGTATGTATCATCCATGGCCACCGAATATACCAGAGGATTATCGCTGGAAGCAGGCAGATTGGTATTAAAATATCTGCCGGATTCTTACAAAACGGCTAATACGATGGCTCGTGAAAGAATGCACCATGCGGCAACCATAGCCGGTATGGCCTTTGCCAATGCCTTTTTAGGAGTTTGTCACTCCATGGCTCATAAGCTGGGAGCGGCTTTCCATATTCCGCACGGATTTGCCAATGCGTTGTTAATTTCGCAGGTAATTCGTTATAATGCGACGGATTGTCCGGCCAAACAATGTGCATTTCCGCAGTATCGTTATCCGAATGCGAAAGCGGCCTATGCAGCCTTTGCCGAAGGTTTGGGTCTAAAAGGTAAGACCGATGATGAGAAGGTAGATAACTTGATTAAAGCAATTGAAGATTTGAAAAAAGAGCTCAATATACCGCTGTCAATCAAAGATTGGGGAATTTCCAAGGAAGACTTTACCAAAGCGATGGAAACCTTGCCTACCTTGGCCTTTGACGACCAGTGCACCGGCTCCAATCCGCGTTATCCGCTGATTGAAGAGATTGAAAAATTGTATTGGTACGCCTACGAAGGCAACTACAATTTTAACCTGTAATCGGTATTGTTTTCAAATAAAAAGCCTCGCAATTATGCGAGGCTTTTTAGATTTGGCTTTTTATTCTTGTTCGGAATAGTCCTTCATTTTTTGAGCACTGATTTTTAAAAGTTCGTGTTCTTCGGCAGATAAATGCGGATAAATTACGCATTCAACCCCGTTTTGGTTAATCACCGAAGGCAAGGAAACGCAAACATTTTTAACACCTTCCACATCTTCATGAAAAGAGGATACGGTTAAAATAGCATTTTCATTGGCACTTATGGCTTGGCATATACGGCATAATCCGCCGGCAATTCCGTAATAAGTGGCACCTTTGCCCTCAATAATTTTATAAGCGGCATTACGAACATTGTCATCAATTTGAGCTTTAACTTCAGGGGTAAGCGGACGATGAAGATCTTTGGCCAGATCTTCCACGGACAAAGTTCCGGCATCGCCGTTGGACCATATCAAAACTTCGCTGTCGCCGTGTTCACCCAAAACATAGGCATGAATAGATTTTGAGGATAATCCTAAATGTTCGCCGAGCAAAGTCTTAAAGCGGGAAGTATCTAAAATGGTACCGCTGCCGAATACGCGGTTTTTAGGCAAGCCTGACAGCTTAAGAGCAAGATCCGTCATAATATCCACCGGATTGGAGGCCATTACAATAATAGCATCGGGAGCATTTTGTACCAACGGTTTGATTATACTCTGCAATATGGTGGTATTTCTGGCCATTAAATCTATACGGGTTTCACCGGGTTTTTGATTAGCTCCGGCAGTGATAATTACTACTTGAGCATTTTTTAAGTCCGTATAATTTCCGGCATAAATTTTACTGGCATAAGCAAAGGTAGTAGCATGAGAAATATCCAAGGCTTCGGCTTCGGCCTTTTTTTGGTTAGAGTCAATCAGTACTACCTCATCGGCAACGCCCCGCATAACAAGAGCAAAGGCCGTGGCACTGCCGACAGCTCCGACACCTATAATTCCGACTTTCATATAAAATCTCCTTATAATAAAAAACTAAACTCATGTTAAATATAGTCGTATTTTTAGAAATAACAATCATAATTATGCACTAAAATACAACTATTTGCCATATATACAAAGTGCGTATTTTCAATAAGTTATCCACAAAAATAACGATTTTTTACGCTTATTTTAAAAAAAAGCTTGTCAAATGATATAAAATTGTGCTAACAACTCAATCAAGGTTGTCAAAGACCTGAAATTTGTTTTAATATTTATTGAGGTTTAAATACATGACTGATACCGCAAATCGCGTTAAAAAGATCGTAGCTGAACACCTTGGTGTTGAAGAATCTAAAGTTACCGAAAGTGCAAGCTTTATTGATGACTTAGGTGCTGATAGCTTGGATACTGTAGAATTGGTTATGGCATTTGAAGAAGAATTCGGTTGCGAAATCCCGGATGAAGCTGCTGAAAAGATTCTTACCGTAAAAGATGCTATTGACTATCTTTCTAAGAATGCGTAAGTCTTGTGGCTTAGATTAAGTGTAAGAACTCGCTGCGATTAGGCGAGTTTTTTCATATAGGGTATGAACTTTAAAGAGGTTGATTAAATGAGAAGAGTTGTTATCACTGGTCTTGGAGTAATTTCGCCTTTGGGAAGAGGCGTTGAGCACAACTGGAAAAGATTGCTCAACGGCGATTCCGGCATTTCCAAGATAGAAGATATAGATTTAAAAGACATACCGGTGCGTATTGCCGGCCGAGTTCCATGGGGTGAAGGCGAGGGAGAGTTTAATCCCGACAGTGTGTTGCCGCCCAAGGATCAAAAGAAAAATGACCACTTCATTCTTTATGGTTTAGCAGCAGGAGCAGATGCCATTCGGGATTGCGGATTTATACCTGAAACCGAAGAAGAAAAAAATCGTTTCGGAATAATGATGGGTTCCGGTATCGGCGGATTACAGACCATATATGAAAATTCCTTATCATTTAATGAGTCCGGAATTAAGCGGATATCGCCGTTTTTTATACCGGCATCTTTAATTAACCTGATTTCGGGAAATTTATCCATACAGTTTGGTTTAAAAGGTCCCAATCATGCGTGCGTAACGGCCTGTTCAACGGGAACGCATGCCATTGGCGATGCGGCCCGCATTATTGCCATGAACGATGCCGATATGATGGTAGCCGGCGGAGCTGAATCTGCGGTAAATGTATTAGGCTTGGCAGGTTTTGCCCGTATGCGTGCGGTTACTTCCGACTTTAATGATGAACCGACCAAAGCTTCGCGTCCGTGGGATAAAAAACGCAGTGGCTTTGTTATGGGCGAGGGTGCCGGAGCGGTAGTTTTGGAGGAATTGGAACATGCCAAAGCCCGCGGTGCCAAAATTTATGCCGAAGTTGTCGGTTACGGTATGAGCGGAGATGCTTACCACATTACGGCTCCTTCCGGCGACGGTGCTTATCGGGCCATGAAAATGGCTGCCGATCACGCCAAAGAACACGGGGTTGAGTTAAAAGATATCAACTATATCAATGCTCACGGCACATCAACTCCGGCCGGTGATGTCGGCGAGGCCTTAGCCGTTAAAAGACTGTTCGGTGATAACATGAAGTATGTTTCCATGTCATCAACCAAATCGGCCATCGGGCACTTGTTAGGTGCCGCCGGTGCGGTTGAAGCCGTTTATACGGTTTTGGCACTCCGCGATCAAATTTGTCCGCCGACTTTGAATTTGGAAGAAGTTGAAGATGAAATTGCCGATATTGACTTAGTTCCCTTAAAAGCCAAGAAAAAAGAGATAAAAGCCGCTATGTCTAACTCTTTTGGCTTTGGCGGAACCAACTCATCTTTGGTATTAAAGAAATATCAAGATTAGTCAGAGTTAATATAAAAAACACCTCAGATAAAAATCTGAGGTGTTTTTTATAAATGGTGGAGCCAGGGAGGATCGAACTCCCGACCTACTGATTGCGAACCAGTCGCTCTCCCAACTGAGCTATGACCCCACATCAATCCGAACATCGTGTTTATAAAGCAAAAGATAACTAAAATCAATACCTATTTTTTATAAAACAACCGGCCCCGCAAAAACTGCGGAACCGGTAGCAGAAAGCTTAAAGTTTAGCCGATTACGAGCTTGTCTTTATCGGCAGTTATCTTAACTTCGCTGTCATCTTTGATATCACCGTTTAAGAGCTTAATGGCGAGAGGATTTTCCACCTCTTGCTGAATAAGTCTTTTAAGAGGTCTTGCACCGAACTCTTTATCATAACCGTTTTCGGCAAGCCAGTTCAAGGCTTTGTCATCAAACTTTAAGGTTATGTGGTGATCATCCAATCGTTTTTGCAAACGAGCCAGTTGAATTTCAACAATTTTTCTGATACTCTCCTTGCTAAGTGCATTAAAGACGATAATTTCATCCAAACGGTTAATAAACTCCGGCCGGAAGAAACCTTTCAAGGCCTCACGCACATCCTTAACATTAGGATCGGCAATTAGGTTGGAAGTCATGATAAGAAAGGTATTTTTAAAATCTACCGTTCTTCCCTGACCGTCGGTTAAACGACCGTCATCTAAAACTTGCAACAAAACATTAAACACATCCGGATGAGCCTTTTCCACCTCATCAAACAAAATTACCTGATAAGGACGGCGTCTGACGGCTTCGGTTAAAACTCCGCCTTCATCGTATCCGACATATCCCGGAGGAGCACCGATTAAACGAGCAACGGAGTGCTTTTCCATATACTCGGACATATCAATTCTTAAGTAAGCGTTTTCCTCATCAAACAAGAACTCGGCCAAAGCCTTGGCAAGCTCGGTTTTACCGACACCCGTCGGACCTAAGAACAAAAATGAGCCTATCGGACGGTTCGGATCGCTTAAACCCGAACGCGAACGACGCACGGCGTTGGCCACGGCCGTAATGGCCTCATCTTGTCCGACAACGCGTTTGGCAATGGCGGTTTCCATATGGACCAGTTTTTCACGCTCGTTACTCATTAACTTGTCAACCGGAATTCCCGTCCATTTGGAAACAACCTGAGCAATAACATCCGACGTAACGGTTTCTACGGCCGTATGTTCCTGAGCATGAGCGTTAATCTCGTTCAAGCGTTTTTCCAAATCCGGAATTTCTTTATATTGCAACTCTCCGGCTTTTTCGTATTGTCCGGCACGCAAAGCTTTATCAACCTCAATGCGGGCTTTATCCAAAGATTCACGGAGCTTTCCGGCTTCTTGAACGCTGCTCTTGCTGGCGTTCCATTTAGCATTTTCATCAGCCGATTCTTTTTCCAGCTCTTCAATTTCCTTTTCAATTTTTGCCAAACGCTCTTGGGAAGCCTTATCGGTTTCTTTCCGTAAAGCTTCGCGTTCAATTTTAAGCTGAATTAAGTGTCGGTCAATTTCATCCAAGTGTTCCGGCTTAGAGTCAATGGCCATTCTTAAGCGGCTTGCGGCTTCATCAATAAGGTCAATAGCCTTATCGGGCAAAAATCTGTCGGTGATGTAACGATTAGACATTACCGCAGCAGCCACCAATGCGGCATCGGAAATTCTAACTCCGTGGTGCAGCTCATATTTTTCCTTAATACCCCGCAAGATGGAAATAGTATCTTCAACTTGCGGCTCATTTACGAATACCGGTTGAAAACGACGAGCAAAGGCTTGGTCTTTTTCAATATATTTTTGATATTCTTTTAAGGTTGTGGCACCAATGCAGTGCAATTCACCGCGAGCCAAAGCCGGTTTTAACAAGTTGGAAGCATCCATGGAGCCCGATGTTGCACCGGCACCGACTACGGTGTGCATTTCATCAATGAACAATATAATTTGTCCGTTGGCGGCACTTACTTCTTGCAGCACGGCTTTTAACCGTTCCTCAAATTCACCGCGATATTTGGCTCCGGCAATAAGAGCACCCATGTCAAGGGCCATCAAGCGTTTATGTTTTAAGCTTTCCGGAACATCACCGTTGACGATTCTTAAAGCCAACCCTTCAACAATGGCGGTTTTACCTACACCCGGCTCACCGATTAAAATCGGGTTGTTTTTGGTTCGCCTGGAAAGTACCTGAATGGTATGTCTGATTTCCTCATCGCGTCCGATAACCGGATCAAGCTTACCTTGTGCCGCTCTTTCGGTATAATCGGTGGCATACTTTTTTAAGGCATCCATGGTATCTTCGGCAGTGGCACTCTGGGCGGTTCTGCCTTGCCGCATGTTGTTAATTACCTGATTAAGTTTTTTTAGGTCTACTCCATACGATTTGGCAGTTAATAAGGCCTGTAATATCCGCTCTACCGTTACAAATGAATCTCCGGCTTTAAGAGCGGTTTGTTCGGCCAAATCCAAAGCCTTAAAAAAAGCCTGCGAAGCCGAAATTTGTACCGAGTTCCCTTCAACTTTCGGGAGCTTGTCTACATCTTCATTAACCTGCTCACGCACTTTTTCAACATCGGCACCGGTTTGGGCAATCAAGGACGAAGCCATACCTTCCTTATCATCCAGCATAACTTTAAGCAAGTGCTCAGGAGCCAAAAACTGGTTAGAATTTCTGGCGGCCAAAGATTGAGCAGCTTGAATAAAGCCTTGTGATCTGTCGGTTAATTTTTCCATATTCATGTTTTTAGTATCCTTTCATAGTATTTAAATATAGGAAGAGATATTCAAACCTGCAAGATAACACCGATAATAAAACGCATATAAAATTGTTAATAAGGTTATAGTTAAGGTATTAAAATCGTTGCAAAGGTGTAATATATGTTATGAGGAAATAAAATGAACCGACGCGACTTTTTAATAAATTCAATACTGGCAATAGGCGGCAGCTATGTATTATCCGGCTGCGATGAAAAGCCTGTGCGTCAAGTTACATCAAACCAAGGAGGAAACATGAAAGTTTTAATGATTAACGGCAGTTCTCATGAAAAGGGTTGTACTTTTACTGCATTAAGCGAAGTTGCCAAAGAACTGAATAAAGAAGGCATTGAAACGGAGATTATTCAACTGGGTACGGCGGCATATCGGGATTGCATAGGCTGCGGAGCCTGCCGCAAATTAAACGGACGCTGCGTTTTTGATGATGACATAGTCAATAAAATTATAGAAAAGGCAGAAAGTTCCGATGGTTTTGTATTCGGCTCACCCGTATATTATGCCCACCCGTCGGGAAGATTATTATCGGTTTTAGACAGAGCTTTTTATGCCGGAGGCAAGGCCTTTGCTTTTAAGCCGGCAGCGGCGGTTGTTTCGGCTCGTCGGGCAGGTACGGTGGCTTCCATTGATGTTATCAATAAATACTTTACCATAAATAAAATGCCGGTTGTTTCATCTTCTTACTGGAATGAGGTTCACGGCAGTACGGCCGAAGATGTCTTACAAGACAAAGAAGGCGTGCAAACCATGCATAACTTAGGCAAGAATATGGCATATATGTTAAAAGCCCTTGCCCAAGCCAAACAGCAAGGACTTACCTGGCAAGAATTGGAAACCGGCAACCGCACCAATTTTATAAGGTAATTTACAGACCATATTTTACTAAAATTTGCTTGCGGAAAACACAAGCATTGTGGTACAATAACCCATTATTAGTATGGTAACCGGCGGAGATTGATTATGAATAAAAAAACTATCGTCGTATTGGGTATAGGCCTACTGGTGTTGGTGTCGGCTTTAATTAGACAGTTGATGTTTAATAAAGTATTTTTGTATGCCGGTACCATAGAAACCACAAAAGTTATGATATCTTCAAAATTAAGCTCTGACATTGTTGAATATAAAGTAGATGAAGGTGATACGGTTACTAAAGGACAGCTTCTTATAGAATTAAGCTGCGATACTTATAAAGTTGCAGCTCGGCAGATAAATAATGACTATGAACGAGCCGCAGCTCTGGTGCAAAAAGACCATATTTCCAAAGCTGCCTACGATGTTGCCGAAAAAAATAAACGCGATAATGATTTAAAATTACAGTGGTGTCAAATAACTTCGCCGTTAGATGGTACGGTTATTACCAAGTTTAGAGAAAACGGCGAGGTCGTTGCCGCCGGAGAAACCTTGTTGTCCATTGCCGATACTTACGATGTTTATGCTTACTTTTATGTTCCGCATAATGAAGTTTACAAATTAAAAGTCGGGCAAAAAGTTATCGGTATTTTGCCTGAAGATAACAATCGTCGGTTTACGGGGCATATTACCAAAATCAGCGAAGAGGCGGAATTTACGCCCAAAAATGTTCAAACTCGTGAAGAAAGAACGCGTTTGGTATACGGCATAAAAGTAGAGTTTGACAATCCGGATTTAATCTTAAAAGCCGGTATGACCATAGAAAGTTCTTTAAGCAATGAATAACTTTGCCATAGAAGTTACCGATTTATGCAAAAGGTTTGGCGATATTGAAGCGTTGAAAAAGGTTTCCATGAGCTTTCAAACCGGAAAGCTTTACGGAATTATCGGACCGGCAGGAGCCGGCAAGACCACACTTTTCAGAATAATGCTGGGCTTGATGAATAAAGACAGTGGTAACATAGCCTATCAATTTAACTCAAAAGATATTACGGTTGATGAGTTTCGTAATTATACGGCATATATGCCGCAAACGCAGAGTTTATACGCTGATTTGTCGGTAGAAGAGCATCTGGAATTTTTCAGGGATTTGTATGGTATTTCCGGTCAAGATTATTTGGATAAAAAGCAAGAACTGCTAAAAATGACGCGTCTTGATAAGTTTTTATCTCGTCCGGCCGGACAATTATCGGGCGGCATGTATAAAAAGTTAGGTTTGATGTGTGCTTTGTTAAGATCTCCTAAGGTTATGCTTTTAGATGAGCCGACCAACGGGGTTGACCCGATAAGTCGTCGGGAGTTTTGGGATATGTTGCACATTTCAGTGGAACAGGGCATTTTAGTTTTAATGACAACAGCCTACATGGATGAAGCCGAGCGATGTTCGGAAGTGGTGCTGATGGAGGAAGGGCATGTTTTAGGCAGCGGCGAACCCAAGGAGTTGTTACAAAAAGCTCAAGTTAAAGATTTTGACGAATTCTTTTTACAAAGGGGAGGCGTCAAAAAATGAGTGATTATATTGTTGAGGTAGAAAATTTATCGGTAAAATTCGGTAATTTTTATGCGGTAAAAAATATATCATTTAAGGTAAAAAAAGGCGAAATATTCGGCTTTTTGGGAGCAAACGGTGCCGGAAAAACTACCACCATTCGTGTTTTATGCGGATTATTACCGGCAAGCGAAGGTAAAGTTATTATAGACGGAGTAGAGTTTGTGAAAGGTAAAGAAAATATCATCAAACAGAAAGTCGGCTATATGTCGCAACACTTTACCTTATATGATGACTTATCAATTAAAGAGAATATGGATTTTGCCGCCGGTATTCGTAAGCTTGCCAAAGATGAGTATGAAACTCGTCGGCAAAAATTGCTGGAATTTATAGATTTTAAGCAGGATTTATCAACCGTTGTCAAAGATTTACCGGGAGGTATCAAGCAGGAAATAGCTTTATGCCAGTCGCTTTTGCATAATCCTAAGCTGGTGTTTTTGGATGAGCCGACTGCAGGTGTGGCTCCGGCTGCTCGTTATCGTTTTTGGGAGCTCATTAGGACTTTGGCACATCAAGGTAAAACCATTTTTGTAACCACTCACTACATGGACGAAGCGGAAAATTGCGGCCGTATAGCCTTAATGCGTTCCGGTGAGCTTATAGAATTGGATTCGCCGGAGAATTTGAAAGCCAAAACTTTTAAGCGGCAGATGTATAATTTTACTCCCAAGACAAAAGAGTGGATATTGCCGGATAAAAAAGACTTTGCCATTTTTGAACCTTACGGACAGCACTATCATGTTTTGTTTAATGATAATGCCGATGAAGAAAAGCTCTTAAAAAAACTGAGTAAAAATTTTGAAATTGAAAAAATAAATCCGTCGTTGGAAGATGTTTTTATTCGTGTGGTGGAGGGACAAAACCGATGAAAATGTTTTCTTGCACACGAGCCGGAGCGATTTTTAAGAAAGAATTTAAGCACATTTTTCGTGATCCTTTTACTCTGATGATGGCATTGTTGTTGCCGCTTTTGATTGTGTTGATTTTAGGAAATTGCATAGAATTTAATGTTCAGGAAATAGATTTAGCCTATTGGGACCAAGATAAAACCGAAAGCTCACGCAAATTGGTGGAAACCTTTGGCAGTTCGGATTATTTTCGCCCCTATGAGGTAAACGATCCCGACAAAGGCTTTGCCGATGTGGTTTCCGAACATGCCAAGGCGATGCTGATTATTCCCCCTGAGTTTGAAAAAAATTTTGTAACGGGCCGCAAGGCAGATGTGCAAATCTTGCTAGACGGTGCGGATAATTCCTCCATTTCGGCCATTAACAATTACCTTAACACCATAAATACCGATGCCGTATATAAAATAAAAGACATCCCGCCGACAGATGATTCTTTGCTGCAATTTAAAACGCGGTACTTGTTTAACCCGGAATTAAATTCCAAATGGTTTTCCATACCCGGAATTTCGGCGGTAATTATTGCCCTGGTGGCCATTATGCTAACGGCTCTGACCATTTGTAAAGAGTGGGAGCAAGGTTCTATGGAAATGTTGCTTTCTACGCCGGTAACATCAATGGAAATAATGTTTGGCAAGCTTCTGCCGTATGCGGTTTTAAGCTTTTGCGGATTTATAATTGTATATGTGGCGGCCAGGCTGATTTTCGGTATACCGTTTGTCGGGAGTTATTTTATTTTGATTTTAGCTACCGTATTGTTTATTTTTGATTATCTGGCATTAGGATTATATGTTTCGGTCATAAGTCATGAACAGCAGGTGGCAATTCAATATGCGGCAACGATAGGTTTGCTGCCGACGGCATTATTATCGGGATTTATTTTCCCGATACAGTATATGCCGCAGATATTTCAGTGGGTATCGGCTTTATTTCCGGCCCGATTTTATATTGAGATATCCCGAGATCAATTTTTAAAAGCCAGCAGTTTTGAGGATTTAATTGTTCCGTTTACGGCACTTTTTATTCAGGCAGTGGTGTTAATGAGTGCCTGTGTTTGGCGGTTTAGGAGGACCTTGGAATGATTTTATTAAGCTTTATAAAAAAGGAGCTGATAAGCTTATTAAGAGATCCGGTTATGTTAGCCGCCATTTTGATTATGCCGATGGTGCAAGTTGTGGTGTTAAGCCAAGCCATTACCATGGAAGCCCGCAATTTGCATTTGGTGGTAGATAGCAACGGTGATGATTATGTGTTAGACCGTATTTACGATCACGCTTTAGGTTCGGGGTGGTTTGAAAAAGTTGCCCCGCTTCAAGAAAGTGCTATGGAAGCCGTACAATCCGGTAAAGCCGATGTTGCCATAATAGCGCCCCCGGGGGGATTGACCAAATCGTTATTAAGAAACGAAGGACGGCTGCAAATTTTAATTGATGCCACCAATGTGCTGAAGGCTCAAAGCATTGAAGGTTATTTGCAGGCTATTATCTCTCAGGTTATGCAAGAAGAAATGCATATTAAGGTATCACAGCCGATAATTTTTAATACACGGATTTTATTTAATCCGCAACTGGATACGCAACATTTTTTAATTCCGGCGATTTTGGCCATTTTGGTATTGATGTCGCTTTTAACTTTGATATGTATTTCTTTAACCCGAGAAAAGGAAAGAGGAACGATAGAAACTTTAATTTCGGCGCCGATATCCAAATATGACATTATTTTCGGTAAAGTTGTTCCGTATATTTTGGTAGCACTGGTTAATATGTTTCTTATTCAAAGCATCGGGGTATTGTTGTTTGCCTTACCGTTTAAGGGATCATTTTTAATGTTTATGGCCTCGTTTGTGTGTTTTTGCGTTCCGGCAACGGCAATTGCGGTATGGCTTTCCACCTATACGCACACGCAGCAACAAGCAATGCTGGGAATGATAATTATTTTATTTTTATCACTGATGTTATCGGGAGCCTTATTCCCGATAGAAAATATGCCGTTGGTATTGCAATATGTAGCACAATTAAATCCGCTCACTCATTTTACTTATTTAACCCGAAATATTATCTTAAAAGGAGCGGGGTGGAATTACTTTTTTGAACATGCTTCGGTAATGTTGGGAGTGGGAGCTTTTATAGCCTTTTTTGCCATAAAGAGATTTAAGACCACTTTATAAAATTATGGCAACTTGACAATAAGTTTCGGATTAGGTAGTTTAAAACCAAATAAAAGAGGGAAACAGATGAGAAGTTTTTTAGTTAAAGGCTTAATGGTTTTAATAGCCTTGCAGATACCGTTTAGTTTTTTTAACTGGCAAGTTCATAAACCATTGTCGATGACAAGCCCGATTGTGGTGGAAATGCCCAAAGGTGGCAATGCCGGGGTATTAGCTAAACAGTTAAAAGAAGAAGGAGTGGTAAAATTTCCGTTATGGGTAAAGTTGACTTCACGAGCTTTTGGCTATGATAAAAAGTTAAAAGCCGGAGAATATAAGTTATTACCGGGGATGTCGTTATTGGATGTATTGGAAAAGGTGTCATCGGGAAAGGTAGTTTTACACCGCTTGACTTTACCGGAGGGTTTAACCACAAACCAGATGCTCAAAATTATAGAAAATAACGAGTTATTGACAGGTCCGATAACCGAGCCGGTTAAAGAAGGGGAACTGTTGCCGGAAACTTACAGTTTTCATAAAGGGGAGAGTCGTAACAAGTTTATTGTCAATGCCAAAAAAGCCATGGATAAAGCCTTAAACGAGGCATGGGAAGGAAGGGATGAAGACCTGCCTTTAAATTCTCAAGAGGAATTGTTGATTTTAGCTTCCATTATTGAAAAAGAAACAGGTGTGGATGCGGAAAGACAAAAGGTGGCCTCGGTCTTTGTTAATAGGTTGAATAAGGACATGTTACTACAAACCGATCCGACGGTAATTTATGCCATAACACTGGGAAAGGAAGACTTGGGAAGGAGTTTAAAGCGGAAAGATTTACAGGTAGATAGTCCTTATAACACTTACAAAAACAAGGGCTTGCCGCCGACACCGATTTGCAATCCGGGGTTGGAGGCTTTACAGGCGGCGGCACATCCCGCAGATACCGATTATTTATTTTTCGTGGCCGACGGTAAGGGAGGGCATAATTTTGCCAAGAGTTTGGATGAACATAATCGTAATGTAAAAAGTTGGGTAAACAGTTTAAGGAAACAGAAATGATAAAAAACTTCATAAATGAGTTTAAGAAGTTTGCCTTAAGGGGCAATGTAATAGATATGGCAGTAGGTATTATTATCGGAGCCTCTTTTAGCAAGATAGTGGATTCCTTGGTAAAAGACATAATAATGCCGCCACTGGGCTTATTGTTGGGAAAAGTAGATTTCACGAACTTATTTTTAGTATTGAATGATGGCGTAACCGAAGGACCTTACGCATCATTGGAGGCGGCCCAAAGTGCGGGAGCCATAACCTTAAATATCGGTTTATTTATAAATACACTGCTAAGTTTTGTAATAGTAGCGTTTGCGATATTTTTACTGATAAAGAGCATCAACACTTTGCAAGATAAGGTACTGGCAGCGGAAAAAAGGGCGGCAGATAAAGAGGAAGCGGCAACCACAAAGACTTGCCCGTATTGCTGTAGCGATATACCGTTACAAGCCACGCGTTGCCCGCATTGCACCTCCAAGTTAAAGTAGTGGTTTTTAGATACATTGCTTTAATCAATCAAAAAAAAGACCATTTTTCATGGTCTTTTTTATTGGAGCAGCTTGCTATGTAATTATCGGACTAATTTCATGAATATATGAATTTGAAAAGAAAAAAATAAATACCGCTTATATCTTTTTAACATCAAAAATAAAAGAGTAGCTACCTTGAATATCATTTTCATCTGGATATGCTAATAATCTACTTTGTTTAAGTATGTTTTCTTCACTATAATTATACAAATTTTCAAAAGAGAAATTTAAATCTTTTTCTATTTTTAAAACTTGAGTAATTACCTTATTGATAAATGATTGTCCGAGAATTTTATTAATATCAAAGCCAATTGCCTTTAAATTATCAACCATTTCATTAAATTGAATGACAGAAAGATGAAAAGGGTCAAGACTTTTACCCTTCTCACTTGTCACTTCATAGATTGCATTTGGGAAAGATAGAATTAAACGCCCTCCAGCAGGCAAAATATTATAAAACTTTTTGACAACATCAAATGGTTTAGGCGTATGTTCAATTGTTTCAAAGCTAATAATTATTGATGGCCTATATTGAGATAAGTGAATATCTTTGGTTAAATCTGTTTTTAAAAATTTTAAATTATGTTTTGCGTATTTCCGCTTAGCAATATTTAAATAATTATCGTTTATATCGTAACCAATGACATACTTAGCCTTGTCTGCTAATAAAGCACTTCCATATCCTGTTGCACAAGAAATATCAGCAACAATATCAGTATTTGAAATGATATCCAATGCATAGAGATAGCGTCCGCAATGCTCAAGTTTCATAAAAAAATTTTGCGGAATCTTATCAAATGGATTGCAATATTCATTATTTGCGTAATCGTTAATCATGATTGTAATTCTTACATAGAACACACTAAAATTTTATTAAAAGTCTGATAATTTTACTTAAATAATCATTTTCAAAATTGATAATTAACGATCCAGGAAAGCATATAGCGACCGTAGCGAACTTAGATGCCAAAGAGGTATTCCCGTCCGCAATCAAAAAAAAGACCATGAAAAATGGTCTTTTTTGTTGGAGCGGGTAACGGGAATCGAACCCGCATTAAAAGCTTGGGAAGCTCTCATTCTACCATTGAATTATACCCGCAAACATTACCGCAACAGGCAATCTTTACCACCGATATTTACGATAATATTCTTACCAATTCAAGTGCTATATCCAATTTATAAACACCTCTGTTTTGTTCATTTTTAGGATAAAGCGGCACTAAATCAAGAGCAAATATGTTGGCTTGCTGATTTATAAACTCGTGCCCGTAGGTTATGGCCGGAATATTGCTCTCCAAATATTTGCGTAATTCATCAATTTCTTTGGTTTTGTTTTTAGATGAACCGGAACGTTTCATAAACAATTCCGAATATTCAAAGATAATATAAACAATACCGGCCAAAACCAAGGAGCTTATAAGTTTAATATATATGCTCATAAATAACACTGCCAACACAATAAAAATTGCTGCCAAACTTTTCAAAACATATCCGGTTATTTTTGATTTATATTTTTTACGCAATACCCATACATAAAAAGCGATTGTTAAGGTTGAGGAAAACAAAATCAAGCCGGTCTGCAACGGGTTAATGCCTAAATAAGCAATGGCAATTTCGGTTAAAATAAGCATACCGATACTAAACAACAAATAGCCGATATTTAATTGCAACGAAAGCATTTTTAAGGCCATTTTGGCACTTTTTTCCATGATATTTTCGGCACGATTAAATTTAAGCATATTGGCATCATTGGCCGTAATTACCGATTCTTTGCCTAAAAACAGATTATTGACGGCTTTTCTTTCGGCTCTGTTTAGATCAGCCAAATTATCGGTTTTTTTAATAAGCAAAACCGAACCGTCTTGTTTTTGAATGTCAATAATATTCTTTTTATACATATCAAGTAAAGAGGCCACAAAAGCCGTTTTATCAAATTTTCCGGTTAATAAAAAGCGGGAGATAAGTGCGGTTTGCTTAAACGAAGTTTTAAGTTTAAGCTTATTTTTTTGCAAATACTTCCAAGACAATATGTAAGAAATCAGCACGGCGGCAAGTCCGGCAAAAGCAAACAAAATATCGCCGTAATCGGTAACAAACCAAACAAATTTGCGGCTCATATCCGGCTCCATAAATACATTTTTATCTAAAGATACCAACAAGTGCATTCCCTCTGCCGGCAATAACGGAGTGGTGGAAGCAAATCCCAAAGCGTTGGTATCTAAGCTGGCAACAACCGCTCGGTTAGAAGACAATCTTTTGGGGTAGCCGACAATAACATTTTGCGATAAAAAGTTTTTACCGTCCGGAATGGAAACTATGGCATTGGCCGAGGTTATTACCAAGTTTAAGTAACTTCCGGCCACATCCCAATAAAACTCGGTAAAGTCATCATAATACCAAAGTTTGCGGTCAACCAAATAGTTAAAAGTGTAAGTATAAACACCGGACTGTAAGATATATTCCTGTTGCGGTTTTATATAAATTTTGTTGCCGATTTCTTCTAATACATAGGGTAGTTGTTTACCGTTTACGGAAACACTCATGAGCTGAACATCAAGCTTTTTTTCCACACCGGCCCTTGATTTTGAAAACTTGGGCAATACTTTAATTAAGCCGTGTTTTAACTTTTGGCCGTTGGCAACAACCGTAATATCTTCCCTTACCTGAATTAAGCCGGAAGGCAAAATATTAAACGAGGCCAAGAGGTAAGGAATATGCTCTTTAGCCGGAGCCAAAATATTTTTACCGGTAGGGAGCGTAACATTTACTACCGGAATATTGGGCTTGGAAAGTTCATCTATGGCAGCTTGTTGTTGTTCGGGGGCCAACTCATAGAAAGTAGTAAAAGTATTCTCGCTATTTTCATTTTGTGAGTTGCCGGATATGCGTTGCATAGCCTTATCATAAATTTTTTCAAAGGTAGATTTTTTTTCTTCCTGCATTTGGGCAATATATTCGGCACTATGCTGTACATTTATGGCATCTGAGCGGTTTAAATCTCCGAGATTATCAACATGAGTTACTGCGGCATTTTCAAATCTTTCTTTAAAAAATGACAATACTTCCGGCAGATTATTGGGATCGGGCATACCTTCACCCTGTATAGATTCGGGTGTATATGTGGTTTGGGGTTGTTCGGAAATCTGATTTACCTCCACAACGCGTGCGTGTGCGGCATTTTGAGCCAGCAAAAGTATATTGAAACAAACTGCAAGAAAAAGTTTTTTCATAAAGAGTATCCTTATGTTAACAAATAAAACATATTTAGTATGATATATCACATATATTAAAAGATAATGAAAAATTATAAGGAGAACCATAAAATGAGTAACAAAATTGCGGCAGTAATTTTAGGAGCGGGCAAAGGGACGCGTATGAAGTCTGATTTACCTAAAGTGATGATGCCGGTATGCGGAAAATCCATGATAAAGCATATTATAGATACATTGGAAGAAATGAAGGTGGATGAGATTGTAACGGTCATTTCGCCCGATGGGGAAATGGTTAAAAAAGAGGTTGCTCCTTACAAGACCTGCGTACAAGACAAGCAGTTGGGAACCGGACATGCCGTTAAGTGCAGCGAAGAGCTGTTAAAGGGTTTTGACGGTGCGGTTATGGTTATTTTCGGCGATACTCCTTTAATCACCAAAGAAACCTTTATGCGTTCGGTAAATAAGGTCAGAGAAGGTTATGCCGTTGTGGTTTTGGGCTTTAAGCCGGAAGATGCCGCTCGTTACGGACGCTTAAAAATGGACGGTGATGAATTGGTTTCCATTGTGGAATATAAAGATGCCACCGAAGAGGAACGCAAAATCAACTTTTGCAATTCCGGATTTATGGCCTTTGACGGCAAGCACCTTTTTGAAATTTTAAATAAAATCGGCAATGAAAATGCCTCAGGTGAGTATTATTTAACAGATGCTGTCAAAATCGCCCGTGATATGGGGTTAAAGTGCACGGCTTTTGAAGGTAATCCGCAAGAAGTTGCCAGTGCCAACACTCGTGAAGAATTAGCTTTGTTGGAAACTTATGTTAAGAATAGAGAGAATGCTTAGGTTTATAAAAATACATTGGTTCGGACTTATTTTAACGGTTATCGGCGTATTTTATGCCCTGATATTTATTTTGGTATTTTTGTCGCCGCGTCAAGATGAACTTAAACGAGGCTTTATACCCTGTACCGAAACTTTGGTTAAAGAGATGTTTGATTGCAATGGTAAGGCTTGGTGTATGAGTAAAGCCATCGTTAAAAATACCGGATGCGATACCAAAATCGTTTTGGACGGTTTTGGTAATTGGGTTGAAGGTAAACAGCCAACTCCGTGGGCCAATTATTTGTTTGAACCGGAAATAGGTAAAGACCAAAACAAGGAGGAAATTCATCCCGAACTTGAAGAGTTTTATAAAGATAATCGGGATATAAAAGCCGATATGGAAAAGTTAAATAAACAGTGGCAGGAGCTTGAAAAATCATTCAGTGATGATAAAATAGCCGAAGTTCCCGTTAAAAAGCAAGAAGCAGAGGAAAATAAGGAGGAAACAGCAGATGAGCAAACAGCAAGTAAAGAATAGTCTTCCGGCATGGGATTTGTCAGATTTATATAAAGGCATTGATGATCCTGAAATTAACAAAGACCTGGAAAATTATCGTAAAACTACTTTGAGCTTTGCTAAAAAGTACAAAGGTAAGTTAGGCTCGTTAAGTTCCGAAGAAGTCTTAAAGATGCTTAAAGTTAAGGAAAAACTGGCAACTTTGGGAGGTCGTTTGGGAGGTTTTGCTTACCTTAATATGTCAACGCAAATGAAAAATTCCGAAGCTATGCGGTTTTATCAAAACATTTCCGAAAAGCTGACCGATTACGCTAAGCCGATGGTGTTTTTCAGCTTAGAGTTTAATGCTTTGCCGGAAGCCAAAATCAAAGAATGGCTCAAAGATAAAAAGGTAGCTTTTTACAAACCGTACATTAAACGGATTCGTAAGTACAAAAAATATGAGTTAAGCGAAGCTGTTGAAGAAATTTTACTTGAAAAATCCATCACCTCATCGGAGGCCTGGGTTCGGTTGTATGAAGAAACTTCGTCACGGCTAGAGTATAAAGTTGACGGCAAAACTTATAACGATGCCGAAATTAGCAAACTTACCTTAGATGCCGACCAAAAAGTTCGTCATGCCGCCGGAGCGGAAATCAATCGGGTTTATAAGCAAAATTCCTCATTGTTTACTTTGGTTTATAACATGATTATCAAAGACAAAGCCATTGAAGATGATAAAAGAGGCTTTGCCAAACCTGTTTCGGCTCGTAATTTGGCCGAAGATGTGCCCGATAAAGTCGTTGACGCTTTAGCACAAACCGTTAAAGCCAACTACAAAAATTTGGCCCATCGTTTTTATAAATTAAAAGCCAAATGGTTGGGTGTAAAAAAAATCAGTTATTGGGACAGGAATGCACCGCTGCCGTTTTCCTCGGATATTCATTACGAATGGAATGATGCGGTTAAAACGGTATTAAACGGTTATTACAATTTTTCGCCCAAACTCGGCAAAATTGCCCAGGACTTTTTTGATCATCCGTGGATAGATGTACCGCCCCGCGACGGTAAAAGAAGCGGAGCCTATTGCAGCGGACCGTTGGCTTCCCAGCATCCGTATTTATTTTTAAACTTTACCGGCAAGCAAAACGATGTTTTGACTTTGGCTCACGAATTAGGCCATGGCTGCCACCATCAACTTCGTACCCAAAACGGGGAGTTAAACGAAACCTCGCGTATGACCACCGAAGAGGTTGCCTCCGTATTCGGCGAGATGTTGGTTTTTCAAGATATGCTTAATAACTTGGATAATGATAAAGCTAAATTGGGCTTAATTGCTTCCAAGGTTGGCGATATGTTAAATACGGCAGTTCGTCAGATTGCCTTTCACTTTTTTGAAACTCGTGCCCATGAAGAGCGTAAATCGGGAGAGCTTTCCGAGGAAAGGTTAGCCGATATTTGGCAGGAGGAAATGCGTGACAGCTTAGGCGAATATGTGGAAGTAGGAGATGACAGCCGCTACATATGGTCTATGGTCGGACACTTTTTCTTTTTACCGTTCTATGTATATGCTTATTCCTTTGCCGATTGTCTGGTAAATTCGCTTTATCAGGTAAAATTGGAAGGCAGTGTTGAAAACTTTGCCGATAAGTATTTAAAACTGTTGTCACAAACGGCTATCGGTGAATATGAAAACATTTTAAGACCGTTCAATTTAAATCCGAATAATCCGGATTTTTGGCAGAAGGGATTAAATTTAATTTCATCGTATATAGATGAATTGGAACGCCTTGATAAAAAGCTTAAGCTGTAAAAAAACGCACCCTGATAAACACACCCCCGAAAGTTGCTTTCGGGGGTGTTGAGTTTAGCTTTAATAAAGTTATTTATTGTTTTCGTTGCACATTTCAGGGTAGAGCCATTGGCCGTCTAAAACATTACAACCCTCTTTTACAAAATTAAATTTACAATTTTGAGTTTTGAGGTTGTAAGCTTTCTGGTTACGCAGACAAATTGTTTTAACCATATCCTGCGTTATGCAGTTAGCGGTTTTGCAATTTTGGATAATGTCAATTTCCTCATCGGTAAGTTTAATACATCCGAAGTCTTCACCCCATTTAAAGCAGTCGGTACGGCAGGTTTTTTTATCATAATCCCACACGCCGCCATTTGCAGGGCATTGTTTTATCCGATAATCACGATACGAAGCAAATAAAACCGCAATTACAACAATTGCCAACAATATCCATAATAAATGCTTTACTTTCATAAAACAACCTTTCATAAACGATAAAATTTAACCAAATACTTTAAGGTATTGTGCTATACTTTTATAAAAGTTATCTTCTTTAGATAAGAGCTCAATTTGACTTAAATCAACTTTGGCTAAATCAACAACTTTATCGGCGGCAACTTTGCACACATTGTTTGCCACATCGGCAAAGCCGCCGCTTATAAACCACCGTTTAATAATTTTGTTGTTACTGTCCATGGTAGCCACTAAGCCTAAAGTCAACATTAAAGAAGTTGGAGCTTTGTCATCAATTACCGTTAAAGTACCCTCAGGTACGGGCAACAAAATTTTCACGACTTTTTCGTCGGTTAAAAGTTGTTCCGGAGTACAAAGCTGTAATTGCACTGACATCTTAAGCACTTTCCTTCATTTTTTGAGCTTTTTCCAAAACTTGTTCTATGGTACCGACCATAAAGAAAGCTTGTTCGGGAACATCATCATGTTTACCTTCCAAAATCTCTTTAAAGCCTTTAATGGTATCTTCCAGTTTAACAAACTGTCCGGGAGTTCCGGTAAACACTTCGGCCACATGGAACGGTTGTGATAAAAAGCGTTGAATTTTACGAGCTCTGGATACAATCAAACGGTCTTCATCGGAAAGTTCATCCATACCCAAAATAGCAATAATATCTTGCAGGGAGTTATATTTTTGCAAAATTTCCTGCACGCCGCGAGCCACTTGGTAGTGTTCTTCACCGACAATATTCGGAGCTAAAACACGGCTGGTTGAATCTAACGGGTCAACTGCCGGATAAATACCTAACTCAGAAATTTTACGCGACAACACGGTCGTGGCATCCAAGTGAGCAAAGGTTGTAGCCGGAGCCGGATCGGTTAAGTCGTCGGCTGGCACATACACGGCCTGAACGGAGGTAATGGAACCGTTTTTGGTAGAAGTGATGCGTTCCTGCATGGCACCCATATCCGTACCCAAAGTCGGTTGATAACCAACGGCCGAAGGAATTCGTCCTAAAAGGGCTGAAACCTCGGAACCGGCTTGTGTAAAGCGGAAGATGTTGTCAATAAACAACAACACATCTTGATGAGCTTCATCGCGGAAATATTCGGCTTGAGTTAAGCCGGTCAAAGCCACACGGGCACGAGCTCCCGGAGGTTCGTTCATCTGTCCGTAAACCAGAACGGTTTTGGAATCATTGCCGTTTAAGTCAATAATGCCCGAATCAATCATTTCGTGGTACAAGTCGTTGCCTTCACGCGTTCTTTCGCCGACACCGGCAAATACCGAATATCCGCCGTGACCTTTGGCAATGTTGTGAATGAGCTCTTGAATTAAAACCGTTTTACCGACACCGGCACCGCCGAACAAACCGATTTTTCCGCCTTTGGCATAAGGTTCAAGCAAATCAATAACTTTAATGCCGGTAACCAAAATTTCGGTTTCGGTAGATTGATCGGTAAAAGACGGAGCTTCACGATGTATCGGGTAGTAAAGCTTACTTTTAATTTCGCCGCGTTCATCAACCGGTTCGCCGATAACATTGATAATTCGTCCCAACAATTCCGGACCTACCGGAACTTCTATCGGTTTTCCGGTATTAACTACGGGTAAACCTCTGGTCAAGCCGTCGGTAGTATCCATGGCAATGCAACGCACCACGCCGTTACCGATATGTTGCACAATCTCTAACACCAACTTTTTACCGTGATTATCACAAGTTAAAGCGGTTTGAATGTTAGGCAAATTATCTTCATCTTCAAACTTAACATCCACCACCGCACTGATAACCTGACAAACTTTACCTGATTGTAAGGTATTGTTTTGTTCGGTTGAGTTTTTTACGGGTGCTTTTTTTATCATTTAATTCTCCTTTTAATATGGCTAAAGTGCCTCGGCACCGGAAATAATTTCGGTCAATTCGGTAGTAATGGCCGATTGACGCAAACCGTTATATTTTAAGGTTAAAGAGCTTATCATATCTTTGGCACTGCGAGTTGCGTTATCCATGGCCGCCATGCGGGCTCCCTGTTCGGAAGCTTGCGAATTGGCAATACTTACAAAAATCAGATTAACAACAAGCTTGGGAAGTAAATTTTCCAACAAGCTTATTTTATCGGGTTTATAGTAGTAATAAGCATCGCCGACATGGGTTAAATTTTTATCTTCTTCGGTAAGTTTTAAGGCCGATGATGATAAAGGATAAATCTGTTCGGCAACAATTTCACGACTTAAGGCCGAGTGAAATTTGCTGTATAAAATTTCGCACACATCGCACATTCCGCCGTTATAGCAGTCGGCAATTTTTTTGGCCAAAGCCACGGCTCCGTTAAAAGACAAATCTTTGGTATCAAGAGCCGGATTGCTTTCAATAACATCGGCTGCAAATTGCTTTTTAATAACATTAAAAGCCTTTTTGCCGTAACAAATAACTTTGACTGTTTTACCGGATTCTTTTAAGGCTTTAATGCGAGTTAAAGCAGCCTTTCCGAGGTTATGGTTATAACTTCCGCACAAGCCGCGGTCTGATGAAAACACAAACAACAAATAATCTTTGGCATTAGGTTTATCACGCATCAGTTCGGGCAAGAGGTAAGTAATTTTTTTCTCACTCTCTTCTTCGGCAATGGCGGCCAGCAAGCGTTTAATGTTAGTATTTAACAATTGCGAATAAGGCTTACTGTGATTTAATGCCAACTCGGCTTTACGCAGCTTGGAAGCAGCCACCATCTTCATAGCCGAAGTTATTTTCTGGGTGGATTTAATGCTTTCCAAGCGATTGCGTAATTCTTTTAACCCTGCCATTATGCTGCCTTTTCGGAAACCGTAAATTCATTTAACTGTTCGGTATAAAAAGTCTTCAACTTTTCCTCCAATTCCGGCGAAATTATTTTTTGTTTGGCAATTTCCTCCAGATATTCGGGGTGTTGAGCTTTCAAGGTCTCCAAAGTTTGTTGTTCAAACTTTTTAATATCACTGATATCAAGCTTATCTAAAAAGCCTTTCACACCGGAAAAGATGGAAACCACCTCATCTTCAACCGCCATCGGATGGTAGACCGGTTGTTTTAAGAGCTCGGTTAATCTGGCACCTCTGTCCAATAGGTTTTTGGTAGCGGCATCCAAGTCGGATGAAAACTGGGAAAATGCCGCCATTTCACGGTATTGAGCCAAATCCAGCTTCATACTTCCGGCAACTTGTTTCATAGCTTTAATTTGAGCCGAAGAACCCACACGGCTAACCGAAATACCGACATTTACGGCAGGACGAATACCTTGATAGAATAAGCCTGTTTCCAAGAATATTTGTCCGTCGGTAATGGAAATAACATTGGTCGGAATATATGCGGAAACATCTCCGGCCTGAGTTTCAATTACCGGCAAAGCGGTTAAAGAACCGGCACCTTCTTCATCGTTCATTTTGGCGGCTCTTTCCAGCAAGCGGGAGTGTAAATAGAACACATCTCCTGGGTAAGCCTCACGCCCGGGCGGACGACGGAGCAACAATGACATCTGCCGATAAGCCGTGGCCTGCTTGGATAAGTCATCATAAAAGATAACGGCGTGCATACCGTTATCGCGGAAATATTCGCCCATGGCACAGCCCGAATAAGGAGCAATAAATTGCAACGGGGCAGCCTCAGAAGCAGTTGCGGCAACCACGATGGTATAATCCATGGCCCCGTAATCTTTTAAGGTTTTAACAACCTGAGCCACCGAAGAGCGTTTTTGCCCTACCGCAACATAGATACAGTAGAGTTTATCTTTTTCGGATTTAGCCGCATCGTTAATTTTTTTCTGATTGATGATGGTATCTAAGATTATGGAAGTTTTTCCGGTTTGTCTGTCGCCGATGATAAGTTCGCGTTGTCCTCTACCGATAGGGATTAAGGCATCAATGATTTTTAAGCCGGTTTGCACCGGTTCATGGACGCTGCGGCGTTCAATAATGCCCGGAGCTTTAACTTCCGAATTACTGAATTGCTTGGCTTTAATTTCACCTAATCCGTCAATCGGTTCGCCCAAGGCATTGACAACACGGCCTAAAAGCTCTTTACCGACCGGAACGCTAACAATTTTATCGGTGCGTTTAACCGTATCGCCTTCTTTAACGCTTTCATCGGAACCGAACAACACCACGCCGACGCTGTTTTCTTCCAAGTTTAAGGCCATGCCTTTAACACCGGATTCAAACTCCACCATTTCGTTGGATTGCACATTGTTAAGTCCGTAAACCTGAGCGATACCGTCGCCGACGGATAAGACGCGGCCAACCTCGCTCATATCGGTATCAAGCTTATATTGCTCAATTTTTTCTTTTAAGATTGATGAAATTTCGTCAGCTTGTGTAGACATTATTTATTACCTTTCATAACCTGTTCAAGGGTTTTGAGTTTTGCGGCGATTGAATCATCTATACACACGGAGTTATAGCTTATTTTCAAACCGCCGATAATTTTTGGGTTAATATTATAGTTAAGAATTATTTTCTGATTTAAAAGTTTTTCCAGACCGTTTTTAAGTTTTTTATTTTGTTCGGCCGAAAGTTTTTGCACGCTTTCAACCTCAACTTCCAAAATTCCCTGATTTTTATGGTAAAGATGCGTAAATTGTTCCAATATGGCAGGTAGCTCATTAAAGCGACGCTTGGAGGCCACCAATTCCAAGAAGTTTTGAGAAGTTTGAGAAAGTTGTAACGATGAGGCAATATCGGTTATAATATTTTTTTTCTCTTCGGATTTAAAAACGGGATTGTTTAGTATGTTTAGTTGTAAAAGTCCTTCATTGTAAGATTGTAATTTTTGGCAGTCTTTCCATACATCGGGCAGGGTATTTTCGGCCAAAGCGGCTTCTAAAAGGGCATTTGCATAATTATTTGCGATTTGTATTTTTGAAAGTTTAGCCATTTTATTATTTAACCCACCTAATTACATAACATCAGACTGTTTTACACAAAAGAATAAGGATCAACATCCGTTTCCACTCTTACGGTACTAGGAATATTTACCATTTTTAACCATTTTTTCAATATCACCTGAATATTTATATTTCGTAAAGTTTTTAAAAGCAAGCGATATCGGAATTTTCCCCTCAGCATAAAAATCGGAGCCGGGGCCGGACCAAGGACGGACACACCGTTTTCCGTCGGGGCATATTTTTTAAGCATATAGGCGGTTTTTTCCACCATATCTGGGTTAGTGCCCGATACAATAAGTGCGGCAAGTTTTCCGTAAGGGGGGAGTTTTAAGGCTTTTCGGGATTGTTTTTCCAGTTCCAAAAACTTAGTCCGATTGTTTTCGGCCAAGGCTTGTAAAACGGCATTTTCCGGATAGAGGGTTTGAACATAGACCGTGCCTTTTTTGTTGCCTCTGCCGGCTCGTCCTGCCACTTGCGATAAAAGTTGAAAAGTTTGTTCGGCGGCTCTTAAGTCGCTGCCCATCAAGCCTAAATCAGCATCTACGATTCCCACTAAAGTAAGAGTGGGAAAGTGGTGCCCTTTAGCCAGTATTTGCGTGCCGATAAGAATATCAATTTGTCGGTTTTCCATCCGCTGTATAACCTCGGATACTTCCTTAAAGGAGGAGGTTGTGTCGCTGGATAAAACTTCAACTTTAGCATTAGGAAAGCGTCCTTTAACCTCTTCGGCGATTCGCTCCACTCCCGGACCGCAGGCGGTTAAGCCGGTTTCGGAACCGCATTCGGGGCAAGTTTTGGGAGTATCGGTCATATAGCCGCAATGGTGGCATATGAGCTTTTTGGAGCTGCGGTGTTCGGTAAGCCAGGCTGTGCAGTTCGGACATTGAATACGGTGTCCGCAGTCACGGCAGATTAACAGCGGTGCATAACCGCGGCGGTTTAAAAACAGCATGGACTGTTCTTTTTTATCTAAGTTTTCTTGCAAAGCCTGACACAGGCTCGGCGATAACCATGACATTTTGGGCTTTTGAATATTTTCTTCCCGCTCATTGGGGTTTAAGGGTTGGGCAGTCCACTTTACGGGTTTGTCTTTTTTAAGATCAATAATTTTAATATCGGGCAGTTGTGCGGCGGCAAACCGACTGGTTAATTGCACGCAGTCATATTTATTGTTTTCAACATTATAAATGGTTTCCAAATCGGGTGTGGCGGTAGAAAGGATTATCGGCAGATTTTCAAGTTTGGCTCTGACCACGGCCATATCGCGTGCCTGATAATTAACCACATCTTCCTGTTTAAAAGAGTGATCATGACTTTCATCAACAACAATCAAGCCCAAATCGGCAAAAGGCAAAAACAAGGCACTTCTGGCTCCGACCAAAACTTTGGCCCGATTTTCCGATACGGCTTTCCAGGTTTGAGTCCGTTCGGTAGCACTCAAGCCCGAATGCCACTTGGCAGGTTTGACGCCAAAGCGTTGTTCGTAACGATTAAGCCACTGAGTGGTTAAAGAAATTTCCGGAACTAAAATTAACACTTGCCGGCCTTGTTCCAAGACCTTGGCGGCGGCTTCAAAGTAGACCTCGGTTTTGCCCGAACCCGTAACGCCGTCCAAAAGTGTTACCGAAAATCCGCCGTCACATTTGGCACATAAATAATCGGCGGCTTGTTGCTGCTCTGGTGTTAAGGTAACTTTGTTAAAATGGATTTTGGGCGGTAAAAACTCTTTTTGTTTTTTTACCGGCAACGGTTCTAATAAGCCGGCATCAATCAAGGTTTTGATAACACTTTGGCAAACTCCGGCACCCTGGGCAATTTCCGCCCGTGAGTAGGGGGCATGTTTTAACAAATCAATCACCCGCCAACGGGCATCGGAATTTTTAAGTTTGGCTTCAGCCAAGGTTTTGCCGGTTAAACGATATAAAAAATTGTATTTTTCATCTTCAAAGGCACCTTTGGCACACAGCACCATTTTTAATACCAGACCGGTAAAGGCCAGATTGTATTGAGCTACCCAATCCACAAACTTCATAAGTTCGGGTTTTAGGGGATTAAGCGGCAGATACTGTTCAATAGGTTTAATTTTTTTATCATCTAAGTTAGAACTTTTGCCGATTTTCCAGATAACACCGAGTTGTTTTTCCCTACCGAAAGGCACACGAACTATTTGCCCGATTTTAGCCTCATCGGTTGCCAGATAATCAAAAACATCATTAAAGGGCAGGCCAAGCATAACCCCGACGATTTTTCCCATATCATCTCCTTAAAACTTAAAAGATAATAGGTTATTTATTTACACATTTCCAGACTAATAGCTTTTTTCCCACAGTTTTAATTAAGGATTTATTATGTATTGATAAATTATCAGTACATAATATATAGATTAAAAATTTTTTATGCAAAAAGGAGCACCAATGCACGGACTTCATCCCTTGATTATAGATTTAACCTTAATAGCCGTATATGCGGCGATTACGACTTTAATTTGTAAAAAATTGCATCAACCGATGGTGTTGGGTTATTTATTGGCGGGTATTTTTGCCGGTCCGTATTTTAATTTTGTGCCAACCGTGACCGATAGGGCCAATTTAGCTTTATGGGCGGATATCGGGGTAATTTTTTTACTTTTTGGTTTAGGGTTGGAGTTTAGCTTTAAAAAGATGGTAAGTGTCGGTAAATCGGCAATGATAACGGCCACATTAAACATTTTTTTAATGTTGTTTGTAGGCTATTACATAGGCTTGTTCCTTAACTGGACGGCCATAGACAGCTTCTTTTTAGGGTCCATGATTTCCATGTCGTCAACTACCATTATTATCAAAGCGTTTGATGATTTAAATATCAAAAAGCAAAAGTTTACCGACTTAGTATTCGGAGTTTTGATAATTGAAGACATTATGGGTATTTTATTGTTGGTTTTACTTCCGACCGTAGCCATCGGCACGGGCATTAACGGCCAAGAGTTGGGACTGGGTATACTCAAGCTGTTATTATTTTTGGTAGTTTGTTTTATTATCGGAATTTATTTAGTGCCGACTGTTTTAAAAAAACTGGCTGATTTTTTAAATGATGAGATGTTACTGATAGTAACCATGGCATTATGTTTAAGTTTGGTATGTTTGGCGGTATATTCCGGATTTTCATCGGCATTAGGGGCGTTTATCATCGGATCCATTTTATCGGAGACGGGGGTTGTAAAACGGATAGAAGGGGTTATTAAGCCGCTGAAAGATTTTTTCGGTGCGGTATTTTTCGTAACGGTAGGCATGATGGTAGATCCGTCCATGTTCATAGAGTATGCATACCCGATTTTTATTATAACCTTGGTAGTATTGATAGGTAAAGTAGCCTTTTCGGTATTTGGATTTGTTATTTCGGGGCAGAATTTAAAAACGGCGATATACAGCGGTTTTTCATTGGCACAGGTCGGAGAATTTGCCTTTATTATTGCGGCTTTAGGTATGAGTTTGGGAGTAATTGATAATTTTGTATATCCGATTATCGTAGCGGTATCGGCAATTACCACTTTTTTAACGCCGATTATGATAAAATCCTCCGGATATATGTATAAGCTGGCCGAAAAATATCTTCCGCAAAAATGGAAAGATTACATTGATCAAAGTGCCAAACCGGGGGTTACGACGGTTACCGAGGAAAAGCTCTGGAAGCTGTTATTTAAGAGTTATTTTCTGCGGATGTTTTTATTTTCGGTTATATTGTATGCAATAATTGCTTTTGTAGACAGGATAGTTCGGCCGTATGCGGCAATGATTTTGCCCGATGTTCCCAAGCGGATATTTTTAACAATACTGGCGTTTGTGATGATGGCTCCGTTTTTAAAGGCATTAACGAGTTGGAGTTTTGTTATTCCCGATTTGTTAAATAAAATATTGATTAAGTTGCATTTAAAGCCAAAGTCGGAAACTTGTGAGGAAAAATGCGAAGGAGACCTGCCGATAAACAGTGTTTGCGTTCCCTCATCTCAGGTTTTAAGGCAGGAAGTTTTAAAGGAAAATGCGGTAAGCACATTTTTAGTTTCCAATCAGCGGATTGCCCGTATTTACGCCGTATTGTGGTATGATAGACCGGCCAACCGACTGCCGTTGTTGATTTTAACCGGCTTAAGATTGTTATTGGCGGCCTTTTTTATAGCCACGGCGGTTTATCAGCTTTTAACGGAAAACCCTAAGGCCGTATTTGTACTGTTGGTCTTTTCGGTATTGCTTATCACCCAATCTAAATGGTTGTTAAATCAGTATTTAAAAATTGAGAATCAATTTTTAAGCAATCTGCAGGGCGAGCCGGAAGATGAGAATAAAAAAGAGGAAGAGTGATAAACAACTATCGTTTTTGTTTAAAGAAATCTTTCAAAATAGTTGAAGCTTCTTCTTCCAAAACGCCAAAAACCACTTCCGGCTTATGGTGGCAGGTGGGCTGATTAAAAAACTGCACGCCGCTTACCACGGCACCGCCTTTTGTATCAATCGCACCGAAAATCAGGCGGCGGATTCGGGCAAAAGAAATGGCGGCGGCACACATTGTGCAGGGCTCTAAGGTAACATATAAGTCTAAATTCCACAGGCGTTTAGAGTTAAGTTTTTTGCAAGCCTTGTTGATGGCCGTAATTTCGGCATGGGCGGTGGGGTTGTTACCGTGTTCGGTTTTGTTATAGGCTTTGGCAATAACTTTTCCGGTATCGGGATTTACAATAACCGCACCTATCGGCACCTCATCTTGCAAGTAGGCCTTTTGAGCCTGTTGTAAGGCAATTTTCATAAAATCTTCGTTGGTCATAAATATCCTTTGAGTTTTTAAAAATTTAGGGTATATTACAGCAAAAATTACAAATAGGAAAGATAAAAATGGCAGAAAGATTGGCAAAATTTATGTCGCATTCGGGAGTATGCTCCAGAAGAGAGGCCGAAGAATATATCAAGCAAGGCCGAGTAACCGTAAACGGTGAAGTTGTTTCAACTCCGGCATTTAATGTTGAAGGCACGGAAAAAATTTTGTTTGACGGTGAGAAGTTGCCGCAAAAAGATAAAACCCGTTTGTGGCTTTATCACAAGCCGTCGGGTTTAATTACCACGCACAAAGACGAGCAGGGGAGAGAAACGGTGTTTGATCATTTGCCGATTGGCATGCCCCGAGTTATAAGTGTCGGCCGATTGGATTTAAATTCGGAAGGTTTGCTTTTGCTTACCAATAACGGAGAGCTGTCAAGAGAGTTGGAGTTGCCGCAAAATGCATGGAGCCGCCGTTATAGAGTAAGAGTTCACGGCAAGGTTGATAAGCAAAAACTGGAGAGCTTGGCCAAAGGTGTTGAAGTTGAGGGCGTGGCTTACGGTAAGGTTATTGCGGTTATAGATTCTCAAAACAGTAGCAATGCCTGGCTTACGGTAACCTTAAACGAAGGCAAAAATCGCGAAATTCGTAAATTGATGAAGTTTATCGGCTTGGAAGTGGCTCGTTTAATCAGAGTTTCTTACGGGCCTTTCCAACTGGGAAGCTTAAGAAAAGGCGAAGTTCGCGAAGTACCGCAAAAAGTGTTAAAAGAGCAATTGGGCGGAAGGTTTGCTTTATGAGAATAATTGCCGGAAAATATCGTGCCAAAAAACTGTTTACGCCGGAAAACAAGGAGGTTCGTCCCACTTCCGATAGGGCCAGAGAGGCGGTTTTCAGCATTATCTATTCGCGTCTCGGCAGTTTGAGTGGCTGCAAAGTATTGGATATTTTTGCCGGTACCGGAGCCTTTGGCTTTGAGGCTTTATCAAGAGGGGCGGAAAGTGTTTGTTTTATTGATAAAGATGTAAAGCTGGTTAGAAAAAATTTGAATTTGTTTGATAAGGAGATTTCCAAAGTAAAAGTAGTATGTTCCGATGCTTTGTGTTTACCTCCGGCTTTAAGCGGGTATAATTTAATATTTTCGGATGCTCCGTATGCTCAAGATTTAAGTCAAAAAGCTTTGGAGGAAGCGGCGGCTAAGGGCTGGATTGAAGACAATGCTTTATGTTTGGCAGAAACCCGCAAAGATGAAGAGCTGAATTTGAGTTCGGCTTTTAAGCTTACGGATACCCGCATATACGGCTTAGCCAAAGTGTGGATATATGTTTATAAAAAACTTTAGGGTGTTTTGACAAAAAAAGATTGATATTTAATTCGGAGTGTGGTAAATTTCAGACAGATAACAGATATCAGATAAAAGTAACATACGGAGCTTATTCATGGCACAGACTTATTTAGAAACCAATACGGTTAATCACAATTACCAAGCAAACAGTTGCGAAAATATAGAGGCAGAGTTAGCCGCACAGGAAAAACACCTGCAGGATAATTTGTCGCGTATCCGGGAGGAGATGCTGAACGCCGGCGATAATGCCGAAAATTTAAAAGCCGAAGCTGCCGGTTATCGTAACATTTTAAAGCAGGTATATGAGGATAAAGCTTTGCTTGAAAAATATCCTGATGTTTTCCCATATTTATATTCGGTAAGGGAGCGAGGCAAGGCTGATGACATGGAAGGCAAATTTACCGAAGTTTTGCAGCAGGAAGGAGATATTATTACCGAAGTTCAAGACATAGCTCCGCAAGAAGAAAGGCTTGAATTAAGCTATGAGTTAGATGGTATACCGTTTAGCATATCGGCTGATCCGTACGATAAGCCCGGAGAAGATGAGCGTCAATTAAAAGGACGCATAAGTTTTTCAAATAAGGCAATAGATGAGTTAAACGAGTCGCGTTTGAAAGCAATTTTGGAGTTTTGTGAAAAGAGAGGCCTGTCGGTATATGATTTAGATATTCCGATGAAAGACGGAGTAATAGATTTAGACGGCAAGCTTGCTGAATTAACCCAAAAGATTTTAGAGGAAAGAAAGTTACAAGATATAGAAAATCCGGGGGCCGGTCCGGAGGATGACAATCCCGAGCATTATCACACTCTTGAAACGGACGGACAAGGTGCGTTATCGGCAGTTGACGGGGCAATGATAGCAGGTACGAACGGTAAGCCTCAAAAGAAGGCACCGCCCAAACCTGTAGAGTTTGGTGATCTTCGTCAAGAATTGATAGATATGCTTGAAAAAGACATGAAGAAGACGCGTGGGTTGAGTTATTTTGAAACCACGCAGACCATTAAAGGTGTTCGTTTAAAGGTATTCAGCATTTACGACAAACCTGATGCCGACAACATGAAAAAAGACGGCGTTAAAGACAAGAACGGCATTTATGTTCCGACCTACAGCCACCGTTTATACATGGGGCAAGATCCCAAAGACGGTCATTTTGTGTTCGGTTACTCTACACCTAACAGTAAAAAAATGGACGATACAATGGCCGGAGACTTTATGGGTATTGTTAAAAAAACGGGAGCCACGCATGTTCGGTTTTCAGATTTACAAAATTTGGATAAAGGAGTATGGATGGTAGCCTGTGCGGAGAAAGGTTTGGTCCCGATAGGCATAAGCATCAATCAGGCCAAAGCGGTTATGATGGTAGAGGCGGCTCGTAAAAAGTTAAGTAGTGAGGATTTTAACCTATTCAAGAAGCGTTTAGGAGAGCAATTATTAGAAAATGCCGCAAAGAAAAACGGTTCGGATAAGAAGTACTTTGGTTTGCCGAAATCGGAATATGACTACATTCAAAATTTGAAGAAGGGATATGAATTTGGTAACTTCAAAGATGCTTATGAAGATGACGGAGGACTGTACACCACCACCTTACATAAAATTGAAGAAGGGGCGGCCGACAGCAAAGAAGGGGCGGCTACAACCTTTGGTGCTATGGGTACATTAAGAGATGTGTTTGATATTTATATGAAGTATCAGCATGAAACATTCGGTTGTTTTTTGGAGCAAGGTACTTCCGGTCGTCGTCAATTTACCAAAGAAGAATTGGAAGCATTAAAAGCCATACCGGCCAACAAGCCGATGATGGAATTGAGCAAGGCGGATTTTATGACCATTTACAGTGTGTTGTTGCCGCGTCGTATAGAAGATGCCAAGAAGGACATATACGAAGCCTACAAGCGTGAATTGAAGCGGAATCCGAAGCGAGCCGACGGTGTTATTTTGGGCAGCGATGTTTTCCCCAGATACAAATCGGAAGTCAACGGCATTAACATTTATCTGACGCGTAACGGTATAGATACTTTAACCTTACCTAACGAACATAACGGTTTGGAATTTGCCCGACCGGAACAGTTACAGCCTGGAGCCCAAAACACGCAGCAACAGTCCCAAAACACGCAGCAAGATAAGCAAAACAACGAGGGCAAAGCCAAAGTCAACAACAATAGCGGGAATGCAGCGGTAAATGCCCAAGCTCAAAACTCTGCCAATAGCAGGTAAGTGATTGATGTAAACAAAAAAAACGCCCTTGATGGGCGTTTTTTTTGCAGCGGATTTCCTATACATCCCATACAAAGGTAAGATAACAAGAGCTTTTTTGATCGCACACTTTACAAGCCTCTGCAAAATCATTAAGAGTTAAATTTTTACAACATAGCAGATTGGGATTGCTACAATAAGTATCTCCGTAACATTTATAGGAATATGTGGTGGTAGATGAGGAGCTTTCTTGATTAGATATGGCTATATAGCTTAATTCAGGGCTATAGCTAAGGGCGTTTTGATAAAGATTTTGGCATACCTCAAAAGAATTATTATTAAGTAACTGGTAGAGCATCGCTGTTTCGCTAAAACTTGGGGCGTAGTTGTTTCTTAAAGTTATGGTTGAACCGAAAACATCCTGCAGGGTACCATCACTTTGCACCATATCTTCAGGTATTAACCCCATTTTGATGTAATAAGGAGTTAGGCTAGTAAGTTTATCAAATTTCCATTCATGCCGATATTGGCTCATGATGCTAAAAAGATTATTAACCTGATCGGCCTGTTTGTTGAGTTTGTACTTCATCATGGCCTTAGAGTAACCGGCAATGGCTCCAACCGATAAAACGCCGATTATGGCCAGAACACCTAACATTTCCACCATACTTCTTCCGGAAAAAGTCGCATCTACTTGCAATTTTGCTCCTCGTGTACCTCTTATTGTACACTTCGTCGCAAAATAGCGGCGTATCTGCACCCTTTTGCGGAAGAAAGACCGTTTAAGTTCATTAAATTTCATAAAACATCTCCAAAAAAATTAGTAAAAAGAGCTTTAAACGAAATCTTAAACCGTTTTTTTTTTTGCAATTTTAAAGTTAAACCGGTGGATAACAAAGTGCTCAACCGATGAGGTCACTGTCCGAAAGAGGCCGTGTTCTTATTCAAAGTATATATGCTCCTGTCTTCTTTACGGTTGTAAAATGTATTCTATGTTGACCAAGCTTTCTTTATCATAAGTGTTGTAGGCTTGTAATACTTTTCTATCCAAATAAACCGGAAATACCGCCCTTAAAGTGTTTTCTATCCTTCTGGAAAACGAATTTTGAAATGCCGCCGAAGTAATAATGTTGGCCACCATAATGCTGCCATCCTTTAAATGCTCCTTTACCATCATGAAAAAGAAGTCGGGCAGATAAGAAAATTCATCTCTGACAACTTAGGCAAAGAAAACTTAGCCGTATTTGATTCGCTTTGGGTAGGCAAAAATGATGAACGAGCCGTACAAATCGCTCAAATGCAGTCTTTTATCAATAAGGGAAGATAATAATTATCCTTTACCGACAGATAGTGTTTTTTTACCGATTAAAAAGTGCGTTTTATCAAGAGAATGTGCTTGCAAATTAAAAAAAAATGGTGTAAAAACTTTGCAAAATAAAAGCCTATTATTTGGTGAATCTGGTCCGAGTTTGGCTCTATGCCTAGGGGTTCGGCCGATTCGGCCGTATTTTTTTGCGTTTGTAAAAATGCTTAAAAAATATGTAAAAAACGTTTTTTATATTAACCTTCTGTTTGCGGGGTTTGGTGTTGCTTGTTAAAGCCAAGATAATGCCGATAGAATGGCTGCAGAATTATAGCTTAAAGAAAAGGATAAAAGTGCAATGAAGGAATCTTATACGAGCAAAAGACGTGTAAGGAAAAACTTCGGTAAAATTGATGCATGCATTGATATGCCGAGTTTAATTGAGGTTCAAACCGGTTCTTATTCCAGTTTTATCAATAATGTTGATGCATACGGAGAGCATTGCGAATTCGGTTTGGAAGAAGTGTTCAAATCTATTTTCCCGATAAAAGATTTTTCCGGTAACGGCGAATTGGAATTCGTTAAATACGAATTGGAAGAGCCTAAATACGATGTTGATGAGTGTATCAAACGCGATATGACTTATGCTGCACCGATTAAGGCTACTTTGCGTTTGGTAGTTTGGGATATTGACGAGGCTACCGGAGCCAAATCCGTTCACGATATTAAAGAACAAGATGTTTATATGGGCGATATTCCGTTGATGACCGATAAAGGTACCTTTATTTTCAACGGTACCGAGCGTGTAGTTGTTTCCCAAATGCATCGTTCCCCGGGTGTGTTCTTTGATCATGACAAAGGCAAGACCATGTCTTCCGGTAAATATTTGTTTGCGGCCCGTGTTATTCCGTATCGCGGTTCATGGCTTGATTTTGAGTTTGATGCCAAAGACTTGATTTATGCCCGTATTGACCGTCGTCGTAAATTGCCGGTAACATCCATTTTGTATTCTTTGTACTCCAAAGAAACCGAAGATCGTATCAAAGCCGGCGAAAAAGTTCCTGCCGAAGAAATTAAAGGCATGGATAAAGAGGAAATTTTAAATTACTTCTATGAAGCCGACGAATATATTGCCAACAAAAAAGGCTGGAAAGTTAAATTTAATCCCGAACGCATGAAGGGTGTTAAATTCCCGTTTGATTTGGTAGATGCCAAAACCGGTAAAGTGGTTTGGGCTCAGGATAAAAAAATTACCCCGAGAACAGCCAATAAATTGGTTGAGGACGGCTTGGAATACTATCAGGTTTCTGAGGAACAGCTGTATGGCAAGTTTTTGGCCAAGGCTGTTTTCAATGCCAAAACCGGTGAAATTATTGCCGATGCCGGAGCTGAATTAAATGAAGAAGTTTTAGGCAAAATCAATGAAGCCAAAGTTAAAGAATTGAGCATTTTGTACATTGACGGCGTTAATGTCGGACCTTATATCCGCAACACTTTGGAAGCTGATAAAAATCACTGCCGCGAAGAGGCTTTGCTGGATATCTACCGCGTTATGCGTCCCGGCGAACCGGCCACATTAGATGCTTCTTACCATCTGTTTAAGGCTTTGTTCTTTGATGAAGAGCGTTACGATTTATCGTCGGTCGGTCGTGTTAAAATGAACTTGGCTTTGGACATTCCTTTTGAGGAAGCTCCCGATACATATCGCACCTTGCGTAAAGATGATATTTTGCGTATTGTTAAACATATGATAGAATTGCGTGACGGTAAGGGCGAAGTTGATGATATTGACCACTTAGGTAATCGTCGTGTTCGTTCGGTCGGTGAGTTGATGGAAAATCAATATCGTATGGGCTTGCTTCGTATGGAAAGAGCCATTCGCGAAAAAATGAGTGCCGAAGTCTTAAACAATGTTAAACCGCAAGACTTGGTAAATGCTAAGCCGATAGCTTCGGTTATCAGAGAATTTTTCGGTTCTTCACAACTTTCGCAATTTATGGATCAAAACAACCCGTTGTCGGAAATTACCCACAAGCGTCGTTTATCGGCCTTGGGCCCCGGCGGTTTGTCTCGTGACAGAGCCGGCTTTGAAGTCCGCGATGTGCACCCGACACACTACGGTCGTATCTGCCCGATTGAAACTCCTGAAGGTCCGAACATCGGTTTAATTAACTCTTTGGCAACTTATGCCCGCATTAACAAATACGGCTTTATTGAATGTCCGTATCGTAAAGTTATTGACGGAGTTGTTACCAAAGATGTGGTATATTTGTCAGCCGATGAAGAAAGTAAATACATTATCGCCGAAGCTAACGCCAAAGTAAATGATGACGGACGCTTTGCTAACGATATGATTGCCTGCCGTAAAGCCGGTGAAGTTATTTATGCGGCACCTTCGGAAATTAACTTAATTGACGTTTCGCCAAAACAATTGGTTTCGGTTGCAACCGCTTTGATTCCGTTCTTGGAAAACGACGATGCTAACCGTGCGTTGATGGGTTCAAACATGCAGCGTCAAGGTGTTCCGTTGTTAAGAAGCGAAGCTCCGCTCGTCGGTACCGGTATTGAAGCAACCGTTGCCAAAGATTCCGGTGCTACATTGGTAGCTAAATATGACGGTGTTGTAGATTCGGTTGATGCCAACCGTATCGTTATTCGTTCCGATGATCGTCATGCCAGCAAGGTCGGTGTTGAAATTTATCGTTTGCAAAAATTCCGTCGTTCCAACCAAAACACCTGCATTAACCAAGTTCCGCTTGTTAAGGTAGGCGATAAAATTAAGGCCGGCGATATTATTGCCGACGGTCCTTGTACCGATATGGGTGAGTTGGCCTTAGGCAAAAATGTTTTGGTAGCATTTATGCCCTGGAACGGATTAAACTACGAAGATGCTATTTTGTTATCCGAACGCATTTCTCGTGATGATGTTTTAACCTCCCTTCACATTGAAGAATTTGAGGTTATGGCTCGTGATACCAAATTAGGTCAGGAAGAAATCACTCGTGATATTCCCAATGTCGGTGAAGAAGCTTTACGCAACTTGGATGAAGCCGGTATTGTTTACATCGGAGCTGAGGTTAAAGCCGGTGATATTTTGGTAGGTAAAGTAACACCTAAAGGAGAATCTCCGGTAACTCCCGAAGAAAAATTGTTAAGAGCCATCTTCGGTGAAAAAGCCAGTGATGTTCGCGACACCTCGTTGCGTGTACAACCCGGTATTGAGGGTGTTGTGGTAGATGTTCATGTATTCTCCCGCAGAGGTGTAGAAAAAGATGAACGTGCTTTGTCTATTGAACAACAGGAAATTTCGCAATTGGCCAAAGACCGTGATGATGAAATTGCCATCGTTCGCAAGAGCTTTGATGCCCGCTTAAAAGAAATGTTAATCGGACAAACGGTGGTAGATGCCCCCAAGGGTATTGATAAAAAGGCTACCATCACTGCCGAAATGTTGGATGGTATTCCGTCCTCACAATGGCGTAAGATTGTAGTCAAAGATGAGAGCGTTATGGCTCAGATTGAAGAATTTTCGGCCGCTTTTGATGAAAGAGTTGCCAAAGTTCATAAGCACTTTGACGACAAAGTAGAAAAAGTACAACGCGGTGATGATTTATTGCCCGGTGTATTAAAGATGGTAAAAGTCTTTATAGCCACCAAGCGTAAGATGCAAACCGGTGATAAAATGGCCGGTCGTCACGGTAACAAAGGTACGGTATCCCGCGTATTGCCGTTAGAGGATATGCCTTACATGGAAGATGGTACGTCGGTAGATATCGTATTAAATCCTTTAGGTGTTCCTTCTCGTATGAATGTGGGACAAATTTTGGAAACTCACTTAGGTTGGGCTGCCAAAGAGCTCGGCAAGCAATTAAACGAGATGTGCGAACAATACAAGAAGGGTGAAAAGACAATTGAGGAATTAAACAACCGCTTGCGTGAAATTTACGGCGACAAGCAGTACAAAGCCGAAATTGAACCCTTAACCGAACCTGAAAAAATGGAAATGATATCCAACCTGAAAAACGGTATTCCGATGGCAACGCCGGTATTTGACGGAGCCAGCGGCGAAGATATCAACCATATGCTGGAAATGGCCGGTTTACCGACCTCAGGTCAAATTGACTTGTACGATGGTCGTACCGGTGAAAAGTTTGATCGTAAGGTAACCGTAGGTATCATTTACATGATTAAGTTGCACCACATCGTAGATGAAAAGATGCACGCCCGTTCGGTAGGACCTTACAGTCTTGTAACTCAACAACCGTTAGGCGGTAAAGCTCAATTCGGCGGACAACGTTTCGGTGAAATGGAAGTTTGGGCATTGCAAGCTTACGGTGCAGCCTACACCTTGCAGGAAATGCTCACGGTTAAATCCGATGATGTCAACGGCCGAACCAAGGTTTATGAAGCCATCGTTCGCGGTGAAGACACATTTGATACCGGAGTACCGGAATCATTTAATGTTTTGGTAAAAGAAATGAAGTCTTTGTGCCTTAATGTTGAAATGTTGAACGAAGAAGTTTAAGGATAAGGAGTTTTATAAATATGAATGATGTAATGAAATTTTTTGGTCAGCAGCCGGCTGAAGAGAGTTTTGATGAAATCAAGATTTCTATAGCTTCTCCTGAGCAAATTCGTTCTTGGTCATACGGTGAGGTTAAAAAGCCCGAGACCATTAACTATCGTACATTTAAGCCGGAAAGAGACGGTCTGTTTTGTGCCCGTATTTTCGGTCCTGTTAAAGATTACGAATGTTTGTGCGGTAAATATAAACGCATGAAATATCGTGGTATCGTATGCGAAAAGTGCGGTGTTGAAGTAACATTGTCCAAAGTTCGTCGTGAAAGAATGGGCCATATTGAATTGGCAGCACCGGTTGCTCACATTTGGTTTTTAAAATCATTACCGAGCCGTATTTCAATGTTGACCGATATTCCGATGAAGTCATTGGAAAGAGTGCTGTACTTTGAAAGCTATATTGTAATTGAACCGGGTTTAACCGATTTACAAATGCACCAATTATTAACCGAAGACGAATATCAAGAGGCTTTGGATAAATACGGTGAAGATTCGTTTAGAGCCGGTATCGGTGCCGAGGCTTTGCGTGAAATTTTGGCCGCCATTGATTTGGAAGCCGAACGTGCCACGATGCGTGCCGAATTAAAAGAAACCAATTCGGAAGCCAAACGCAAAAAGTTGGTAAAACGTTTAAAGATTGTTGAATCGTTTATAGATTCCAACACCAAACCGGAATGGATGATTTTAACGGTATTGCCGGTAATTCCGCCGGAATTGCGTCCGTTGGTACCGTTAGACGGCGGTCGTTTTGCCACATCGGATTTGAACGATTTGTATCGTAGAGTAATCAACCGTAACAACCGTTTGAAAAGATTGTTGGAATTACATGCTCCGGAAATTATCGTTCGTAACGAAAAGAGAATGTTGCAAGAGTCGGTTGATGCCTTGTTTGATAACGGTCGCCGTGCTCGTGCCATTACCGGAACCAGTAAGCGTCCGTTGAAATCGTTATCGGATATGCTCAAAGGTAAGCAAGGTCGTTTCCGTCAAAACTTGTTAGGTAAACGTGTTGACTACTCCGGTCGTTCGGTTATTACCGTAGGTCCGGAATTGAAGTTGCAACAATGCGGATTGCCTAAAAAGATGGCCTTGGAGTTGTTTAAGCCGTTCGTATATTCCAAATTGGAATTGTACGGACACGCTACAACCATTAAAGCTGCCAAAAGAATGGTAGAAAAAGAGCGTCCGGAAGTATGGGATATTTTGGAAGAAGTGATAAGAGAGCATCCGGTATTGTTAAACCGTGCTCCTACTTTGCACCGTTTGGGTATTCAAGCATTTGAGCCGGTACTTGTGGAAGGTAAAGCCATTCACCTGCACCCGCTGGTTTGTACGGCATTTAACGCCGACTTTGACGGTGACCAAATGGCAGTACATGTACCGTTATCCATTGAAGCTCAATTGGAAGCTCGTGTCTTGATGATGTCAACCAACAACATTTTATCGCCGGCATCCGGTAAGCCGATTATCGTTCCTTCACAAGACATGGTATTAGGTATCTACTACTTAACTTATGAAGCCGATGATGTAATGGGCGAGGGCGGAATTTACGCCGATGCCGATGAGGTAATGTTGGCCTTAAACGCCAAAGTTGTAGACTTGCATGCTAAAATCAAGTGCCGTATGGAATATGTTGACGACAACGGCGAGACCAAATATGGCTTGGTAGATACCACTCCGGGTCGTATTATCGTTTCCGACATTTTGCCCAAGAATCCGAACATACCGTTTTCTTTGGTAAACCGCTTGTTAAAGAAGAAGGAAATTTCGGAAATCATTGACACGGTATATCGTCATTGCGGCCAAAAAGAAACCTGCATCATGGTAGATAAAATCATGACCTTAGGCTTTACCAATGCATGTAAGGCAGGTATTTCGTTCGGTAAGGATGATTTGATTGTACCTGATGCCAAGAAGACCTTAATTGAAGAAACCACCAAACAGGTAAAAGAGTTTGAAGCACAATATCAAAACGGTTTAATCACGAAGGGTGAAAAATATAACAAAGTGGTAGATATTTGGGCAGCCTGCACTGACAAGATTGCCGATGAAATGATGAAAAACATTTCCAAGACCGACCATGGTTATATTAACTCCGTATACATGATGGCACACTCCGGAGCTCGTGGTTCTGCTGCTCAAATGCGTCAATTGGCAGGTATGCGTGGTTTGATGGCCAAACCGAGTGGTGAAATTATTGAACAACCGATTATTTCCAACTTTAAGGAGGGATTAACGGTGTCTGAGTACTTTAACTCCACCCACGGTGCACGTAAGGGTTTGGCCGATACGGCATTAAAGACCGCCAACTCCGGTTATTTAACGCGTCGTTTGGTAGATGTAGCCCAAGATGTTGTGGTAACGGAAACTGATTGTGGAACCGAGAGAGGCATTATAGTTCGTCCGGTAGTTGACGGAGGTAATGTAATTGTTTCCATCGGTGACAGAATTTTGGGACGAACCATTCAAGAAGATATTATCCACCCCGAAACCGGTGAAGTTTTGGTTAAAAAGGGTAAGCTGATTGATGAAAACGATGCCGAATTGGTAGAAAAAGCCGGTGTTGAGCAAGTTAAGATTCGTTCGGTATTAACCTGTGATTCCGAGCATGGTGTATGTGCGGCATGTTATGGTCGTGACTTAGCCAGAGGAACTCCGGTTAATGTAGGTGAAGCGGTAGGCGTAATTGCCGCTCAATCCATCGGTGAGCCCGGTACGCAATTAACGATGAGAACCTTCCACATCGGTGGTGCGGCTTCCAAGTCTGCCGAGCAATCCAGTGTTGAAGTACCGTTTGCCGGTGTTTTGAAATTGGACAACAAACATACGATAACCGATTCTGAAGGTCATTTGATTGTTTTATCGCGTAACTGTGAAATTATCATAGAAGATGCCCAAGGTCGTGAAAAATCGCGTCACCATGTTCCTTACGGTACCAAAATTTTGGTAGAAGAAGGAGCCAAAGTTAAGAAAGGTCAAAAAGTTGCCGAGTGGGATCCGTTTACGATTCCGGTCATTTCGGAAAAAGCCGGTACGGCTCAACTGGTAGACTTGATTAACAATGTTTCGGTAAAAGAGAGCATGGATGAAACGACAGGTATTGTATCTAAAGTTGTAATAGATTGGCGTAGCGGCTCATCGGCCAATGCTTCGTTAAAGCCGAGCATTGTTTTAAAAGATGCCAAAGGCAAGTCTGTCAACTTTGATAACGGCAAGGAAGCCCGTTATTATCTGTCGGTAGATGCGGTATTAACGGTAGACAACGGCAGTGAGGTTAAGGTAGGTGATGTAATCGCTCGTATTCCGAGAGAGAGCTCCAAGACCAAAGATATTACCGGTGGTTTACCGCGAGTTGCCGAATTGTTTGAAGCTCGTCATCCTAAGGATCAAGCACTCATTTCCGATATTGACGGTATGGTAGAGTTTGGTAAGGATTACAAGGCCAAACAACGTATAAGCGTTATACCGGCCAAAGGCGAACCGATTGAATATTTAATTCCGAAGGGTCGTCACCTGGTAGTACAAGACGGCGATATTGTTAAAAAAGGTGATTTACTGGTAGAAGGCACACCTGCACCGCATGATATTTTAAGAGTATTGGGTGTAGAAAAGTTAGCTGAATACTTAGTAAAAGAAGTTCAAGATGTATATCGTCTGCAAGGTGTTAAAATCAACGATAAGCACATTGAAGTGATAGTATCGCAGATGCTCAAGAAAGTTGAGATTAAGACGCCCGGAGATACAACCTTCTTGGTAGGCGAGCAGGTAGACAAGGATGTATTTGAGGCAGAAAATGCTAAGGTGATAGCTGAAAACGGAGAACCGGCAACGGCAGATCCGGTATTGTTAGGTATTACCAAGGCCTCATTGCAGACCAAGTCGTTTATATCTGCGGCCTCATTCCAAGAGACCACGCGTGTCTTGACGGAAGCGGCAGTTGCCGGCAAGGTAGACAAGCTGACCGGATTGAAGGAAAATGTAATTGTCGGTCGTTTAATTCCGGCCGGTACCGGTACGGTATTGCGTTCATTGCGTAGAGTTGCAGCCCAAAACGACAAAGAGATTTTGGCTCAACGGGAAGCAGAAGCCAATGCCAAATTAGCAAGTGCCAACAGCAACACCGAAGCGGAAAAACCCGTTACGGCGGAAGAAACTCCGGCTGAATAGCTTAAATTAGCAACTAAAAACCCTCGCTTTAGCAATAAGGCGAGGGTTTTTGTTTGGATTAAAGTAAACTTATAAAATCATCTGGGCTCTTGACTAGTATCTTTTAAGAAGATAGGGTTAAAGGCAATGAAATACAATAGATTAAGCAGATATAAAATAAAAAAAATAATAGTGTGTTTTTCTGAGGACATAACAGCGACCTCGGCAAGTAAAATTTTAGGCATAAACAGGAACACCATAAATTCGTATTATAACGAATTCAGAGAACGCATATTAGAAGAAAGTTTGCTAGAACAAGAGAAAGAGTTAGGAGAATATGAGCTTGACGAAAGCTATTTTGGAGCAAGAAGAATAAGAGGTAAAAGAGGACGAGGAGCAGCCGGAAAGACACCTGTTTTTGGATTATTGAAAAGGAATGGAAAAGTATTTGTCAGTGTTGTTCCCAACTGTTCAAAAGAAGAGCTAATGCCCATAATACAAGGAAAAATCTTAGAAGGAAGCACTATTCATACAGATGGATGGAGAGCTTATGATGGTCTTATTTTGAATGGATATAATCATTACAGAGTGTTTCATCATGAGAATGAATTTGCTAGAGGAAAATCTCATGTAAATGGGATAGAATGTTTTTGGAGTTATGCAAAAAGAAGAATGGCTAAATTTAATGGTTTGACTGACGACAAATTCATCTTGCATTTAAAGGAGTGTGAGTGTAGATTTAATCATAGAAATGAGAATTTTGCATCCTTCATTGAGCATATTTTTTTCAAAAATAAAAAAAGATACTAGTCTAGAGCCTCATCTGATAATAAAAAATGCAAATGTCTTTGTCTTCGCAAACGTTACAAAAGTCTTCCATTTCAGCAAGGGTTAAATCTTTAAGGCATTTACGGTCAGATGTGCAATAATTATCGCCATTAACTATGTTGGCCGAGGAATTTTCTTCACCTTTGGTTGTTTCAAACTTGGTACGCCAAAGTTGCTCTCTTTTGGCTTTAGCGATTGTAAATAAATTCATGCACGATTCTTTTTGTCCTTTATTCAAGTATGTCATAAACTCAAAGGTATAACCGCCATCGCCGCCAGTGTAATTTTTTAAAGCTATAGTAGTGCCGAAAACATCAAATATTACATCATTTATGTTTTCGCGTATCATTTCTTGCGGGATAACGTTTAATTTTTTAAGTATAGGTACCATATTTTCGGCAATAGAAGTTTTTGAGCGCTTAAAATCGTCCATATGAATGTTGACGTAGTCTAAAATCGAGCCGATTTGTTCGGTCTGTTTATTGAGTTTATACTTCATCATGGCCTTGGAATAACCGGCAATAGCCCCGACAGACAGTACGCCTATGATTGCAAGTACGCCAAGCATTTCCACCATGGAACGACCTGATTGATAAAATTTCATTTAAAACCTCCAAAAAAATTAGTAACAAAAGCTTTAAACGAAATCTTAAACCGTTTTTTTTTTTTTGCAATTTTAAAGTTAAGCCGGTGGATAAAATAAAGTTACATCAAGTATCGCACATACAAGTAAAGTAACCTTGTCAAAAATGTAGATGTTGCTTTAAGAACTTATTCTTCCCCAAAGAATGGAAAAATTACAATAGCTTTTTGAACTATCACAAGTAGAACATAAATCATCTATCTCGGATAGCGTCAAGTCCTTAATGCACTTCAGGTTATCTCCACAATAGGTGTCTCCAAATGTTCTGTTACCGTATTGTGTGCTACCGTCTTCTTTATCTTTGGTAAACATTACTTGCCACAAACCGGCTGAACGTAATTGTGCCATTTGATATAAATTCATGCATATTTCATGAGCATCTTTGTCCAAAGATATTTGTAATCCATAATATATATTATAAGTATCATCGTTTAAAAAAGGCCAAACAGCATTTCCGAAAACATCTTTTACATAACCGGTGTCAGCCGAATTTTCAACTATCATTTCAACAGGAATGGCTCCTAATTTTTGCAATAGAATACCAAAATTCATGGAAAAATCATGAGTAAATTTATCGGAATTGATGGTGACATAGTCTAAAATGCTGCCGATTTGTTCGGTTTGGCGATTAAGTTTATATTTCATCATGGCTTTGGAATAACCGGCAATAGCCCCGACAGACAGTACGCCTATGATTGCAAGTACGCCAAGCATTTCCACCATGGAACG
>CALXTJ010000005.1 GCA_944391375.1 uncultured Alphaproteobacteria bacterium
TAAAGATAATAAAAGAATAGTTTTTCTCATAACCTTCCCATAAAAGAAAAACCACCTCGTAATTAAGGTGGTCGGGAACGTTCGTAAGTCACATACATCAAAATGACCTTGTGGCCTTTAAAGCCACAGCCACTATGGACGGTTTAGCTTCTGGACATAACCACAAGCGTCCCGACCATTGACATAGTCAAACTGATATAGCTTAAAGCTTTACGGCATATCACTGCCGTGATGTATGGAGTTTACGAATACTCCCGCACCGCTTTTTACGATGCTGAGTTTAAGGCACTTGCCTTAAACCTACCCTTATTTTAACTGCTGATTTTTAAATTGCAATAACTATCTTTATTTATAAAGAAAAGCCTCAAGCATCGCTTGAGGCTTTCCTTTTACCAAAATTTACCTTACAGCATCTTCATTATCGCCTTTACCATTTTATCCGCACCTTCGGCCACTTCCGTAATGGAATGTGCCATCATATAAGCCGGTGTGGTCACAATCTTGTGCTTTTCATCAACGGCAATCTCGGTTGCCTGACAAACCTCATTAACCGCTCCCATGGCTTCAACCGCTCTTGCCGTCTGTTCATCGCTTCCTATAGTTATTTTTATACCGTATTTACCCAATACTTTGGCCACAACTACCGGTGCAATACACATTGCTCCTATCGGCAATTTGTTATCATAACACTTTAACATTGTATTGCTAATATCTTGATTTACCGTACAGTTTACCCCTTCAGCCGCATAATCGCACCAGTTGGTAACCGCACCCAAACCACCGGGGAAAATTACCGCATCAAAGTCTTTAACATTAAATTCCTTCAAATCTTTAATATCACCGCGGCAAATTCGTCCGGCCTCAATCAAAACCGAACGTCTTTCATTAGTCTTTTCGCCGGTTAAAATATTAACAACCGCACTTTGCTCAATGTTCGGGGCAAAGCACTGATAGCTTCCGCCGTTTTTAGCAATCGCCAATAAAGCGGTTACCGTTTCAAATACTTCTGAACCGTCGGCACGGCCGCAACCGGCTAAAACAACGGCTATTTTCGGACTTGTTGACATTTTTACTCTCCTCTTTGTAATTATGATTGATTTATGCTATATGAGCTATATAATGCTGTCAATTGATAAAATAAACAGGTATAATAAAAAATGCAAATACAACAAACAATTTTGGAAAATGGCCTAAAGATTATTACTTCCGAACGCCCGCAAACCGAAACCGTGTCCTTGGGTATCTGGGTAAATACCGGCTCGGCTTATGAAACCGAAGATATTAACGGAATATCTCACTTTATAGAGCATATGGTCTTCAAAGGTACCAAAAAACGCAATTCTTTACAAATATCCGAGGAAATTGAAAATGTCGGCGGGCAAAGTAACGCCTATACCTCACGGGAATTTACCGCATTTTACGCCAAAATGCTTAAAAATGATGTGGAACTGGCCTTGGATGTTATTGCCGACTTTATTATGGCTCCTCTCTTCCCCGAAGATGAAATGATTAAAGAAAAAGAGGTTGTCGTCCAGGAAATTAAACAAACTTTTGACACCCCCGATGACATTATTTTTGATTACTTTCAGGAAAAAGCTTTCCCTAATCAGCCTTTAGGTCGTGCCATTTTGGGCCCGGCTCAAAAAGTCCGCTCTTTTACCGCCGAGGTTATGCATAAATATATGCACAGCAATTATGCCGCAAACAATACGGTAGTTGTTGCCGTCGGTAACTTAAAACACGACTCTTTTGTTAATATGGTTAAAAGCCGTATGGCCGATTACGGAGCAAAAACATCTTTCAAAATTGAACCGCAAATTTATCAGGGCGGATTTTATGCCGAAAAACGCGATATTGAACAGGTCCATATTGCACTGGGCTTTAAAGGTGTTGAATATAACAATCCGCAATATTATCCGGTTTCCATATTTTCCACGCTCTTTGGCGGCGGAATGTCTTCCCGTTTATTCCAGGAAATAAGGGAAAAAAGAGGCTTGGTTTATACCGTTTATTGCTTTACCAGTTCCCATACCGGCAGCGGATTGTTCGGTATTTATGCCGGAACTTCGGGCTCCGAACTTAATAAACTCTTGCCGGTGGCCGCCGATGAAATTAAAAAAGTCGTTCAGGAAAAAGTTTCGCAAAAAGAACTTGACCGAGCTAAAGTTCAGCTTAAAGCCAGTATGTTAATGGCTTTGGAAAGTTCCTCTTCAACTGCCGAAGTTATGGCTCGGCAAATGCTGTTATATAATCGGGTTATTCCCACCCAAGAAATTATAGACCGAGTTGATGCCGTGAGCTTGGAAGATGTGCAAAAAGCCGCTCAAATGCTGTTTGCCTCCAAGCCGACTTATACCCTGCTCGGTGACATTGCCGATTATCCCGATTACGAAAAACTGCAAAAATATTTGCAATTTTAAGTCTTTGTTATGAAAAGAGAGTATAATATAAGACAAAGTAACTAACGGAGAAACACCATGTCGCGTGCGGAAGATATTTTTCAAAAGCTGATTTACTTTGGTGAAGATGCTATTGATGAGTTTATAATAAACAATCAAACCGAAGAATTGTTTTTAGATTTTAAGCAAGCCGTATCCACCGGCAAAAACTTTAATACCTTGCATCGTGACGACCGCAAAAATCTGGCCAAAGCCATTTCCGGTTTCGGCAATTCCGAAGGCGGAGTTGTGGTATGGGGTGTTGAGTGTTCCCGTGATACCGAAGTCGGGGATGTGGCACAAGCCAAAGTTAAAGTAAAAAATGTGCATCGCTTTTTAAGCTGGCTTGAAGGAGCAATTTCCGGTTGCACAATTCCCAGCCACAATAAAGTTCGTAATCATATTATCAGTGCCGATGAAAACGGCGATGGCTTTATTGCCACCTATATTCCCAAATCGGAAATAACTCCCTTGATGACTACTACCAACAGCACCATTTACATTCGCTCCGGCTCCAACAATGTTCCGGCACCTTATGCCGTAATTGCCGGAATGTTCGGTAAGCGTCCGCAGCCCAATATTGAACTGGAAATTAAAGATACCTCGCTGGAAGTGTTGGATAATGTTGATGAAGATATGCTTTATCCCAAAACCATTGATAATCCGCCGGAAAAATATGTTAAAATCAGTTTTTCCGTTCAAGCTCGCAACAACAGCAATGCCATAGCTCGTGAGCTTTATTTATCGTGTACTACCGAAACTACCGGCAGTGAATATAACAAAATTCGTTTTTCCAATTACAATCAAATGGATGCATTAACCGGTATTGTCGGACATACCAACCTTATTACGCGTCCCGAATTAAGGCTCCCTCCCCGCGGACGCTTAAAGTTTGCCAATGTCCAGATAATTTTATCACCCTATATTGAGGAAGATTTACTCATTAACGGCGTAATCGGAGCCGAAGGTGCCATGCCTAAAGATTTTAGAATATTTATGGCTAAAAATCAGCTTCGCTCGTTTGTTGCCAAGGCCTTAAGGGAAGAAGACGAACACGAAATGCTGTTAAGCGAATTTTTTACCAACTTTTTAAAAAGCGAATAAACCATGAAAGCCAGAGTAGAAATATTTACCGACGGAGCTTGTTCGGGTAATCCGGGAATCGGCGGTTGGGGAGCCCTTCTCCGCTATAAAGATATAGAAAAGGAATTAAGTGGGGCAGAATTACAAACCACTAACAATCGGATGGAATTAACTGCGGTAATTGAGGCCTTAAAAGCCCTTAAAACCGAATGCAACATTACTTTATACACCGATAGCAAATATGTTATGAACGGTATCAATGAATGGCTGGAAAATTGGAAGAAAAACGGCTGGAAAACTTCCAATAAGAAAAATGCGGTTAAAAACATAGACTTATGGCAACAGCTTGATGAGTTAATTAAAAAGCATGAAATTCGCTGGGTATGGGTTAAAGGCCACAACGGCCACCCTGAAAATGAAAGAGTTGATACCTTGGCCCGCAATGAAGTGCTTAAACTCAAAGAAGCCTAAATATATAAAAAAGAGCAGTTTGTAAGGCTGCTCTTTTAATTTTACCATTTTTCCCAGTGAACTTTAGCCGGATTATAACGATTTTCCGGCTGTTTGGGAGTTTCGGCCGGATATCCTATCGGCACAATTGCCAACGGGCGAATATTATCCGGCAAATTCAAATACTTTTTAACACCTTCCATTACCAGCGGCATGGGAGCGGCCCCGCAAAAACAAGCCCCTAACCCTTTGGCATGACAAGCCAGTAACAAGTTTTGGGTGGCTAAAGCACAATCAACATCGGCAAAATTCCAATCTTCTCCCTCTTTTTCACGATGAAAAGCTTCATCGGTATTGCCGCATACCACAATTACGCATGAAGCGTTTTTGGCAAAAGAAGTCCAGGGTTGAACCGAGCGAAATCCGGCCAAAACTTCCGGATTTTCAATTACCAAAAATTCCCAGGGCTGTTTATTGTGGGCAGAAGGTGCATAAGAGGCCATTTTTAAAATTTCCTCAATATCTGCATGCGAAACTTTTTTGGTCGTATCATACTGACGAACCGATCTTCGGGTTAAAATTCCTTCCAATAAATCCATAGGTTATCTCCTTTAATTAACTTTTCTTTGTAATCCGTCTATACGCGGTAAAACCGAATTTTCAATAATAAAGCTTATGGCTCTTTCAGCGGTTTTATCGGTATGCAAAATAGTTTTATAAATTTCTTTATCCTCTTTATTTTGCAATCGCTGCCCTAATTTTACATACACTTCGGCAACCTCAGATAAAGAATCTACAATCTGGGCAATATAGGCCGGAAGTTTTAAGTCGGCACAACCGCCCCAAAAGCCTTCCAAAAAGCCTTCTTCTAACTCTTGATAGCGAATATTGCACCATGCAATTAAGTCGTTTTTATCGCCTTTGGCAAGGGTTACTTTGTTTTGCTTAACCAAGGCAAACATTTCATCCCATAAGCCCATAAAAAACTTAAAAAACAACTCCGCTTCTTTTTTAGTTTCAAGCCGAGGTTGTTTGTCCTCTTCCCACAAGGAAGATATAACATCTGTCGGACGCAAATTGAGGTTTGGCGAGCATATGGCCCCGGCAAACTTCATCTTGACAACCTCAAGCGAGGAAGGACAACTGTAATGATTCAAAAAATTTTTGAATTTATCATCACCAATATATTTATTTTCAATTTGCATTTAAAAACTTCTCGTATATTATGTTGTAAAATACTTACCTTAATGTAATGGAGATTTTAAAATTGTCCAGTATAAAAATGATTACTGCAAGCTTAATTTTGCTTTGCCTGTGCGGATGCTCTTTATTTGAGCCGTTTGTTGACCGCCGCCGCAATGCCGGAGCCCGCGATATAAATCGTTTGTATGTCGGGAAATCCAAGCCCGAAGCTCCGGCTATATGCTACAACGGTTTGTGGACCGATGAGAAAACTTTGCAACAAATGGCCGATGCCGAATGTCAAAAGCACAATCCGGAAACTCATGCCGTAAAGGATAAAGTTTCGCAATTTACCTGCAAGTTGGTCTTGCCCAATCATGCGTATTTTAAATGTGTAAAATAATCAGGAACCAAAAGAAATGACATTATCAATAGAAAAAAACTTTAATCAAAAATTTGCCACTATTTTTCAAAAATTAGGGTTAGATACCAAGTTTGCCGTTATAAAACCTTCCGACAGACCGGATTTAAGCGATTTTCAATGTAACGGGGCTCTGGCTTTGGCTAAATCTTTACATAAAAATCCCCGAGAAATCGCCGCTTTGATTGCTGAAGAGTTACAAAAAGATGAGGCAGTGTCCTCTGTATCGGTGGACGGTCCCGGTTTTATCAATTTTAAAATATCTAACGAGTTTATTGCCAAATCTTTAAATGAAATGGCCGAGGATGAGCGTTTGGGTTGCTCTAAAGTTGCCGAGCCCAAACAAATCGTTATGGACTTCGGCGGCCCTAATGTTGCCAAAGCCTTGCATGTCGGGCACTTGCGTTCGGCAGTTATCGGCGAGTCTATTCGTAGAATTGAAACTTTTGTCGGCAATAAGGTCATTTCCGATGTCCACTTCGGTGATTGGGGTACACCGATGGGAATGATTTTGGCCAAGATTATTCATCAAGACGGTAATTTAGATAAGGTGGAAAGCTACGATATTGCCAAGATTTCGGCAATTTACAAACAAGCCAACATTCGCTGTAAAGAAGATGAAAATGCCAAAGAAACCGCCCGTCAGATAACCGCCGAGTTGCAAAACGGTAATCCCGAATATCGTAAGGCCTGGAAATATTTACGGGATGTATCGGTAGCCGATGTTAAAAAAACTTACCTGGAATTGGATGCTCATTTTGACTTATGGTTAGGTGAAAGCGATGCTCACCAAGCCTGTGGTGAAGTGGTTGAGCTTGCAAAGGAAAAAGGACTATCTGAAGTTGATGACGGAGCCACCATTATCCGCCTGCCCGAGACCAATAAACCGATGCCTCCGGTCATTTTGGTAAAAACCGACGGCGGATTCGGTTATCAGGTTACCGATATTGCCACCATAAAAACTCGTGTGGAAGACTTACACGCTCAAGAAATTATCTATGTGGTAGACAAGCGTCAATCCTTACATTTTGAACAAGTATTTCAGGTAGCCGAAATGTTGGGTATTGCTAAAGGTGTAAAATTAGAGCACATTGGATTCGGAACGGTCAACGGAGCCGACGGCAAACCATTTAAAACCCGCGACGGCGGAGTAATGAATTTATCAGACTTAATTTTAATAAGTAAAGAAAAAGTTCGCAATTCCATGCCTAAAGCCGAAGAAGTTGAAGGTTTTAGCAAAGAAGATATTGAAAAAATGGTAACTCAAATTGCCATGGGAGCCATTAAATTCCAAGATTTGAAAAACAACATTGCTTCAGGTTATGTTTTTGATTTGGAAGATTTTGCCAATTTTGACGGCAAAACCGGCCCGTATATTCAATATGCGGTGGCTCGTATCAATTCCATTTTAAGAAAAGCCAAAGCCGGCGGCTTGGAAATCGGCGATATTGTAATCAGTAATGAAGATGAGAGAAACTTGGCCTTAAAACTTTCTCAGTTTGAGAATGTAATTATGAGGGCTCATACCGATAAAGAGCCGAGCATTATTACCGATTATGCTTACACTCTGGCACAGGTATTCAGCGGCTTTTATAATACCTGCCCGATTATGAACGCCGAAGATAAAACTTTAGCCGCTTCACGATTAAAGTTAGCCTCATTGGTAAGAGATACCTTAAAGCAGTTGTTATATTTATTAGGCATTGAAGCCCCCGAGGTTATGCTCAAAGCGGCTTAAAACAATATATTAAGCATTAAAATCAAAACGGAAACTTTTAAAGTTTCCGTTTTGATTTTAAGTTCAAATTTCTTACTCTTTACTTTGCTGTTTTTTAAGTTTAAGCAAATCAATATTTGAACGGGATTTTAAGACCTGCTTTACGATAGCGTCTTTGTGATTGGCAATTTCTTGCCAAGTCAAATTATGTTTAACATAATTATACCCATTTTCAACAATTTGTTTACGCAATTCTTCGTTATCCAACAACAAGTTAATAGCTTTAACTTGTCGCCAACGATCTATTTCCTGAGAAGGGGCATACAAACCGATAGCCTTACTATAATCCTGACTATCATCACGAACATCCGCACAATGTGCAAAATCATTAAATCCGCTGCGACCGACAATAACAGCCGTTTTGCACCCCATAGCTTCTATCGGTACCATTCCGAAAGCTTCATTAAGACTGGACATAACAAATATAGAAGAAATATTGTAAATTCTGGCCATCTCGTTTTGATTAAGAGAAGGTAAAAATATAACTCTATCCTCAAAACCAGCCATAAACTCTTTACAATCTTCAGTAACCGGATTGGAATTTTCTCCACTGAGCATATAGACAACATCTGGATTATACTTCATTACCTCCACCATAGAACAGGAAAGCTCGCTAAATCCCTTATCCCGAACTACTCGTCCTAATGAAGAAACTACCTTTTTACCATCCAGATTCACGAATTGTTTATTACCATCTAAGTCAATATATTCAAAATTGTGCTTTTGTTCATTGATTTCCTGTGCCGTCCAAGGATAAAATATTTTATCGTTATATCCCGGAGGAATAACCGTAATTTTATTTATATCTGCCAAATAAGGCTCAGCGACCAAACGTCTTTCCTCATCCGGAGAGGTAGCAATAATAATATCCGCCTTATCAAAGGCATATTTTTCATGGGCAATGCGTTGTTCAAAATTATGCCACTGCCATTCTTGTTCACTAATAGCCCCGGCTTTATACTGGGGTAAATTTCTTTCATATTTTTTATGTCCCAATGAATGACTCGTTACCAGCATAACCGGACGTCGTCCTGTTTCTTGTTCTATCTTGGTGCAAAGCATATCAGCAGCCAACATACCATCACGATAGTGTCCCTCAACCACCTCAATGTTACCGATAACATTCTCTTTTTTGTAAAAATTGAAGAGATTATCCACTAATTCTGGAATATATTTAACTATTTCTTCTTTAGGAACAAAGTTAAAATTGCCACCGGCCGGAACTCTTAAGACACGACTACGGAAATTTTGCGTTTCATGCCACTGTTGCTCTATAGTATAGTTAATATCTTTTCCCAAATCACACTCTTTACCACCAAACTGTGGGCAAATACGCGGATCAACCCTACGCGTTACCAAATCAACATCGTAATTATCTGAATTTGAGGCCAAAGCTTTGACATAATAAACCTGTCCTCCGGTATCCTGACCTGTAATAACCTTTTTAGCAATTACTTCTGTTGTCGGGAAACCTTTTTTATCAAGTTTAAAACCAAAATCACCTTCCACCAAACCGTGGGTAGAAAACATAACTTTTAATTTTTTATTCATCTGTAGAATCTCCGAAACAATTATTATAAATACACAATAGCAACATCTTTTCATAAAGCAAGGTAATAAAGCATATTATCCGATACAAAAGCCGCTCTTTTAAGAACGGCTTTTTTACAGCTACTTCATAGCCCGTTTTAACTTTGGACGACCTAATCTTTCGGCCCTTTCGTTTATTTTACGCAATTTAACATTCGTGTCGTCAAAATATTCGCCGATAATGGCAAACATCATCGGTACAAAAAGGGTAGCCACAAAGGTAGACATTATCATACCACCGATCATACCGGTTCCGATGGAGTGCCGACTTGCCGCACCGGCACCGGTTGAAATTGCGAGCGGCAAAACACCGAAAGTAAAGGCCAGTGAAGTCATCACAATCGGGCGAAAACGAAGTTTGGCCGCCTCTATGGAAGCTTGAACATAAGTAAATCCTTCCTCAACCTTCATAACCGCAAACTCTACAATCAGAATGGCGTTTTTGGCAGCCAAACCGATTAAGGTTACCAAGCCGACCTGAAAATAAAGGTCATTTTCAATACCTCTTATCCAAGTTGCTGTTAAGGCACCCAATACGGCAAACGGTACCGAAAGAATAACTACAATAGGTAATGACCACTTTTCATATTGAGCCGATAAAATTAAGAAAATCATAATCAAACCGAACACAAAAGCTTGAGTTGAAGCACCACCGGTTAATTTTTCCTGATATGCCGACCCAATCCAAGATAGTGAATAATCACTGCCTAAAACTTCGGCGGCAACTTCTTCCATAGCCGCAATTGCCTGACCTGAAGAATACCCCGGTGCCGGATCACCTAAAACCTTTGCTGCCGGAAAGATATTAAATCTATTAACCAACTCAGGACCTGTTACCCTTTCCACCGTAATAAGAGTAGAAAGCGGTACCAAATCGCCGTTATTGGATTTAACATAGACATACCGCAAATCATCCGGAGAACTCCTAAATTGCGATTCAGACTGTAATGTAACTCTGAAATTTCGTCCCATATAAGTAAAATCATTTACATATAAGCTGCCGAAGGTAGACTGCATTACCGAATAAACACTGTTAATCGGAACATTTAAGGCTTTAGCTTTTTCTCTGTCCAAATCAATACGATATTGCGGAGTACTTACCGAAAAAGTAGTCTTAACATTGGAAAGTTCCGGACGCTTATTGGCTGCATCAACAAATTCCTGAGTTTTAGCCATCAGTTCCTGAGAAGTAGCTCCTGCCCTGTTTTGAATATATCCTTCAAAACCACCGGTCGTACTCATACCCATAATCGGCGGCATACTGAAAGCATAAGCTATACCGTCATTTTGGCTCATACCATATCCGGTAAACAATTTAGATAAAGCATCTGCCGACTGCTCTGCAGATTTTCTTTGCTCCCAATCCTTTAAGGTAATAAAGCTAACTCCGGAATAAGTATTCTGACTTGAAGAAAGCATATTATAACCGTTAATGGTCAAAACATCTTCCACATTAGGATTTTTCTGCAACAGGGATGAAACTTTATCCGTAAATTTTTCGGTTCTGGGTAAAGACGATGCCTCGGGAAGATTATAAGCCATCAAGAGATTTCCCTGATCCTCCATAGGTACCAGACCTGTCGGAACAATTTTAAATAATCCGGCAATTAAAAACAATACTGCAACAAAGGACAATATTGCCGTTTTGCGATTATTTAAGAAAAATTCAACACCTGAAATATACCACTGAGTAGCTTTTTCAAAAAATTGATTAAACCATCTAAAAAATGCCATAGGTTCCTTTTTATGCTTATTATTTTTAATAATCAAGGCACATAAAGAAGGAGTTAAAGTCAAAGCTACCAAAGCCGATATAATAACCGATACGGCAATAGTTACCGAAAATTGTTTGTACATAACACCGGTCATACCGCCCAAGAAGGCAATCGGTAAGAATACCGAAGATAGTACCAAGGCCACGGCGACAACCGGACCTGACACTTCTTCCATGGCTTTAATCGCGGCTTCTTTGGGGGATAATTTTTCTTCTTCCATTAAACGTTCAACATTTTCCAACACGATAATAGCATCATCCACCACGATACCGATGGCCAAAATCAAGCCGAACAATGTCAAGAGGTTAATGGAAAAGCCCATTAGATACATACCGGCAAAAGCTCCGATAATAGAAACCGGCACGGCCAATATCGGAATAAGTGTTGCTCTGAAATTTTGCAAAAACAGATATACAACCACAATCACCAACAAAACGGCTTCAAAGAAGGTATGGATAACCTCATTGATGGAAACATCAACGAATAAGGTCGTATCATAAGGAATATCGTAAGTAATTCCCTGCGGAAAACTTTTTGCAAGTTCTTCCATTTTGGCCTTAACCAAATCGGCTGTTTCCAGGGCGTTGGCACCCGGTTGCAAATAAATGGCAAAGGCTACGGCTTCTTTGCCGTTAAAACGAGATGTAACATTATAATCCTGAGCTCCGAGTTCAATACGAGCGACATCCTTAAGTTTTAAAGTACCGCCCAATTCATTGCTTCTTAAGATAATGTCTCCGAACTCGTCGGCATCTGCCAGCCTGCCCTTAGTATTAACCGAATAGGTATATGCAACTTCGGAATTCATGGGTTCCTGACCGAATTGCCCGGCAGCAAACTGTGAATTTTGTTCTTGAATAGCGGTAATTACATCTTGAGGAGTCAAATTATACTCAGAGAGTTTATCCGGAGAGAGCCAAATACGCATAGAATAATCTTGCGAAGCAAAAAGCGATGCATCACCGACACCTTTAATACGTTTAATTTCATCCAAAACATTAAGCAAGGCGTAGTTAGATACATAAATCGTATCGTAAAGCTCGGAAGTTGAACGCATGGTAACAATCTGCAATATGGAGTTAGACTTTTGTTGAACCGTAACTCCCTGTTTTGTAACTTCCGAAGGCAGTTTTGATGTAGCCATTTGAACTTTGTTATTAACATCAATGGTAGCCTGATCGGGATCGGTACCGATGTCAAAAACCACACCTATGGTCAAGTATCCTGAAGAAGTGGCGTTAGAATACATATAAATCATGTTTTTAACACCGTTTATTTCTTGTTCCAAGGGAGCAGCAACGGTATCGGCCAAAACCTCAGCGGTTGCTCCGGGGTATACAGCCGTAACTTGAATTTCGGTAGGAACGATATTAGGATACTGTTCAACCGGCAAAACCTTCATGGAGACAAGGCCGGCCAAAACAATAACCAAAGAAATAACGGTGGCAAATATCGGCCTATCAATAAAAAACTTGGAAAACATCACACACCTCTTAAGTTTTACTTATTATTATCGGTTGGATTGTCTATAACCATAGGATTAACAACCATACCGGGACGAACTTTAAGAAGATTATTAACAACAACTCTATCTCCCTGTTCCAATCCCTCATTTACCGTCCAATACTCTTTATTAACTGTCTGTCCGGTTTTAATATTGGCGATTTCCACTTCATTTTTATCATTTAAGCGGTAGACATACGAACCTTTAGAGCTTTGCATAACGGCTGTTTGCGGAACAATTAGAGCGTTAGCTCTTTCCAAGCCCTCTACCGTTAAACGCATAAACTGCCCCGGACGCAAGCGATTATTGGGATTAGGGAATACGGCACGCAGTTTAATGGTACCGGTTGAGGTATCAATACTTGGATTTACAAAATTAATTTCTCCCGGATATTGGTAAACATCATTATTTCCCAGACGCAAAACGGCCTTAACGGCATTTTTATCCTGTGGATTTTTGAGTTGTCCGCTTGAAACCATACGAGATAAAGTCAGCATTTCATTTTCTGATAAGGAAAACATAACATAAATAGGATTGATTTGTGTAATATGAGTTAATAAGCCGCTTTCTCCTGAAGTTGAGATTAAACTTCCTTCCGATTGGGCTTCCATGCTGGTAAGGCCGCTAATCGGAGCTTTAACTTTGGTATAATCTAAATTAAGCTGTGCGGCATCAACGGCAGCCTGAGCTGAGGATAATCCGGCCTTTAACGAGTCGTATTTAGCAACTGCATCATCATAGGATTTTTCACTGGCATATTTTTGCTTATACAATTTTTCTGTTCTATCCAGTTGAATTTTAGCATTTTTGAGTTCAGCCTGAGTTTGTTCCAAGTTAGCTTTAGCCTGATTAAGAGCCACCTGGTATGGTTCAGGATCAATTTCAAACAACACTTGTCCTTCTTTAACCTCCGAACCCTCAATATAATTGCGTTTTAACAAAATTCCGCCGACTCTGGCTCTTACCTCGGTTTCCTTAGAACCCTGTGCTCTAGCGGCAAACTCAAATGTCAAAGGGACATCCTGCGGCTCAAGCACTTCAACACCAACATTTAAAAGATTTTGCTGGGAGGCAGACTGTTCCTCTTTACAACCAAATAAAGCAACAACTGCCAGTATAGCCAAAACAAGATTATTTTTCAAACACATAGCAACCTCACAAAAAATTTCGTTTGATAACAATCTACAATAAATTAAAAAAAATTCCACAATCTTTACTATTCATTCACTTTTTGTGGATATTTAGGTCAGTCTCAAAGCAAAACAATCATTTTGTTTTGACAAAAGTATTGATTTTTTTGTAGAAAAAGTTATACTCATAATTATGGAGATATTTAAGAGGCAAACATGTCAGAAAACACTGAACAAAATTTAGAACAAAGTTATGCAACATTCGGGCATCGCGGCCCCAAGACGGATGAAAAACCTCATGGATGGTATGAGGTCAAAGAGCTTAATTCCGATGAACCAACCGTATTGATTTTCGGCGGACAAAGCACCACCACCGACCGAGCCGCCAGTTCGTATTGCAAAATGGTTGAGGAAGTTTTGGATAAAAACGGTTGCAAAGAAGATGTCAATGTAATCGGGGTGGTTAATCACTACGGTGATTCGTATGATCCGTTTTTATCGCGTTCGGAGGGGGTTAATAATGTACAGGAGTGCGATGAAGATAAACTCAATGAAGAAACCGTCCGTCCTCAATATGTGAACGACATTTTTGAATTGGCCGTTAAAAATCGTTTATGCGATGAAGAAGGTCAAAAATTAGATACAAAAGATGCTTGCCGAAAGATGCGTAATTTAAATATATTCGTGCATTGCCACGGCGGCAGCACCTTTGCTCAGCTTGAAAAACTTACCTGGCATAAAATGAAGGAACTTGGATATTCAAGAGAAGAAAGAACGCAAGTTTTACAGGAATTGGTGGTAGTAGCTTATGCCCCCTACACGGCCCTTGGTAAATCTAAAGCCAAAATGGTATCCTTCGTGTCCGATACCGATAAAGTTGTAACCTATAACAATCGTATAGAAGATACCATAAGATATAATCAAGATGTTAAAAAGGATAAAACCACGACTTGCTTTTTTGAAGGACATCGCGGTAATGTCTTCCGCACCAACAGTCTGGGAGATATTGATCAGCATGAGCTGGAAACCTTATATCCCGATGAATCCAAGCTAAACGCTGACGGTAAAAGCTTTATGAGTATGTTGCGTAATGCCTTGGTCAACGGTGTAAAAAGTTCGGTTAGCGGCAAAAAACGCGGAGATATTAAGGATATGGTAAGCAACAATACCCTAACCCGTAATTATGTTGAATACCTTTCACAAACCGGGGAACAAGTATGGGAAAAATTGATTGGCAACTACCATGCCGAACAGTCGGCAATAAATGAATATGCCGATAATTTCCGTAAAAATAAGTATTTCAATGAAAAAGAGGCTACCGCCGAAAGAATGGAGTATTTAAAAGAGCAGGAAGAAAAAAGACTGCATCCTGCAACCATGCCGACCGCTAAGCCCTTAAATACCGGAAAGTACCGTATAAACGAGGCTCTTTATAACCGATTTATCTCAAGTATCATGAACTGGAAACATGCCGTACATGAAATGAAAACGCCTCATAAAGATTATCTTAATCTGGCACCTAAAGATAACAAGCTTAGTAAAAAAGCCTCATTATCAAGAGTTAATTAGACATACTAAAACCGGCATTGCTGCCGGTTTTATATTTTATACGCAAATATCGGCCATTTTAAAATTGCTGAGCTTGGCAAGGCTTTCAAGAGAAGTTTCCAGTTGCATCCCTACTCTGCCGGCACTGAAAATAATCGTTGCAAAATTTTGAGCGGTTTGATGAATAACTAAAGGAAAACTTTTTTTCATGCCTATGGGGGAACATCCGCCGTGAACATATCCGGTCAAGGGCAGCAATTCTTTTTGTTTAACCATATCAAGCGATTTTTCTTTTACTACGGCAGCGGCTTTTTTTAAATCAAGCTCCTCGGCTACCGGTATCATAAAAACATAGTGCTGTTTAGATTTGGCAACCGTTACCAGAGTTTTGAAAACCTGTTTTGCGTTTTGCCCAAGCAAGGCGGCAATATCTACCCCCGTTAAAGAAGCATCCGGAGTGTAAGTATAGCATTTATATTCGGCTTTTATTTTATCAAGCATCCTAAGAGCGTTGGTTTTGTTTTCCATTTTCATCTCCTTTAGATTAAATAAGCAACAAAAAAGTCTTAAAGTCAACAAAAACGACACTGCCTAAAATGGCAGTGTCGTTTTTTCATAATCGGATAAAACGATTATTCGGCTACTTTAAGCTGAGCCATATGCTCCAAGAGGGAACGTTTTTCTTTAACATTTTCCTGAGCCTTGTTGAGCAAAGTCTCATAACGTTCCGGATTGGTTTTGTTGACAATCTGGAAACGAGTTTCGTTAGCCATATAATCAGCCAAGGGCTTGGTTGGAGCTTTAGAATCCAACATCAAAGGAGCTTTACCTTCTTTAATGTTTTCCGGATTATAACGATACAACGGCCAAGAACCGGTTTCTACGGCATTTTTCTGGTGTTCAACGCCATCGGCCAAGTTAAAGCCTTGAGCAATACAGTGAGAGTATGCAATAACGATTGAAGGACCGTTATAAGCTTCGGCTTCATTTAAGGCCTTAATAAGTTGCATATCATTAGCACCGAAGGAAACCTGAGCAACATAAACATTACCGTAAGACATGGCAATCAAGCCTAAATCCTTTTTCGGCAAAGCCTTACCGGCTGTTGCAAACTTAGCCGAAGCACCCATCGGGGTAGCCTTAGACTGTTGACCGCCGGTATTGGAGTAAACTCCGGTATCCATAACCAAGATATTGATATTTTTACCCGAGGCAATGGCATGATCCAAGCCGCCGAAACCAATATCATAAGCCCAACCGTCACCGCCTAAAATCCAAACTGATTTTTTAATCAGGTAATCGGCCAAAACATCTAAGTGTTTAGCTTCTTCGGAGTTAATTCCGGCAAGTTTTTCACGCAATTGTTTAACATTATTGCGTTGCTCGTCAATTTCGGCATCGGTAGCTTGCGGATTGTTTAAAATTTTATCGGTTAAATCAGCACCGACTTTATCTTTTAAGCCTTCAAGCAACGATTTGGCAAAAGCGGTTTGCTGATCAATTGAAAAACGCATACCCAAACCAAACTCGGCATTATCTTCAAACAAAGAGTTAGCCCAAGCCGGTCCGTGTCCGTTTTCATCTTTAGCATAAGGAGTTGTCGGCAGGTTACCCGAATAAATTGAAGAACAACCTGTTGCGTTGGCAACAACCATTCTGTCACCAAACAACTGTGTCAGCAACTTAATATACGGGGTTTCGCCGCAGCCTGCACAAGCACCGGAGTATTCAAACAACGGACGAATAAGTTGGGTTGTCTTGGGCAAGTTTTTAACAACTTCGGTTCTCTTAACATAAGGTAATGTATCAAAGAACTTCCAATTAGCCTTTTCAGCTTCCAGATGATTTTCAATATGATCCATATTGATGGCTTTTTTGGAAGGATCGGCTTTATTTTTAGCCGGACAAACCGAAACGCACAATCCGCAACCGGTACAATCTTCGGGAGAGATTTGCCAAATAAATTTCTTACCGGCAAATTCTTTACCTTTATAATCGGCAGATTTAAATGTAGCCGGAGCATTTTTGAGCTCTTCGTCGTAGGCAACCTTCATACGAATAACGCCATGCGGGCAGACTAAGGAGCATTTGCCGCATTGAATACAGGTAGAAGGATCCCAAACCGGAATTTCGGTAGCGATGCAACGTTTTTCATATTGAGTGGTTGCTGTCGGCCAAGTACCGTCGGCAACATCTTTGAAAGCGGAAACCGGTAATTTATCGCCTCTGTCGGCAATAATTTCGCCGGTGAGTTTTTTAACAAACTCGGGAGCATTTTCCGGAACCGGAGGTAAGCGATGGAATTTTGAAGTAACTTCCGACGGATATTCAACTTTATGCAAGTGAGCCAAGGAAGCATCAACGGCTTCAAAGTTCTTTTGAACGATAGCATCGCCTTTTTTGCTGTAAGTTTTCTTAATAGCGGCCTTAATCTGAGCAATAGCCTCATCTTTGGGCAAGATATTGGAAATTGCAAAGAAGCAGGTTTGCATAACGGTATTGATGCGTTGTCCCATACCGGTAGCACGAGCAACTTCAACAGCGTTAATGGTGTAGAAGTTCAATTTTTTAGCAATAATTTCTTCTTGAACTTCAATAGGTAAATGGTTCCAAACTTCACTTGCCTCATAAGGAGCATTTAATAAGAAGGTAGCTCCGGGTTTGGCAATTTTAAGGATATCAACCTTATTCATGAAGGGGAACTGGTGGCAAGCCACAAAATCAGCTTTGTTAATCAGGTAAGCCGATTTAATCGGATTATCGGAAAAACGCAGGTGAGAAGTGGTCATGGAGCCGGATTTACGAGAGTCGTAAACAAAGTAGCCCTGACCGTATTTACCGGCATCTTCGGCAATGATTTTAATAGAGTTTTTATTAGCACCAACCGTACCATCAGCACCCAAGCCGTAGAAAACTGCCCGAACAACATCTTTAGGTTCGGTATCAATAGAATCATCAAACGGCAAAGAAGTTTTATTAACATCATCTTCAATACCGACCGAGAAACCGTTAATCGGGTGAGCGGCAAAACCGTTATCAAATACGGCTTTAACCATACCCGGAGTAAATTCCTTGGAAGACAAGCCGTAACGACCGCCGACGATTTTGGGCATGGAAGCAATTTTAGAGTTAGCATAAGCTTGGCTCAAAGTAGCAACCACATCCAAATACAAAGGTTCGCCGGTAGAGCCGGATTCTTTAGTTCTGTCAAGAACGGAAACAACTTTAACCGTAGCGGGCAAAGCTTTCAAGAACGATTCTTCGGGGAACGGGCGATACAAGTGAACTTTCATAACGCCGAGTTTGGCACCCTGAGCGTTAAGATAATTGATGGTTTCCTCAACGGTTTCGGCACCTGAGCCCATAATAACGATAACCTGCTCGGCATCTTTGGCACCTACGTAATCAACTACATGGTACTGACGACCGGATATTTTAGCAAATTTATCCATTTCCTCTTGGACAATACTTTCTACTTTTTTGTAATAAGGATTACCGGCCTCACGACCTTGGAAGAAGACATCAGGATTTTGAGCCGTACCGCGGATGACGGGTTTTTCAGGACGCAGGGCATGTTTAGCATTAAAGGAATAATCAACACCTTCAAGCATAGCTCTTAAATCGTCATCGGATAAGAGTTTAATTTTTTTAATTTCATGTGAAGTTCTGAAACCGTCAAAGAAATGCATAAAAGGAACGCGAGAACGCAGAGTTGAAGTCTGAGCAATAGCGGCCATATCGTGAGCTTCCTGAACGGAGTTAGAGCACAGCATGGCAAAACCGGTTTGGCGGCAACCCATAACATCGGAATGATCGCCAAAGATTGACAAAGCGTGATAAGCCAAAGAACGAGCGGCAACATGCATAACAAAAGGCGACAATTCACCGGCGATTTTATACATATTGGGGATCATCAACAGCAAGCCCTGAGAAGCGGTAAAGGTGGTAGTTAAAGCACCGGCCTGGATAGAACCGTGGCAAGCACCTGCGGCACCGGCTTCGGACTGCATTTCCTGAACTTCGGGAATAACGCCCCAAAGGTTTTTCTGTTTAGCGGCAGACCATGCGTCGGCCCACTCACCCATCGGGGAAGACGGGGTAATCGGGTAAATGACGCAGACTTCGTTCATGCGGTGGGCAACGGAAGCAGCAGCTTCGTTACCGTCCATCATTTTCATTTTTACATCTGACATTTAAGCATCCTTAAAAGTTAAGTTAATAAATAAAAAAAGCCTGCAAACCAGACGATTTAACGCCTTATCTGCCGGCTTTTAGTTTACAGAAATTAAATTCTGCCCGCTGTATAGCATATTATGCAAAATTTGCAAGTTTTTTTTCCTTTTTTTCAACGATTTTCCGGCAGTTAAAAAAGTAAAAAGCCACATATGACATAATTTAAACAAAAAACTGGACATTTTTTAATTTTGGTGGTATAGGTTATGACAAATTAAATTATTAAAAAATTATGGAAGAAAAGATTACATTAAAGGACTATGCGTCCTATCGCAAACTCAATGTTTGCCTGACACCGGAACAAATTGCCAAACTCCGAAAAGAAATCAAGGAATTGGTAGAACTTTTCTGCGAGTGTTCCAAGAAGGCTTACACCAAAGGAGTAGCTCTGTCTTACTCAAAAATTGAGCAAATTCATGGCTTCGCTTTATTTTTGCTTGATTTCCAAGGGTTTCATGATCAGGCCTTTGCAGAGATTTTGCCGCAATTGCGGACTTTTACGCATTTTATCCTGGCTTATAACATCCCGTTTGCCGAAGCCGAATATCGGTTATTGGAAATATGTCAAGCTTTGGACATAGCCCGGTATCGCCCGGAACGAGAGAATGTTGCCGAGTACATACTCCGCAATTTTAAATTCTACTCCAAAGGGATGTTACGAGATATTTATGAGCGTCTCAAGGGAGAAAAAATAACCTCTCAGGCAGTAAGTATGCTTTACAAGCTCTGCCGGAAAGAGATGCCGCTCTGGAAAAGATTTTAAAAAGTAAAAAGCACTTTTCATTTTTGAAAAGTGCTTTTTACTTATTCTTAGCGGCGTCTTAACAATTTTACAATCAACCACGCCACCCAAGCGGCCATGACAAGACTGCAAAAAATGCCAAATACCACATTATCGGCAAAGTAGCCGCTCAGGTATTCCGCCGATAGTTCACCGGCAATGAATTCTACTTCCGGCCATATTTCATCCATATCTGTATTTTACTCAAAAGAAAAAGCGACAGTTTTCAAAACTGCCGCTTTTTCTTTTACTTAACCGTGTTTTTTTAATCTAACCGCATAGCTTATTATACGGCAACTTTACCTTTCAACACCCCGTAACTTTCATAGCCGACAAGCTCAAAATCTTCATACTTAAAGTCGTTAATGTCTTTGATGTTCGGATTTATCTTCATAATCGGCAATTTCAAAGGTTTACGCGATAACTGCTCTTTTACCTGTTCAAAATGGTTATGATAAATGTGCGTATCCCCCAAAGTATGGATAAATTCCCCCGGTTGCAAACCGCAAACCTGAGCAATCATCATGGTCAACAAAGCATACGAGGCAATATTAAACGGTACTCCCAAAAACATATCGCATGAGCGTTGATACAACATACAGGAAAGCTTGCCGTTAGCAACATAAAATTGAAACATCATATGACACGGCGGAAGTTTCATCTCGGGAATTTTGGAAACATTCCACGCCGAAACAATCATTCTTCTGTCATTAGGATTATTTTTTAAGCTGTTAATTACATTGGCCAGTTGGTCAATACCCTCACCGTTCCAGTTACGCCATTGGGAGCCGTAAACTGGTCCCAAATTACCGTTTTCGTCGGCCCATTCATTCCAGATTCTTACTCCGTTATCCTGCAGATACTTAACATTGGTATCCCCTTTGATAAACCATAACAACTCGTAGATAATGCTTTTTAAATGGACTTTTTTGGTTGTCAACAGCGGAAAACCGTCATTTAAATCAAACCGCATCTGCCGGCCGAACACCGAACGCGTCCCCACCCCGGTTCTGTCCATTTTATCAACGCCGTTATCCATAATATCTTGTAACAAATCAAGGTATTGTTTCATTATTTTTCTCCGTTATTTTCTATGGCCTTAAAAATATGTTTAATAACCGCCTGATCCACAAAGTCGCCTTTTTTAACCCAAACGGTAGTAATTATACTGTCTTCTTCATACTCCGGCGAAACGCATATATATTTTTCTTTTAATATGTTAATACAAGGTGTTATATCAACTTTTTTACCTTTTAGATTAGCATTTAAATCGCCCTTATACATACTGTCAACCACAACATCCGGTATCAAACCTTCGCCGCCTCCCATAAAGGCTTTGTAAATACTGGCACCGCCCGCAATATAAAGTTCCTCTTCCATATCTCGGAATTCTTCAATATCAGAAATCACAAAATGATTCTGCTCATCGGATACTTTGTACTTAGGATTAAAAGTTAAAACATAAATTTTTCGATTCGGTAAAGTGCGGTTAGGAAAACTTTCATAAGTTTTTTCACCGGCTATTAAAGATTTATTCTCGGTAATACGGCGGAAACGTTTAAAATCAGATGAAATTTTCCACGGAATATGGGGGCCTATACCTATAACATTGTCTTGCGTATGTCGGCACCAAACGGCAATTTTGGTCATATCGTCTCCTCTGTGCTTTTTTTCTAGCATACATGAGGGTTTTTAAAACTCAACATGTTTTACACACAAATCACAGATTATTTGCTTATTATTCTCAAACATTAAGACTTATTTTAGATATTGGCTTTATCTTTAAGACAAAATTTAAGCAGAATAAGGATAAAAAAATGTTACTTTCATGGTTTGGAATTGAAGCCCCCGTATTATTGCGAGCCGGTGCCGCTTTGTTTACATCGTTATTGTTATCCCTGATATTGGGATATCCGTTAATTAACTTTTTGCATCATCACCAACACAAAGGACAACCTATCCGTACCGACGGCCCGCAGTCGCATTTGGCTACCAAACAAGGCACTCCGACCATGGGCGGATTACTGATTTTAGGCACCGCAATTGTTTCCATTTTACTATTTGCCAACATCAGCTACCATTTTGTTTGGATAAGTATATTAGTTTTAATTATATACGGCATAACCGGTTTTGTTGATGATTACATTAAAGTCACCAAACAAACCCCCAATGCTTTAACCGCCAAGGCTAAGCTGTTTTTCCAATTCATGACTGCCTTTGCAGCCGTAACCATTATTGCGGCGGCCACCCCCAATGCCGTAGACTCCGAGCTTTCCATTCCTTACTTTAAAACAGCCATCAACTTATCGTGGCTTTATTTGCCCTTTGCGGTTATTGTCATTTCCGGAACTTCCAACGGCGTTAATTTAAGCGACGGTCTGGACGGTTTGGCCACCGGACTGCTTATTTTATCCTTTGCCTTTTTTGCGGTAATTGCTTACATTGTCGGTTCGCCTCTGGCGGAAAGTGTGTCAATGCTTTACATTCCCCGTTCGCAGGAAATAACCGTGGTCTGTGCGGCCGTTATCGGTTCCTGCTTAGGCTTTTTATGGTTTAACGCTCCGAAGGCTAAGGTGTTTATGGGCGATACCGGATCTTTGGCTTTGGGAGCCCTGCTCGGCACCGTGGCCGTAATCGTTAAACAGGAAATTTTATTGGCAATTGTCGGCGGTGTGTTCGTAATTGAAACCTTATCGGTAATGATACAGGTATTTTGGTATAAAAAAACCGGCAAACGCTTTTTTAGAATGGCACCCATTCATCATCACTTTGAACAACTGGGTTGGAAAGAAACAACCGTGGTATTGCGATTTTGGCTGGCCGGATTTGTGTTGGCTCTTATCGGCTTTTGTGCCCTTATAAACTTTTAAGACGGAGGAAAAAGAGTGTTTGCATTTTCCAGAATAAGCAAAGGGCGAATTGCCAACTGGTGGTGGACGGTAGATAAAGTAACGCTTACCTTGGTCTTAATCCTGATTTTTATCGGTGCCTTTTTGGTCTTTTCGGCCAGTCCGTCGGTAGCTCGCCGCATAGGATTTGCCGATTACCATTTTATTAAAAGACAACTTGTTTTTATTTTTATTTCACTCGGTATTATCTTTTTCCTCTCCATGCAAAGATTAAAGACCATCCGCCGCATTGCCATTATCGGCTATGTATTAACTTTGGGTTTAATGCTCATAACCTTATTTGCCGGATATGAGACCAAAGGGGCATCAAGATGGATAAGAATACTCGGATTTTCCTTACAGCCATCCGAATTTATAAAACCTACTTTTGTGGTTGTTTCGGCCTGGTTGTTGGACGGCAGCAAAAAGTTTGAAGAATTTCCCGGAGGTATACTTTCGGCCTGTTTATTTGCCGTAACCGCGGGTATGTTACTGGCCCAACCGGATGTGGGTATGACTATAGTTGTTTCTTTAATTTGGGGTTTTCAGTTATTTTTAGCCGGTCTTCCCATGATGCTGGTAGTTGTGTTAGGCGTGCTGGCTATTATCGGTGCTATCGGAGCTTACTTTACTTTCGGACATGTTCATGATCGTGTTCAACAATTTTTAGCTTCCGGAAATGATGTCGGTTATCAGGTACGCAAATCCATGGAAGCCTTTGCCGGGGGCAATTTGTTGGGACGAGGTCCGGGAGAAGGTGTGGTAAAGCTCAACCTGCCCGACGCTCATACCGATTTTATATTTGCCGTTGCCGGTGAAGAATTCGGTGTTTGGCTGTGCCTAATCATTGTTGCTATTTTTGCGGTTATTGTCATTCGTTCTTTGTGGCTGTCGTTAAAAGACAACAATTTATTTATTATCTACGCATCGGCCGGATTAGCCGCTTCCTTCGGACTGCAAGGCATTATTAACATGGCCTCAACCTTGCATTTAATGCCTACCAAAGGTATGACTTTGCCTTTTATCTCGTACGGAGGATCTTCTTTGTTTGCCTCTGCCGTGGGTATCGGTATGTTACTGGCCATCACGCGTCGCAACTCCTCGGCCGAGGATAAGGACGGACCGTTTTAATTAAAGGATATAAACATGTTTGATAATCTGTTTCATAAATCACTGATTGACATTTTGCCTCAAGTACAGGGTAAATATTTAAAAAATGTTCCGTTAAGCAAGCACACTTGGTTTGGTGTCGGCGGACCGGCCGAAGTTATGTTTTTGCCCAAAGATACCGATGACTTAAAACATTTTTTGGTAAATAAGCCTTATAATATTCCGGTCAGCATTATCGGCGGCGGTTCCAATCTGTTGGTCAGAGACGGAGGAATCCCCGGTGTGGTAGTTAAGTTAGATGCCCCCTATTTTCGCCGCCATGAAATCGGAGACGGTATTATAAAATGTTATGCCGGATTAAAAAACATTGATTTAAAGAAAATATTTCTTACCAACAATATCGGCGGATTGGAATTTTTATGTTCCATCCCCGGACACATCGGCGGCTCCATTAAAACCAATGCCGGATGTTTCGGAAAATGTATCGGCGATGTTTTGGTCTCGGCCGAAATTATGGATAACGGCGGTAATTTGCAAACCGTTTTTCCCGAAGATTTAAAACTCTCGTATCGCAACAGTCTTTTTCCCGATGACTGGATTATTATTTCCGTTACTTTAAGAACGGAATATAGTCAAGCCGAACAAATAGCCGCCATTATTGATGAGCAAAAAGAGTATCGTATTAAAAATCAGCCCTACAATCAAAAAACCGCCGGATCAACATTTAAAAATCCCGAAGGTCTGAAAGCTTGGGAACTGATAAAAAAATCGGGATGTGCCGATTTACGAATAGGCGGAGCCAAAGTCTCGGAAAAACACTGTAACTTTCTTATCAATACCGGAAAAGCTACGGCCGAAGATATTGAAAAATTGGGGGATGCCATAGTTAAAAAGGTCAAAGAGCAAACCTCAATTACCTTGGAATGGGAAATAAAAAAAATGGGAATAAGTAAGTAACATGTATGCCGAATGGATAAAAAAACTGACACACAAAGGTCGTGAAAAGCCTTTACAGCCTAAAAATCGGATAAGCTTGCCGATAGAAGCCCCTTACCGCTTTTTGGGAAGTTTGCTGTTTTTGTTTTTTGTTGTTGTAATCAGCATGTGTATCGTAACCGTCAGAGATGATTTAATAAATAAAAAATTCAACAAATTGCTTACCGATTTTTTTGCCTATTCTTCGGAACACGGCTGGGGTATAAATGATGTTTTGATAAACGGCCGCGACAAAACCGATTTACGGGATTTAACCGAAGTTATCAACCTTAACCGCCATGATAATATTTTAAGCATAGACCTAGATACTCTCAAAGCCGAAATTGAAAAGCTTCCCTGGGTGGAAAAAGCCCAAATCAAAAGGAGTTTTTTTCCTAATTTAATTACCGTAACTCTTGAGGAAAAACAAGTTTTGGCTCTATGGCAATACGGGAATCGTTTTTACCCGGTAGACACCAACGGTAAGCTAATAGAGGCCGAATTTGCCCCTCACCGCCCGATATTGGTAATAGTCGGCCGCAAAGCACCGGAAAAAATCAACTCGCTTCTGGAATTGACCTCCACTCATCCCGAATTACAAAAAAGAATAAAAGCGGCAATTTTACACTCCGGCCGCCGCTGGGACATAATTTTTGATAATATTGAAAACGGCATAACGGTAAAATTACCCGAGCAGAACACGCAACAAGCTTGGGAGCGGTTTACAAAAATTGATAATTTGCATGGTCTTCTTAAGCGTAAATTAACCTTCATAGACTTAAGATATAAAGATAAAGTAATTGTTGGTGTGAACGATTCTTCTGCATCGGTAATGCGGCAAGATAAAAAATGAAGGAAAAACAAGTGAATCATTCTTTTACCCGATTATCTACATTGGCTACTTTAGACATCGGCTCTTCCAAGGTATGCTGCTTAATCGCTCATATCGGAAGAGATAAAAGGATTGAAATAGTCGGTCATGGATACAACGCATCACACGGTATTAAAAACGGCATAATTACCGATATCAATCAAGCCACATTATCGGTGTGTAATGCGGTGGAAACCGCCGAACAAATGGCCAATGAAAGAATAAGTCGGGTAATTATCAACATTTCCGGCGAGAAGACCGCAGGATTTTTAAAAAACAGCACCATATCTTTACATAAAAATCGTCCGATTAACGATACGGATATAGAAAAACTTATTGCCAAAAGCAACGGCAAACTAAATATCGGCGATAACGAGCTTGTCCATTGTTTACCGACCAATTATCGCATAGATAAAGGCGAATTTGTAAAAGATCCCCGCAACATATACGGTGAAAATCTGAGCCTTAATTTAATGCTGGGGGTTTACCCGCAAATTTTATATAAAAATTTAGCCAATGTTATAGAAAACGCTCATCTGGAAATTGCGGAAAAAACCTTTTCGGCATATGCCTCGGGCCTTGCTTGCTTGGTAGATGACGAAAGAGAACTCGGTGCCACAATTGTGGATATCGGTGGCGGTACAACCAGTATAGCCACTTTCAAGGACGGCTTCCCGATTTATTTTGCCACTCTCCCCGTAGGCGGCAACAATATCACCAATGACATAGCTTGGGGTTTAACCACATCTTTTGCTCATGCCGAAGATTTAAAAAATCGGCACGGATGTGCGTTTTTAATCAGTCAGGACGAAACCGAAACCCTAAATGTATATCCTGTCGGAGAAGAGGACGATAACACCATTCGTCAAATCCATAAATCCGATTTAATTAACATTATAGCTCCTCGCGTGGAGGAAATATTTGAAATGGTCGGCAGAAAATTAGATGAATGCGGCTTAAAAAATACCGGAAGTCATCGTGTGGTTTTAACCGGAGGCTGTTCCCAACTCCCCGGTATCAGAGATGTTGCCGCTCTGGTAATGGACAAGCAAGTTCGGTTAGGTATCCCCCGCAACATTCCCAACATTCCCAAAGACTTATATAATCCAACCTTTTCAACGGCTTTGGGTATGTTGCTATTTGCCATTAACTACAATGAAAGAAAACCCAATAAAATCATCAGCCACAGCGGAGCGGATATAGGCGGATTTAGTAAAATTATCAGCTGGATAAAACAGAACTTTTAAGTTCCAAAAAAGTTAAATAAATTAAGTTTTAGTAACCAAAACTTAATTTATTTTTTTTATGCTTTAAGAAAATTAAAAAGAATCATATTGGGAGTGAGATAAATATGTCAATCAACTTAGCCGTAGCAGATACAACCATAACCCATTTAAAACCCCGCATTTCGGTAATCGGAGTCGGCGGCGGTGGCGGAAATGCCGTCAATAACATGATAGCTAAAAACTTAGAAGGTGTAGATTTTATAGTTGCCAACACCGATGCTCAAGCCTTGGCTCATTCATCGGCCAGCCGCAAGATACAGCTCGGATTGGAAATAACTCAGGGCTTGGGAGCCGGAGCCAGACCGGAAATAGGTAAAATGGCCGCCGAAGAAGCCGGCGAGGAAATAGCCAAAGAACTGGAAGGTTCCAATATGGTATTTATTACTGCCGGAATGGGCGGCGGCACCGGTTCGGGAGCAGCCCCGGTTGTGGCCAAAATTGCTAAAGAAAAAGGCATTTTAACTGTCGGAGTTGTTACCAAACCGTTTGCTTTTGAAGGCAAAAAAAGAATGGAAACCGCCGAAGATGCCGTTTCTAAATTTACCCAAGAAGTTGACAGTATTATAATTATTCCCAACCAAAATTTATTCAGAATTGCCGATAAAAACACAACATTGGCCGAAGCCTTTGTTATGGCCGATAATGTACTGTACTCCGGCGTACGGTCTATTACCGATTTAATGATGATGCCCGGACTGATAAATTTGGACTTTGCCGATATCAAGAGCATTATGGAAGATAAAGGAAAAGCCATTATGGGAACCGGCGAAGCCGAAGGCGAAAACCGTGCCCGCGTTGCTGCCGAACAAGCTTTATCCAACCCGCTGTTGGATGATTGCTCCATGAAGGGTGCCAAAGGTGTGTTGATTAACATTACCGGAGGCAATGATATAACCTTGTTGGAAATTGATGAAGCTGCCAACATCATTAAAGAAGAAGTTGATGAAGATGCCAATATTATTTTCGGCTCCAGCTATGACGACAGTTTGGCCGGAAAAATCAGGGTGTCAATAGTAGTAACCGGTATTGAAGGTCGTCCCGGTTCGCGTTTGAAGGAAAAATTACTTGATACGGCTTCCTATTTAGATGCCAGTTATATGCCGGCAACCGAGCAAGATACCAGCATGGACAGCACTGCCGATACCGCAGCCAATCTGGAAAGATTTGCCGCCAATACATCACCCGAAGCTGTTTTAGAACAACCGGAAGATACCGCTTTGACTGAAGAAAGTGCTGAAGAAGGTGTTGAAGAAATTATATCTTCTGAAGAACAAAAAGCTTCTCAACCTGAGGAAATTATTTCCCAAGCTCTGGACGACGAGGTACAGTCATTTACCAAAGAAGATGATTTATCCGTTCCCGAAGATTTTGACATGTTGGAAAAATCAGAAGTTATTGCCGAAGCTCCTCAAGCCTCTGCCCTGTTTAATGCCATAATTAACAAACCGGCCGCAGTATCAGTGGAAATCAAGGATGAAGAAAAAAGCATTGAAGACTTTATTCCCGATGATAAGGATGTATTCTCCAGCCGCACTTCGGTAAATACGGTTGAAGAAGAGCCTGTTTTATTTCCGGAGCACGATGTTGTAACCTTTAAAGGCGTGGTTGAAAAAAAGGAAGTAAGTGAAGCTCCGGCAACTAACAAGCCTAATTTTATTGATAAAATTTTAGGAATATCCAGAGCTCGCAAAAACCGCAAAGAGCAATATGCATCACCCGAGTACGGCGAACCCAAATTCGGTAGTGATACCGTTCAAAGCCAAGCTTCTAATGATGACGACATGGATAATTTGGACATACCGTCGTTTTTAAGAAGAAAATAACATATCTTAATTAAAAAAGTCCGTAAAAATACGGACTTTTCATTTTACAACATATCATCTTCCAAACTATCGTCAACTTCCTGATTTTCAGTGTCTAAAAGCAGAGTTTCGTTTTCGGTTTCCGATTTACGACGGCGGCCTCTTTTTTTCTTAATCGGCGTACGACGATTAAGCACATCCAATATATAATTACCGGTTACTTTATATAAGTCCACCAAATGATTGTTATACATATGGTCAGCCTCTTCAATCATGGCAAAATCAACAGCGATATTGCGTTGCATATTAAGCCTTTTAGCCAAGGAAGCCACACTGTGCGGATTGACTATTTCATCAATTCCGCCCTGTACAATCAGGCCTGAAGCCGGACAAGGGGCCAAAAAAGAAAAATCTTTTTCATTGGCCGGAGGCGAAACGGCAATAAAATTGTTAATATCCGGTCTTCGCATCAACAATTGCAAAGCAATCCATGCACCGAAAGAATATCCGGCAATCCAACACTGACGAGCATCCGGATTATCATGTTGCAACCAATCAAGAGCCACGGTAGCATCGGAAAGTTCTCCCGGACCGTCTTCAAATACGCCCTGAGAGCGTCCGACACTACGAAAATTAAATCTTAAAACCGAAAACCCCAAATCTTTAAAGCAACTAAACAGGCTATAAACCACCTTATTATTCATAGTTCCGCCGTATTGCGGATGAGGATGCAAAATTAAAGCTACCGGAGCATTGGGTTTATCGCTTTTATGATACCTACCCTCTAATCTTCCGGCATGCCCGTTAAATAAAATTTCTACCATTTATGTTTCTCTTTATTATAAATTTACTTTTTTTGAGTATACGATATTAAATATAACAAATTGTTAATTTTTGAAGGAATATAACACAAAATGAAAACAAAAAACAAGTCTTTAATTTTGGAAGATTTAGATGCCGTAATTGCTCGCGATCCGGCAACATCTTCCCGCAGTGCGGCCGCTTTATTTTCATCAGGGTTTCATGCCATATGCTGCTATCGGTTAAATCATTTTCTGTGGCAAAAAAACTTTAAGTATACGGCCCGTTTTTTATCACAAGTCGCTCGTTTTTTAACCGGCATTGAAATTCATCCCGGAGCTAAAATCGGTAAGGGATTTTTTATAGATCACGGTATGGGAGTGGTAATCGGTGAAACCTCGGAAATCGGCAACAATGTGACCATGTATCATGATGTAACTTTGGGAGGCACAACCGTTTTTGATAAAAACGGCAAGGTAATGAGCAAAAGACATCCGACCATCGGCAATAATGTCATTATCGGTTCCGGGGCACAAGTTTTAGGACCGATTAAAATCGGCAACAATGTCAAAATCGGTTCCAATGCCGTAGTGGTAAAAGATGTAAGTGCCAATCAAACGGTAGTAGGCGTTCCCGCTCATAAGACCGTAAAGAGTAATGACAAAGACAAAAGTTTCAAGGCCTACGCCATTGATAAGGAAGCCGACGATCCGATAACGGAAGATATTAAAAATTTAAGGCAACAAATAAAAAAATTACAAGAAGAAGTAAAAAATTTAAAAATGAAACAATAATGTAACTATTATTTTACAAAATTGTGTGATAGAATGTAATTACATTACAAAGCGAGAGCTTAAAAGGAGAAGATTATGAAAAACGGTTTGTGCTTAACGGCTTTAGCCTGTTTACTTTTATACGGCGGTATAGCTCATGCTCAACTGCCGGCCAATCCGTGGGTTCCTCAACCTCCTCAACCCAACGACGGCTACTTCGGAGACAATGTCGGCAACGGCACCGGAGGAGACATAACCGATGCTCCGGTTTACGGCGGCGGCCCGACCGGCGGCGACATTTTACCGGTAGATCCGTGGGCCAGAGCTCGTGATCGCAGCGGTATCAGAACCTGGCGCGGCAGCGGTCAGCACGGTAAGTTAAATTATATCGGTGAGGCCACAACCTATACCACGGCCATGGGCCAAGAAATGATTGCTCCGGAAGTCAACCGTCACAACATGATTGTTATGCTGGAGCACTTACGCAACATGGGATATAATATTCCCGATTCGTATGATGAAAAAATCAAAGCCATGCCGTCTGAATATAAAGCTACATTACAGCAAAGCTTAATTGATGTTACCGACAATGCCGGTGATGATCCGTTAAGTCTGATGTTTACCAACATGTATAACATTATGGAAGACTACACCGGACTTGATTTTAACAACATTCTCATGAATACCATGGACATTCTGGGAACTGACTGATTATGAATATTTCCGCACAACCGTATGTTATTCTGGTTCGTCCGCAATTGGCCGAAAATATGGGTATGGTAGCCCGGGCCATGATGAACTGCGGACTTGAAAATTTGCGTTTGGTAAGCCCTAAGGAAGATTACCTTTCCCCCAAGGCCTTGTCTGCTTCTTCGGGAGCTGATGAAATTTTACAAAAGGCCAAAGTCTATACCGGCCTTTCCGAAGCAATTGCCGATTTACAATATCTTTATGCCACCACGGCCAGACCTCGCAATCAAATTAAAGAAGTTTACACGGCCGAAAGTGCCATGCCCGGTCTTAATCAACATCTTAACGGCGGTAATGCCTGCGGTATTCTGTTCGGACCGGAAAGAACCGGATTGGAAAACGATGAGGTATCGGTAGCCGATGCCATAATTGAAATTCCGCTTAACCCCAAACATTGTTCATTAAATTTATCACAGGCAGTTTTACTGGTGGGTTACGAATGGTACAAAACGCAAATACAAGCCGTGCCACACCGTTTGGTTACCAATGCCACACAACTGGCCAATAAAGAACAGCTGCTTAATTTTTTAAGTTTTTTGGAGAGCGAATTATCCGATTTTAAAAATCTGCAAGATAAGGAAAAAAGGCCCACCCTTTTAAGAAACATTCACAACATTTTTACTCGCAGTCAGCTCACCGAACAGGATCTAAACACCCTTTACGGAATTATAAAATATCTGCACCGCAAATAAACTACATCAGCGAAATTTTTTAACTGCGGCAATGTTGCGTTTGTAAGCTTCGCCACTTTCCATGTCTTCCACATTTATCGGCAACCTTCTTCTCCAGTTTGGATATTTATCAACATCGGTTCCCGGAAAATTTTGCCGTTTATCAACTCCGAAAATATCTTCCGGCTGTAACAACACAACCTTACTTGAGGTTTGGGAAAGCAAAGTATGCAAAGCTTCTTCAATGCCCTCAGGGTAGCCTTCACCGTAAACATAATTACCTTTTCTTAAATTATCGCTCGGCCAGGTCTTATTAAAATCCAGAGCCGATAAAAGCTTATATCTGTCAGCCTCCCGAACTTTATACTGCTGATATTTTTCATCATCGGTTATCAGATTAAGACTACGGCTTAACTCAATATCGTACCCAAACCACCACATCTTTAAGGGCGGTATATCATGCGTTCCGACCGAAACAAAAGCATTTTCAGGGTATGCTTCAGGCATTTTAAAATCACCGTTACCGTCATTCCACCGTTCGGCCCAAACCACACTTATGGAATAAATACCTTTGGCTTTCAACTTGTCTAAAAAGCCCTCCGGTACATTGCCGATACTTTCGCCGACAATGGTACATTTATGTAAATGACTTTCTAAAGCCAGCAAATCCAACATATCTTCAAAATTATAGTGGATATAAGTTCCGCCGTTTTTGTTATCGGGTATCATAAACAAACGCATCAATCCCATAACATGATCTATCCGCAAAGCTCCGGCATAAGCCATATTGGCTCTTAAAATTTTTAAAAAAGGTTCATAAGCCCGTTTTTTTAACTCAAACGGATTAAAAGCTCCCACACACCACTTTTGCCCAAACGGGAAAAAAGCATCGGGTGGAGCCCCTGCTCCCGCATCATCAATAAAGACATATTTATCGGTCCACAGCTCGGCACTGTCTTTACCGACACCCACCGGTAAATCACGATACAATCCGACTTTTAAACCTTCTTTTTGCACGGTTTTATAAACTTCTTGTAATTGCCTGTCGGCCTCAAACTGCAAAAATTCAAAAAACATAATTTCATCGGCAAAGGCTTTTTTAAAATCACTTACGGCCTTAGATTGCGGATTGCGTAAATTTTTATCCCAATTCATCCAACCGCAATTACCTTTTTGTTTTTGTTCATGATATATGGCCTGAAAAGTTGCCAAAGTTTCCAAGTCATAGCCTTTAAGCTTAATAAAATCGGCCAACTTTTGCATATACGAGGGTTGCGTTTTAAGATACGCGAACAGTTTTTTTAAGGCCTTGATTTTGAGATTATAGACTTTGGTATAATCAATAAGTTCACCTTCTTTGGCGGCGGCAATTTCATCAAGCAAAGTATCGGCCATACACTTATCAAAACCCAAAACTTTTTCAACATCAATATAGATAGGATTTAAAAACAAGCGGCTCATGGAAGAATACGGACTGGCATTTTCCGGATAATCATGAAAGAGAACATTAAGCGGATTAAGCCCGATAATTGCGGCTCCGATTTTTCCGCACATTTTCACAAACTTTTGTAAATCGGTAAAATCGCCCACGCCCCAATTGTGTTTGCTTTTAAGAGAGTAAAGCTGCAAAGCATAGCCCCATAATTTACCGTTACTTACGGCCTCTGCACTATAACACTTGTCCGGAACCACGGCCATAACCGATAAAGCATTTGCATCTACGGTACACATTTCCAATTTATAATAACCGTAGGCAAAAATTTGCGGCAATTTTATTACAACTTTGTTCAGAGTTTCTCTGGCAAAGCTTTTCATCTCTCCGGTTTTTACAAGTTCAAAATCAACTTCTTGTTTATTGTTATTCTCTTGAGCCGAAATATAGATTTTAATTTCGGAATTTAATTGTTTATCGCTTAAAACTGCCGTAAAAGACATATTGTCATGATGCAGGATTACTATTTCCGGCAGCATTTTTTTCCAAGAAGCGGCGGCCAATTTTTCCAGCGATAATTTAATATCGGTTTCACTATCGGCATTATAGCCGTAAGTCTTACAGAAAAACTTTAAGATATCATCAGATACTTCATAAAGATTCTTTTTCAATCCCACGGCTTTAAAGCTTTTTGCTATACCGAGTTTATCTGCCAAAAGGTGTAAAGTATCCGTCATTATTTTCTCCTATACGAGTATTTCCATAGCCACCACCGAACAAGGCGGAATGCTCAATATTTTTCCCGAACCCAAAACCGGAGCGGCCGGTAATTTGGCCGAACTGTCCAAAACCAATTTCCATTTTCGGGCCTTTTTAATGCTCGGCAATTTCCAGTTTACATACTCAGATTTTGCATTAAAAATCACCAACAAAATTTTACGATTAACATAAGCGGCAAAAGCCACAGATTTGCGTTTAGCATCATGCCAATCATTTTTGGAAAATTCCTGTCCGGATTCGGTATACCAAGCCAAATCTTTATACTCATTTTCGCCTAAAAATTTTCCGGTAAAAAAGTGGTCTTTACCGAATATATCAAGCTCTTTGCGTAAGTTAATAAGATTACGCACATAACGGGCAAAATTGCGTTGTTTACGGGTTATGGCCTCCCAAACAAGCCAAGTAATTATATTATCCTGACAATAGGGATTATTATTACCGAACTGTGTATGCATAAATTCATCACCTGAGCATATCATCGGTGTTCCGAAGGAAAGCAGCAAAGTGGCCATTAGGGCCTTCATTTTTAAGGTTCTGAGCTCATTAACTTTAGAATCTTCGGTCAAGCCTTCAAAGCCGGAATTAGAGCTCCAGTTAGCCGAAGTTCCGTCCCGATTATTTTCGCCGTTGGCCAGATTATGTTTATCATTGTAGGAGGTCAAATCATTTAAGGAAAAACCGTCATGAGCGGTAATAAAGTTGATAGAGCTCCACAGGTTGCGATTATTGTAATTAAACACATCACTGGAGCCGGCGACACGGCTGGCGAAATCGCCGATTTGATTTTCATCTCCCCGCCAAAAGCGTCGGACGACATCACGAAAACGATCATTCCATTCGGCCCATCCCGGAGGGAAAGCCCCGAGTTGATAACCGCCCATTCCCACATCCCAAGGCTCGGCAATAATTTTTACGGTACGCAAAATTTCGTCCTGACGCACGGCGGCCAAAAAGTTACTGGCCTGTGAAAAAGTATTATTGACACGAGCCAGAGAAGTTGCCAAATCAAACCTAAAGCCGTCCACATGCATTTCATCAACCCAGTAGCGAAGTGAATCCATAACCAAAGTCAAGACATAGGGATTTTGCAAATTAAACGAAGCTCCGCAGCCCGTACTGTCATAATAAAATCTTTTGTTAGTCTTATCCAAAGTATAGTAAGTTTCGTTATCTATTCCGCGGTAACATAAGGTAGGCCCTAACTGATTACCTTCACCGGTATGATTATAGACTACATCTAAAATTACTTCCAAATTATTTTCATGAAAAGTTTTTACCATACTTTTAAATTCGTCAATTTCACCCCTTGTTGTGTAGGAAGGTTCGGGAGCAAAAAACAACAACGATTCGTATCCCCAGTAATTGACATTTTCTTTACCGATTTTTTTACCGAAAAAGGCATGTACGGGAAGCAATTCTACCGAAGTAATACCAAGCCAGTTAAAGTAGTTGATAACGCTCTTTGAAGAAAGTCCCGAGAACTTGCCGCGATAACAATCTTTAACTTTAGGGTGTAATCTGGTAAAGCCCTTTACATGAGTTTCATAAAGGACGGTACTTCTAAATTCGGTTTCGGGCAGTTCGTCATCTTCCCAGTCAAAGTCACCGGCAACAACCACCGACTTGGGTACATAAGGGGCACTGTCAAGTTCCGAAAAAGAAAGGTCTTTATCCGGGCTGTCAATATCGTAACCAAAAATAGCTTTATGCCAGATGAGTTCGCCGGTTACTTTTTTGGCATACGGATCCAAAAGCAGTTTATTAGGGTTAAATCTTTTACCTTCCAGTGGTTTATAAGGGCCGTAGACTCTGTAACCGTAGATTTGCCCCGGTTCAATTCCTTGAACATAAGTATGCCAAATACTATGCTCATTTTCGGTTATGGCAATGCGTAAAGTTTCTTGAGTTCCGGTTTTATCAAACAAGCAGAGTTCCACTTTTTGGGCATGGGCTGAAAAAATGGAAAAATTAACCCCCTCGCCGTCATAGGAAGCTCCCAAAGGGTAAGCTCTTCCCGGATAGACTTCAATTGCAGGCATAAGCCCTCCTAGTATCTTATAGGCTTAATAACTATGGTAGACAGAGGCGGCAAAGTAACTTCAATAGAAAACGGTTTATAGTTCCACCCCTGAGATTGTACCTGCATTAAGCCCTCATTTTTAACACCGCTTCCCCAATAGTTTATATCATCACTGTTAAAAATTTCTTGATAACGGCAAGCCTCATTAACACCAACTCTGAAATTGTGTCTTACTACCGGAGTAAAGTTGCAGATAACAATCAGATAATCATCCGGATTATGGCCTTTACGGATATAAGAAATTACGCTGTCGTCACAATCGGAATGGTCTATCCATTCAAAGCCTTTATAGTCAAAATCTTCTTCATACAAAGGCGGATTACCCTTATACATTAAATTCAAATCGCGGACACAATTTTGCATACCCTTATACATCGGATATTGCAACAAGTGCCAACGCAAACTTTCCTCAGCATTCCACTCCCAATCTTGTCCGAATTCACAGCCCATGAACAAAAGTTTTTTACCGGGATGGGTCCACATAAAGCCGTAATAAGCTCGTAAGTTGGCAAACTTTTGCCATTCATCACCGGGCATTTTGCCAAGCATGGAACCTTTACCATGAACAACTTCATCATGGGATATGGGCAGAATAAAGTTTTCATTAAAGGCGTATAGTAAGCCGAAAGTTAAAAGCCCATGATGATATTTACGGTGTACAGGCTCATGAGATATATAACGAAGAGTATCGTTCATCCAACCCATATTCCATTTGTAGCCAAACCCGAGGCCGCCCATGGAGGTCGGACGCGAAACCATCGGCCAGGCCGTAGATTCTTCGGCACAGGTAATCACGCCGCGATTTTCACCATACACAAGTTCGTTCATTTTACGCAAGAAAGAAATAGCTTCTAAATTTTCGTTACCGCCGTATTGATTAGGTATCCATTCGCCGGGTTTACGAGAATAATCCAAGTAGAGCATTGAGGCTACGGCATCAACCCGCAAGCCGTCAATGTGGTATTCTTTAAGCCAATATAAAGCACTGGCACAAAGGATATTGCAAACCTCGGTACGACCGTAGTTATAAATTTTAGTACCCCAATCTTTATGTTCACCTTTTCGGGGGTCGGCATGCTCGTATAAATGCGTACCGTCAAATTCTACAAGTCCGTGAGCGTCTTTGGGAAAATGTGCCGGAACCCAATCCATAATTACGGCAATATTGGCTTGATGAAATTTATCAATCATGTAACGAAAATCATCAGGAGTTCCAAAACGCGATGTCGGAGCAAAAAGTCCGGTCACCTGATAGCCCCAAGAAGCATCCAAGGGATGTTCGCATAAAGGTAAAAACTCCACATGAGTAAAGCCCATATTGGCAACATAAGGTACCAAATAATCGGCCAGTTCGCGATAGGTTAAATATTCCTCACCGTGTTCACCTTTTCTACGCCAAGAGCCTAAGTGTACTTCATAGATGGACATAGGTCTGTCAAAGCTGTTATAAGCTTCACGATAAGCCATCCACTGGGCATCATTCCAGTTATAATGATTTAAGTCATAAACAATAGATGCGGTCTTCGGTCTTTTTTCGGCATAAAATCCAACCGGATCAGATTTGGTTAAAATATAATCTTGCTGCGTTTTAATTTCGTACTTATAAACTCCGCCCTCGCCGATTCCCGGAATAAAGATATCCCAGATACCGCAAGTAGGATGTTTACGCATAACATCAACTCTGCCGTCCCAGTTATTAAAATTACCTATAACGGAAACGCGTTTGGCATTAGGAGCCCACACGGCAAAACCGACGCCTTTAACGCCGTCCATTTCCATAACATGGGCACCGAGTTTTTTATAAATATCGTGATGATTCCCTTCGGCAAAAAGATAGACATCAATATCACCGATAGTCGGCTGAAAGCGATAAGTATCTTCGGCGATATATGTATTATTTTGATCATTGGTAATTTTAAAACGGTATTTAAAATTTTCACCCACGCCCAAATTTATCTGATAAAAACCTCTGTCATCAAGTTTGGTCATTAAGCCCAAAGAGTTATTATTTTCATCTAACAATTCAATTTGTTTGGTACGGGGTTGATAGGCTCTGATAAACACATTTTTAGAGCCCTTATCGCGATGAATTCCGAGCACTGCAAACACATTACCGTGATCGCCGTTAATAACGGCATTCATCTCTTCTTTAGATAATAAATTTTCCATTAAACCTCCATTATGGTATAATCAAAATAATACAAAAAAATTTTCATTCAATCTTCACAATTATATCTATAAAGGCAACTCAATTTAAAAGCAAGAGAATAACTCTGTTTTTTTTAAGAATAATTATTGACGTCTTTAAAAAACAAATATATAGTGCAATTGTTAAGAACAATTATTTGGAGATTTAATTATGTCTAACAATGAAAATTGTATAAGGGAAGCAGCTTACTATTTATGGCAAAATGCCGGCTGTCCTTCCGGTCAAGATGAAAAATTCTGGTCTATGGCTGTAGAGCAGATTTCTTCTTGTTCAAAATCAACTGCAAAAAAATGCTGCAAAAAATCCTGTGCTTCTTCAAGCAGTTCTGTTAAAAAAACAGCTTCCAAAAGCACATCTAAAAGCAGCAGTAAAAAATAATATCAGCATTAAGCTGATATGAAAAAACACTCCTTAAAAACGGGAGTGTTTTTTTGCTTTAAAGCTTTACTGAAAGCTACTGACAAACTCTGTCTTGAGAAGTAACTTCGGCAACAAAATTAAGGGTAATTTTTCCATTGGCGGGAACCTCAATGAGCCATTCATACTGGTTGGCATTTTTTAAGTTTCCGGCAATATTTTCTTTTATGATTTTGGTGTTTTGATTGATGTTTTGCATAAAGCGGATTTTAACAAGATTATCTCCGGAGTTATTAAAGACCACTTCGGCATTATAGTTACGAACGGTTTGCATTCTGGAGCATCCGTTAATAAGACCGGATAACTTTGTTTCCGCTACTTTATCAACGGCGGCAACTTTACCGTCCACAAACACATCAAAAAAATCGCCTAAATCAAGTTCAATTTTTTCACCTTTGGCGATGTGCGAAATATTGTTTTCACCGATGAACTGCATATTAGATTGTTTATCGTTTTCATAAAAGCGAACCACCCCTGCCGGCATGGGGATTCCTAAATTATCGGCTTCTTTATTATTGATAATATAGAACATTTGCGGATGTTGTTTTTCAAAAGCCGATTGATAGTCACCGCCGAAATATAAAGAGGAATAGATTCGCCCTTCTTTTTGATACTTAACATTTTGCTTTTCAAAAAGGCTGACTTGTTTGGTTTGTTTATTTTTAATATCGGTTTTATAGGGCAGATTATAGAGTTGATATCCACTTATTTGTTGCGGCATACCGGCAGCGGTATCGGCAGCGGATTCGCTGACTGCGGCTTTGGCAAGCATCAGATTGTTAGCTCTGAATGCGGGTACGGCCGCATCGTAAACCTGATTAACATCACCGGCAATCAGTTGGACTTTGGCATCATTATAATCAATACCGGAATTATTATTGATAGCCACCCACGCATTTAAGTTAAGAGTATTATTATCGGCAACTTCGGCAACATAGTTGGTCTTCCAGGATATACCGTTGGTAAGGTAGGCCAGCATCAAATTTTGCACGCCGGAATTAACACTAAAAAGGGTAGCATTAAGTGTTGGTTTTTGGCTCAAGCCTTCGGGCAGATTTTCAAAAACAAGGCGTCCCGGAAAACGCGTTTCAATACCGTAAGAAAACTGCAATACAACGGTCCCGGAAGTAGCACTTAAAATGATGGCGGTATCAAAAATATTTTCACCGGTGGTCGGATTCTCTACAACGGTTTTAACCTTTTTTCCAACCGATTTTTCAATAATATTTTGCGTATTCAAGAGGTCGTAATTATAGTTATATTCCATAACATTAACTCCCTGCCCGGAAATGAGCACGCTTTCAGGTTTAATTTGTGAGGCCACACCTTCAAAAGCCACTTCGTTTTGCCCGTTTTTAAGACTTACTTTGCGAGTATCTTTAACAAGAGCCAGATTATTATTGTAGATACTTATACTCAAGCCCTGAGTTAGATCGGCCACTGCCGAATGTGCTTGATTTGTAAGAGCAAGTAACAAGACGGTTGCCGAAAGCAATAAAGTATGATGCATGATTTTTCTCCCGCTAATCAAAAAGCATTTTAAAGATAAGATACATTATTTATAAAAACAAGCAAGAAAAAGATTAAAAACCTTTAAGAGCCGACATTTGATATTATATCAAAAGCACTCATACAACAAAGGAGGATATTATGAAGTATAAAACATTAAACACCGACAACCAAATACCTTTAATCGGTTTAGGCACCTGGAAGGCAGCACCGGGGGAAGTTTACACGGCGATTCGCTGGGCTTTAAAGTTAGGCTATAATCATTTTGACTGTGCTCCGATTTACGGCAATCAAAAAGAGATTGGTCAAGCATTTCACGATGCCATGGAGGAAGATAATTTACGGCGTCAGGATATATTTATCACCTCCAAGTTATGGAACGATTCACATCAAGCAAAAGATGTTTTATCGGCACTACACAAAACCTTGGAAGAATTGCAGGTTGAATATTTAGATTTATGGCTCATGCACTGGCCGGTAGCCCAAAAGCCCGGCACGGCAATACCGTCCGGTAGCGATGATATGTTATCTTTAAAAGATGTCCCCTTGGAAGAAACCTGGGCAGAAATGGAAAAGGCGTATAATCAAGGGTTGGTAAAAGCCATCGGCACCTCCAATTTCGGTTCGGAAAAGCTACAGCTTATTTTGGACAAAGGGCAAATAAGTCCGGCAGTAAATCAGGTAGAATGTCATCCTTATTTACAGCAAAACGAGTTATTGGATTTTTGTAACAAGAACATGATAGCTTTAACGGCGTATTCTCCGTTAGGATCAGGTTCAAGGAGTAAAGACGGCAACGCAGAATCAAATAACAAATCTGCTCTTTTAGAAGATGCGGTTATACTCAACATTGCTCACAAGCTTAATGTTAGTGCGGCTCAAGTTATTTTAGCCTGGCAGATGCAGCGAGGAGTAATAGTCATACCCAAATCGGCAAACGAGGCCCGTCTGCAAGAAAATTTAAATTCGTTAAATTTAATACTGGACAATCAAGACATGGAGCAGATTGCCCGACTTGATAAGGGGTATCGGGTTATAGACGGCAAAGCATTTGCTTACGGGGACTACACCCCGGAAGAAATTTTTGCATAAATACCATTAAGCTATTATTAAGTTATCGGTGATATAAAACAGGCATTGATAACAACAAGAGAGTTTAGATATGAAAGCAATAATTTATTTAATCGGGTTAATCGGGATTGTCGTTTTGATAATGTGGTTTGGCTATGGTATAACACCTGAAAATCAGTGGAATTGGATAAAGGGCTATACCACCAATGCCAGCACGGAGATTTCTCAGCAAATAGAAAACACCGAGAGCAGTGCCGGAAAATTAACCTCGCGTTTGAGTGACCGTTTTGACGAAGCCAGTGATGTATATCAAGGTAAGGAAAAGGAGGATCCGTTTAAATACAATCAACAAATGTAACAGACTTTTTACAAAACAAAAAACAAATACCGAGACATATGTTTCGGTATTTGTTTTTTGACAAAATATATTACAAACCAAAAAAAGTATGATATTATATTGCTATGGTTTTGGAAGATGAAAACAAGGCCGAAACCGAAGTTATGCTTGATACCAGCGGTTCGGTTGATGAGGACATGTTAAAAGAGTTTTTAAGGCAGTTAAAACCTATTTTAAAAAATTCTGAACTTAAAGTCGGATGTTTTGATACCGAATTTTATGGCTTTCAGAAAATTAAAAGCGATAAGGATATTGACAACTTCCAAGTTTACGGCGGCGGAGGCACCGATTTGGATTTACCGGTAAGAAATTTCTCCAAAAAGCGGGAGATAAATAAAATTGTATTTACGGACGGTTATTCTTATAGTTTGCCCCGTGAAGATTTGCGTAAAGTTAATGTTATATGGTTGGTGTACAACAATAACGATTTTCATCCGACATGCGGTAAGGTTATCTATGTAGACAGTATCGGTCGCACAAGACAAAACTTTACCCAACTCAAAAATTATAAAACCGCAGAAAGGTAGTTGTTTTACAAAGCCCGTTATTCTTTAACGACGGGTTTAAAAAATTCCACCATATAGCTTACGGCATCAAAAATATGTCCTAAGTAAAGTTTGGCGTCATCATCGGCAATTTGCGAAGGCGTAGCCTCATCAATAATACTCGTTCCCTCTTTGTAACGCAGGTTTTTCATATTATAAATCAGCCACTTACACCGGGGATGAACCAACACATTTCTGTCGCCGTCATCGGTCAAAACTTGTTTATTAAAAGCATTAACACGAGCTATAATCGGCGGATTAAACGGTCTTAAATTAAGTTTGTAATGATACCCGTTTTTGGCCAAAGTGTTAATAATAATGGCATAATCGGAGTATCGGCTTTGGGTTTTACGATATTTACCCGAAGCATCTCCGCAAATTTGAATAATCCCTTTTACATTTTCAGGCGGATAGCGATGTACAAATTCATCTGCCACATCCTGAGTAATAACATTATTTAAGACCAGTTCGTCAAAAACAAAAAACTTTTTACCGTCATAATGAGCCAATGTTGACATTGCGGGATTCACATTAAAATCCAAGCTCCAGTAGATATCCAAATCTTCGCAATAACGAATATCGGGATTGATATTTTCCGGCGACCAGTATTTAACAACTTTGGCCGCATCGGCACCTTTGGGTTTATTTAGATAATCGCGTTCATATTCATCGGGTTTATTTTGTTTTATCAAACCGGCGTAGGTTAAAAATTTTTCCGATAAAAGCCCCAGATGTTCAACTTCCGGATAATTTACTTCGGCAAAGTAGGTTTTAGCGGGAGCCGACATATCGGCATAATCCAAGAACAGGGCTTTTTCCACCGGCAATTCGTCATCTATGCGGTTATAAATAACAATTAACACCACGCCCTGTTTACGGATGGTTTTTAATAAAACGCCCCACACGGCAGCACTTACGGTTTGGGCTTCGTCTATCAGTAAAATATCAATCTGAGCCAGACCTTTCAGGCTTTCACGGGTGCTCTGATTTTTATCTTGGAGGCCCATAAAAAACAATTCCGAGCCGGTAGTTTTGTGCACTATTTTATTTTTAGAGCATTCAAAGCCGCGTTGAGCAAACTCGGTGTTAATCAGTTCTTTAAATTCCACAAAGAGGCTTTCCTCGGTAGAAACTTTAGTTTCTCTGAACACAGCGACGCGTTTTTTGTATCGCATCATAGCCACCAACACTGCCCGACAGACATGGCCGGTTTTAAGTGAGCCTCTTCCGCCGGTAAAGACAAAAGTATCATATTTACCGTTTTCCATTTCCAACAGCGGCAGATATTTTTTATAAAAGATAAGGGAAGAATGTTTTCTTGGCATAATATCCTCAACATATAATCAGGCACAATTTTTCATATTTTGTTCTTGCAGATAGTCTAGAATAGTTTGCAAAGCTTTTTTATACTGAGCATAGACGGTACTGCGGGATTTTTTAAAAATCCGCATTAAAAGCTTGGCACTGTAGCCCAAATTTTTGTAGAACACCAAGAGTTTATCGTCCCTATCCAAAACTTTAAACCAGTTTTCAAAGACCTCGTCCATATCATCAACTTCGCAAGGCATGGGCACAAAATTGGCACTAAATTTTTGAAAAGCGTCATTTTCATATTCCGGCGGAAATTTGGGCCAACAAGACTTAGCTTTGCAAGGCCCGTCTTTAGGGAGAGCCCTTAAGACTTTAACGGCTTTTTTAATTTCGTACTCCACATCTTCCAAAGTTGTAACTTTTTCCATAAGCACCTCCGATAACCGTTACAATATATTAGTTTTAATATAAATAAAGCATAAAACAAAAGTCAATATGAAAAATAATATTTGCACAAATATTATTTTTAATATATTGTATATGAAAATTAGCAAGGAGGATAAAATGGCAGATATTGAAGATATAAGAAAAAAGATTGACAAGCTGATAACCGACAAAGGGTTTAACTACCGTGAGCTTTCATTAAAAATCGGCCGCAAGGATTCGTACATACAGCAGTATGTAAAATACGGTTATCCGCGTAGATTAAAGGAGATTGATCGTTTTCGGTTAGCTCGCCTTTTGGGAGTTGACGACAAGGAGCTGATGGACGATGAGATAATAGCCTCCAGAGTTTCCGGCGACACGGGAGAAGAGTGTTTATCAATGGAAGATAAGAATGCTCAAGTGGCCGACGAGTATCAGTTAGCCGGAACGGATATTGTCAAGTTGCATTTACAAGGCGATGTATTTTATCAGGAGGTTATCGGCAAGCAATATTTAAGCCGGAACATCTGGGACGACTTAAGCACCGCCGAAGCCAAAGCCGTTAAGATAATAAAGGTTGTAAGCGATTCCATGAAGCCGACGATTAACTTAGGCGATTATGTATGGGTAGACACCTCGTATCAAACGGCGGACACCGACGGTTTATATTTATTCGGCAGCGGTCGTGACATAAGCATCAAGCGGGTTCAGATTTCCCCTCTTGACGGCACGGCGGAAATAAGTTGCGACAATGACAAGTACAAGAGTTATCAGACGCCGGACATTAGCCGTTTAAAAGTTTTAGGCCGTATAATGTTGGTATTACAGAAGGTTTAAATCAGGTAGTGCGTTGAGCCGTTGCGATTAGGCTGCCTCAGATTAAGCGGTTGAGATTAGGGCTCTGATTAAGGTGCCGAAAAGAACTCTGCCGCTTAAGCCCTCCCCTTGAGCCCCGATTAAACCTCCACCCCTTAAGCCGCCACCGACAAGAATACTGCCGGAAAAATTTCCCTTAAGCCGCCGCCATTAAATCCTCACTTGCTTCCGGCTGGAGCCCACTTACGCCTCCCCTCTTGAGCCGCCCGGTTTGGGCGGTTTTTTTTATGCCGACAAAAGTGCTGAAAAATTATTTTAAAGGGTTAGATATGCACAGGCTTTATATTAAGATTGATATATTATAAAAGATATATTATATTTAATATAAAGGAGATAAAAATGAAAACCCTAGATGAAATAAATAATGAAATAAAATTTATCAAAGAGCTGATATTTTGCCAGGAAAACGGCAACGACAGTTATTACAGCTCACCCTTATACCACCGGCATTTACTGCGTTTGGAGTCGTTAGAGCATGAAAGAGATGTTTTATGCGGCAAAATAAGTCCCGAAGACATTATGTTCAACAGTTATTCGGCACAAGTCCCGATTTTAGCCGATAATTCCGTTGAAGATAAGCTCAAGCTTGCGGCAGACAAAACCGGCAACTTAAAAAACAAGCCGCAATAAGCCCGAACACCCTTGCCCTAACAAAGCCAAAAGCAAATATGGCCTGCTCTTTAGACACGGTTATAAAAAAATATGCAAAAAAATAAAAAATATGCTGGACATTTAAAAAAATATCCATTATAAGAACTCTCGTATTTGATGCTCGGGTAGCTCAGTTGGTAGAGCAGAGGACTGAAAATCCTCGTGTCGGCGGTTCGATCCCGTCCCCGAGCACCATTAAAAAACCGCCAGTTGAAGGCGGCTTTTTTTGTGCTCGGATCCAATCAAGCTGCGTTTTTCAAACTTGCTTTCTTGGGGACAGGCCCCGCTTTGGCATCTAACTTTCGCCTGCAAGGCTTCCGCCTCTTGGCTCAATAAGATGACAAAGATGTTGCAGATAAAAACAACCGTTACTTCGGTTGTTTTTACTTAGCCATCCCAACTCGCACCATTAAAAAACCGCCATTTAGAGGCGGCTTTTTTTTGTTGTTAGGCGGTTGCCTAATTATGGAATTGCTTTTCCAGTCGTTTTTTTAGCCACTTATCCGATTTAACGGAACTGTTTTTTTGCCACAATTCATTAAATCTGTTCTGATAATCTGCAACACTGTCATTTTTTTGCAAAATAAACAAACAATTTTCGCTGTTGTTTCGGGTTGCCGAAGTTGTCCAGTTATAGGAACCGGTAACAACTTTTTCGCCGTCAAAAACCGCAAATTTATTATGCTCTATTTTATTTACGGTATTGACCTTAACATTTAAGCCGGACTTGTACATTTCCGGTACTTTGGAATATTTACCGGCCGCTTGCAACCTATCGGTTAAAATCCGCAATTTAACTCCGCGATTTTGAGCCCTTTGCAAAGCCTTAACCAGATTATCATTGGTAATTGAATATACGGCAACATCAATGGAATTATCTGCCGTATCAATAAGCTTAATAATGCCTTGTTCGCATTCTACCGAAGGCGTAAACTTAACCTCCGTTTGACTGCAAGCCGCAATCAATATAAAAGCCGACAAAGCAAGTGTTCGCAATAACATAATATTATCCTTTCATAAATAAGTTGTTTTTATTGCAAACATTTGATTTTAGCTGGATAAAGTCGGTATTAAAAACATTACCTACTCATCAACATCCATATACTTTCATCCGAGGCAGACATTTATAATAAAAGAACCTAAAGCAACAACAAATTTTATAAATGCTATCGCCAAAACGATGTATAGTACCTGTTTAGATATTTCCATCATGATAGTTTCCTTATCAATACAAAAAAGCCGCCTGATGAAAGCGACCGGAAGTTGAGAACTATTTACACGAATAGTGGGTATATTGACCATAAGGCTTATTTTACCGCCTTCCGGCCGTTGCCAGAAAGCGTATAATTTATGTTTATACAAACACGTGTAACGAGGTTCTCACACCCCGGAACATTCATCAAATGCTCCGGTTACTACTCTACAAAATAATTTATAAAAGTCAAAGCAATTTTGCACATAAATTGATTTTGAAAATAAAAAAAAAGCCGCCTGATGAAAGCGACTGGATGTGAGAACTATTTTTTATATACATATTGACAAAAATGTAGAATTCGTATATCATCAAGTTAATGGAATCATATATGGAGATTATACATGAACAAAGAAGAATTCAGACGCAAACTTCGCCAGTTAGGATTATCCTCGTTAATTGTTGGAACCGCAGCAACTGCAAGTATGGGAGTGACCAGTTGCGGAAACAATCAATCTGATAATAAGTCTCCGGAAAAAATAGAACATGTTGCCATAACCAAAGAAAACGCAACCGACATCCTTTTACAGGCAGCAGGACAATTTTCTAAGGCAGACCACAAATCTGAATACGCTTCATCGCAAACTTTGTACAATTCCGTACAAACTGCCATCAATAACGGAGCAGATATCAATGCTCAGGACGCAAACGGAAATACAGCTCTTATGCTCTTGTTGACTGACAATAATCAAGATGGGTATATAGAATCAAAATATGATGAAAACTATGCCCAAACCATAAACCTTATTTTGGAACAAAATCCTGATTTAACCATAGAAAACAAAAACGGTATCAACGCATCCGATTGTGCAGAAACTATGTATTCTCGTCGTATTTACAGTGCCCGAGCCGGTCATAATGATGCCAGTCCTCTAAATAAGGCTATCAGCCGAAAAATTAAGCAACAGTACGAGGCCCAAATTGCCTCAATGCCGATGACATCCAGTTATATTGACTACATGCCGGCCGAAGCTACAGGAAAAAATATAACCAAAGAAAATGCCGTTGCAACAGTATTTGAAGCAATTGAAGAATTCAACAGCCATCAAGGAGGTATTACCCCTCAACCATATAAAGAAGCCACACAGCAGGCCAAAATTTTATACAGTATAGTCAAAACCGCTATTGATAAAGGAGCAGACGTTAATGCTCAAAACAGCAACGGAAATACTATGCTTATGGAAATATTAAATTTAAACAATCGTGTTGCCGGTAATGCTAACATTGATTTGAACGCTTTTAATACTCCTGAATATCTACAAACCATATCCTATATTTTGGACCAAAATCCTAATTTGAAAATTGAAAATAAAATGGGAATAAATGCTCTGGATTATGCCGAATGTATGATTGATTGTAACAACGAATTGCCTTCTGCTGCAAATGTTTCGGTAGTAAGACATATCCGCGAAAAATACAATCAGCAGGAAAGACAAAACACTAAAGAGCAAACCCAAACTCAAGTTAAAGGTAAAACTCTTGAGTGGAACACCGCAACACGAATGGCCAACTCTCGTTAAACTCATAAAACAACACCCCGCAGAAATTGATCTGTACCCTGAAAAGTGGAAATGAAAAAGAAATCCCCCGAGGGGTGTAAGTCAAGAGGAGTGATTAAGCAA